>DASVQA010000028.1:0-4270 GCA_036389375.1 Pyrinomonadaceae bacterium | reverse complement strand
CGCGCCCGCGAAAAGCGGGAACATTCGCCCGTCCGCGCGTGTCTAATGCCCGGTTGGCCCGCTCCGCCGGAAGCCTTGACAGAAGGAGTCGCTACACCATGCGTCGTCAAGCCTTACGCCTGCTCATCGCGTTTCTCACTTTCGCCTGCGGCGTCGCCGCGAACATGACATGGCTGACGCTGAGCCGCGCGGCGTCGGCCGCGCACGCGCCCGGTCGGTTGGCGAATGTGAAGGATGCGCCCGTTGCGCTGGCTGCGCCGCCCTGTTTCGCCCTGAGTGCGAACGACGCGGGTTGCACGCACGCCTATTTCCCGCCGGAGCGATACGGGCTGAGATACGAGCGCACGGAGCGGGAAGTGCCGAGTTACCAGTTAAGAGATTACGCGGGGCTGCTGGCGCTGATGAACGAGCCGTCGCTGCTGGCGTTCAACGACTGTGAGGGCGAGGCGTATCGCTTCCTGTGGCCGCGCCGGCTGGCTGCGCCGTTAGCGATTCGCGTCTGGCGCGTCGGCGACCGGCAGTTCCTCGCCGTCAAACAACTCGGCGTAGAGCGGGCTTGCTGGGTTGAAGGGCTGACGCTCGACGGCTCCGTGCAGGAGACTGTGCGCCCGCTCTCCACCGCAGAGTGGACGCGCTTCGTCGTCCTGCTCAACGAGGCGGCTTACTGGTCGCAGCCGCCGAATGAGGGCTTGGCTGCGCCGAGTTCGATCTACAGCCTGATGGCCGCCGACCGTGTGCTCGAAGGCGTAAAGGATTGCCGCTACTACATGGTCGAGCGCAGCGCGCCGGGCGGCGACATACGGCTCGCCTGTCGCTACCTGCTCAAACTTTCCGACCTCGGCATCCCGACCGACAGTTTCAATCTCGATGAGACACGGTTCACCTTGCCGCTCAGCGCAGCCTCGTCAGAAGCTGAAGCGCATTGATAACTCGATCCGCCGGTTGCCGGCCGCGGGGTTGCCGCCGCCCCCGCCCGCGCCGCCACCGAAGCCACCCGCCGTCGAAATGGATTGCCCAAAGAGCGGCGAGCTAAGGTTGCCAATCGGCTGACCGAGATTCGTGTGGTTGAGCAGGTTCTGGAAGTTGACCGAGACGTTTAGCCCGTAACGCCGCTCCGTCCGCTCTGCGTCGCCAAACGTGCCCCCGCCCTGCGTGCCGCCGCCGAGACCGCCGCCGCCCCGGCCGCCACCACGACCACCCCCGCCGCGACCACCGCCACCGCCACCTCGACCACCACCGCGACCGCCGCCTTGCGCCGCCGGGCCGCCGCGCACTTCGCCGAAGCCGAACGACTTGCTGACGCGCAGGTTGACGCTGAAGAAAGAGGGCCCCGTGCCGAAGTTGCGCGGGATGATGGTCTGACCGGCGGCCGGGTTCGGATCAAACGTGCCGAAGCGCGTCACGATCACGCCGGGCTTCGTCGGGTCGGTGGCAAAGGCCGGGCGCTCGGTAAAGAGCGTATCGCCGTTTGTGTCGCGCCCCGTCGTGATGTTGAAGGGGCGGCCCGAATTGGCCGTGATAAACGGACTCAGGCTGACGCCCCACGGCAGCGCGTTGATCGAGCCGCCGATGAAGAGGCGATGGCGTATGTCCTGCGCCGAGCGGCCGTATTCCGTGCTCAGATCGAATTGATTGACGGGGAACGAGCCTGCGCCGTCCGTGTCGCTGCGCGCGCGATTCAAGGTGTAGTTGGCAAAGATCGAGAACTTGCGGCTGAAGCGGTTGTTGGCGCTCACGATCAACTGCGTCTGGTTGAAGCGCCCGCTCGACTCGTACTCGTAGATGTTGCCGGCGGCTGCGCCGAAGGGGCGCACACCATTGATCGGCGCATTGATGTTGCGCGAGCGCAGGACGTGGAGCGTGCGCGCATTGATGAAGTTGACGGACAGAGAGGTGCGCGCGGGCAGTTGCTTCTCGACGCTGAGCGCCGTCTGCATCGTGTAGGGCGCGGCCAGATCGGGCGCGACGCGGCGGACGGTCTGCGCGATGCTGAAGGCCGCGAGTTGCGCGAGCGACGGCAGGTTCGAGACGTTGCCGTTGGCGTCGAAGAGAACCTGATCGAGCAGTTGCGTGCCGTTCGCCGTCGCGGTCGTGACGACGAACTGCTGCTGGTTCGTGCCGTTGAAGCGATTGGCCTGCAAGGTCAGGTTCTCGTTGAAACGCGTGTAGAAGATGCCGAAGCCGCCGCGCACGACGAGCGCTGCGCGACTTGCGCCGCGCCCGCCCGCCGCCGCCGCGGGCGACCACGCGAAGGCGACGCGCGGCGCGAGGTTGAAATGGCTGCTGATGTTCGTCTGCGTCTCGTAGCGCAAGCCCGTAGAGACGGTCAGGTTCGGGCGCACGCGCCAGTCGTCCTGCACGAAGGGGCCGAAGTCGTACTGCTTGACGCCCGCCTGCGGGTTGCCGCCGGCGATGGAGAACTGCGTTGCGCCGCCGCCGAGCGCGCGTATCTCGGCGGGCGTGAAGGGCTGGCCCGTTGCCGGATTGGTGCGCCCCTGAAAGAAGCGCGTGCGCCGCAGCCGCTCGATGCTTGAGATTGAAACGAGGACGGGTTGGCTGTCTGCGCCGGTCACGATCTGATTGTTCGCGTTGAGTTGCGGCGCGCTCCCGCCCGCGAAGGTGACTGTGCCGGCGAAGTTCTGCGGCGAGAGATTGGTGATGCTCGCGCCGCGCAGCCGCGCGCCCGCCTTGAGCGAATGGTTACGCACGACCCATGAGGTGTAGTTCGACAACTCGAAGCGGTTTAGCTCGTTCGTCGCGCCGGACGATTGCGCGCCGCCGCCGATGAAGGCTTCGAGCACGCGCAGCGTCGGCGCGTTGCTGCCGCCGAGTTGTTGGTTGCGCTCGTGGATGAACTGAAACCGCGTCTCGTTGATCACCTTCTGGTTGATGACGGCCGTCTCCGTCAGGTTGAAGGTGTGCTGCCGGTTCGTGCTGTTGATGGCGCGCGACGGCAGCGACAGATCGCCGACGCCTGAGTTCTCGCGCCGGTCGCGCTCGTAGGTGTAGCGCGCGACGAGCGTGTTGGTCGGATTCAACTGGTAGTCGAGGCGCGGGCTAAACGTGGTGTTGCGGCGCGGCGACAATAGCGTCTGCGCGAAGGGCACGACGTTGAGCGCGGGGTCGAGCACGGAGGCGCTGATCACTTCGTTGTCGTCCGTCTCGCGCCGCTCGAAATCGAGGAAGAACGAAGCCTTCTTCGGCACGATGGGGCCGGACAGGTTGCCGCCGAAGCGGCGCGTCTGGAAGGGCGCGCGGTTGGGCGCAAACGGGTTGCGCGAGTTCAAACTTTCGTCGTTGAAGTTGAAGGCGGCCTGCCCGCGCAGTTTGTCCGTGCCCGGCTTGGTGAAAATTTCGATGCGCCCGTAGCCGAGCCGATCAAACTCTGCGGAGAAGGGGTTCTGATTGATGCGAATCTCGCGGATCGACTCTTTAGGCGGCAGTCGCCCGCCGGTGAAGCCGTCAATGTAGAGTTCGCCGCCTTCGGGGCCGGCCGAGGGGCCGGCGAGCGCCTGCAAGGCTTCGGAGAGATCGTCCGGGTTGTCGGGCAGCGTGTCGAGGTCTGCGCCGCGCAGGACGACCGCGCCCACGTTGCTCTCCGGTTCGGTGGAGACGCCCGCCTCCTCCGTCACCGTCACGGTCTCCTCTTCGACCGCGATGCTGAGCGTGATGTTGAGCGGCTCGCTCCGGCCCGCCGTGACTTCGACCGCCGTATCCTCGAAGGGCACGAAGCCGGGCGCGACGGCATGCACCGTGTAGCGACCGGGCGGGAGCGCGGAGAAGGCGTAGTTGCCCGCATCGTCGGTCGTCGCCGTGCGCTCGACGCCGGTTGCGTCCGTCGCCGTGACGGTTGCGCCGACGAGCAGCCCGCCGAGTTGATCCGACACCGTCCCGCGCAAAGTGCCGGAAGCCTGTTGTTGCGCGCGCGCGCCCGCGCCGCAGAGCATCAGCGCGCAGCCCAGCATGATGACGCGCCGCAAAATTGTACGCTTGAACACTGCACCACCCCTTCATGCTTGCCGGGGGAAGCAAGTAGTCAATCGAACTCTTGGTCGAACTTTTTTGTCGAACTTTTTTGTCTGGCTGCCTGGTTGGTGCTGTAGTGCCGCACCTGTCGTTTCCGGCCGGACGTGATGCGCTAGCGTGGCGGCGGGTCACGCGGATCGCGTGGGGGCGTGGGCGTGCCGCCGCCGAGCACGTCGCCGGGCAGACCCGGACTCATGTTGGCGCGGCGTGCGTCGCCTTGCTGCCCTTGCAGACGTGTCAGCAG
>DASVQA010000027.1:0-6742 GCA_036389375.1 Pyrinomonadaceae bacterium | reverse complement strand
GCGGAAGCACGAAATTGTAGTCGTAGTTTTCGATGTGGACGGTGACTGTGCCGGCGGCGAGGTCGAAGCCGTTGTAATCAATGAAGACTTGATCGGGCGTCAAGCCGTCCACCATCGGTGTGCCCGTGCCGTCGGCGTTGCCATAGACGGTCAGGTTCTTGATCGCAGTCTTCGCCGCCGCGCTCGTGCTCTGCGTGACGGCGTAGCGTGCGCCGCGCCGCGTGGCGTCGGTCAGGGCGTTGTGAATCCAGAGCAAGCGGCTCAATTCAAGCACGCCGAACAGCACGGTCAGGAAGACCGTCGCGGCGATGGCGAATTCCACCAGAGCCGCGCCGCGTTCGTCGTGTCGGAAATTTGTCAGCTTCATCGCTTCCTCCGCGCTCATTGTACAAGCTGGTGCATCGTGCTGCTTGGGCTGACGTTGACGGCGAGCGAGAGCGCAGGCTTGTTCATCAGCTTGCCGAGATCGAAGATCGGTTGATAGGTGTAGCTCGTGATGCGGACGGTGACGGCGTCGGTCGTGCCGTTCGCCAAGACGACGGGCGTGACGGTGACTTTGGCGGCGTCAAGACCCGTGACGACCGGCTTGCCTGTGCCGGCGGTGTTGCCATAGGCGACGAGGTTTTTCGTCGCCGTCGCGCCCGCGCCCGGCGGCTGGCTGACGGCGTAGCGCGCGCCCGCGCGGGTCGCCTTCGCCAGCGTCGAATAGGTGTACATGAAGCGCCCGAACTCGGCGGTCGCGCCCAGCAGTAGCAGGAGCAGCGGCATGACGAGCGCCAACTCAACGAGTTGTGTGCCGCGCTCGTCGGCGCGAAAGAGGCGCGCGGGGTGGCGCAGGCTGTGTGGTCGCATTTGTCGTAGGGCTTTCATCGCGGCGCACCTCTTAGCGGTAGATAACGGGAATGCTCAGTTCCGGCGAAGGCGTGCCGCCGCTCGGATCGTAGCCGCCGCGCCCCGTGACGAGGCGGATACCGATGTACTCGGCCTGTATGTCGCCGCCGTTGCCGTTGCCGACGCGGGTTTGCAGGAAGAAGGCGGCGAAGCGGTCAATCCGCACCATGTCGCGCCCGTTGTCAAACTCGCTCTCGCGCACGATGGGGATCAGCACGACGCGGCGATTGCGCACGCCCGCGCCGCGTGTGGGCGGCTGATAGATATTGCTGTTCGGTGTCTGCTGCGCGTCGAGCGCCTTCTGCGCGTCGAGATACTGCGCGTAGTTGATGTTCTCTTTCACGTTCTCGTCGGGCGGAAAATCCGCCGGGTCAAGACCGGCCGCGTAGTCGCCGAAGCGCGTGTTGAGACCTTGCCGCACGTCGCCCGAGGTGACGCCGGGCTTGGTCTTGACATAAGAGCCAGCGCCCACGCAGTTGCGCACACCTTGGCCGAGGCCGATGCGGTCGTCGCTGCCGCCAGCGCCGTCAATGGCGAGAATCTGGTAGTCGCCCGGCGAGACGCCCGTGCCCGGCGCGCGGCGAATCGTGTAGAGGTTGCCCGCCTGAAAATAGACCGTGTCGGCATCAATCGCCGTGACGGGGATGTAGTCGCAGACGTTATTGAGCGGAACGGACATGCCGGCGACCGCGTCGGCCGTAATGTTGCGCGTCGCGCCGAGGACGGGCGCGGCGAAGGTCGTGCGCACGGCGGTCTGCGGCACGGTGACTTTGACGAAGCGTATGTTCAGCGCGTCCGCTTTGGCGCTCGTCTCGTTGACGTAAGGGCCGTCCAGATTGCGCGCGAACACGACGTTGGCACGCGGGATCGTGACGGCCTGTTTATTGAACTCGGCGTTGTTCATCGCGGTCTGCGCGAGATCGGCGGCGCGCACGATGCCGCCGTCCTTCGAGTTGAGGGCGGAAGCGGCGGCGAGTGCGGCGGCGTCGGCCGCGTTCTGCAACTCGGTCTTGACGAGATAGAAGTGGCTGATGTCCACGCACATGCCCGTGGCGAGGAGGAAAGAGAGCATGCCAAAGGCGCTGACGGCGAGCACCGAACCGCGCTCGCGGCGGCGCTTGGCTGTTGGCTGTTGTCTGCCTGTCTGCTTCATCGCTTCGGGTGCTCCTTGATCGCCAGCAGGCGTAACTGAAAGTAAGCAGCGTGACGAGGCGGGCGCGGACGCACCGCCTCGCCACTGCAATCGGGCGTCAGTGTTTGCGCACGGGCAACGTGACGGGCGGGATTTGCGCGAGGCTCAACTGCGTTGCGGCTTGCGGCAGCGGCGCGGGCGCGTTCGTCTTCGGCCCACCGCTCATCTGCTCGGCAGCGCCGCTCGTCGCGTCGGTCTTCTGCGTGTCGGTCTTGGGCGCATCCGTCTGCTTCTCTTCCTGTTTGTCGGCATCGCCTGCGCCGGTTGCGCCCGACGAATAGCCGCTTGCGCCCTTGATGCCCTCGCCCTTCGGTTCGACGCCGAGCGGCGAGGCTTTCTTCAACCCATCAATGCCGCGCATCGTCGGAATGTCGTCCGGGCTGACGGGGCGGACGAGTTGCGCCGTGATGATGAACATCAACTCGGTCTCGTTCTTCTGGAACGACTTCGACTTGAACAGGTTGCCGAGAATCGGCACTTCGCTGATGACCGGAATCTTCGAGAAGGTCTGAATCTCGTTGTTGTCCAAGAGACCCGCGAGCGCGAACGATTGCCCGTCGCGCAACTCGACGCCGGTCTTGGCGCGCCGCGTCTTCAAAGCCGGGATCACGAAGCCGTCAAACTTGACGCCGTTCGAGAAATCAATCGTCGAAACTTCAGGCTCAAGCTCAAGCCGGATGTGGTCTTCGTCTAAGATCGTCGGCTTGAAGTTCAAGCGTATGCCGTACTCCTTGAAGACAACCGTGACCGTGTTGCGATCCGCGCCGCTCTGCACGACGGGGATCGGGAATTCGCCGCCCGCGAGGAAACTGGCCTGCTGCCCGTCCATTGCGATCAGGTTCGGCTCCGCCAAACTGCGGATCGCGCCCGTCTGCCGGACGGCGCGCAGCATCGCCGCGATGCCCGCCGGGTTGTTCAGAAAGAACACGTTGAGCGCGGGCGAGACGGCGCTCTCGATCAGGTGCGTCGGCGAGTTGAAATCCGACAGGTTGCTCGGCCCGTTGCCGCTGTTCGTGTAGGTCGCCGTGCCGTCCTTGCCGGTCATAAACGACGTGCCGTACTCGCGCAGACGATTGCGGCTCACTTCCGCTACGCGCACCTGAAGCTGCACCTGCGCGATGCCCTTCACCGGCGTGCCGAGCATGTTCACCGTCTGAAAGCCGGCGGCCTTCACGACCTGTTCCGCCTGCGCCGCGACGAGCGGATTCGAGACGTTGCCGGAGAGCACGACCGAGCCGTTGGCCTGACTGAGACGGATGTCGTCTTTCGGGAACAGCGCATGAATCTGCGAGTCGATGAGCGAAAGATTGGCGCGCACGAACACGTCGAAGACGACGAACTGCCCCTTCTCCTTCTCCCACGCGATGAAGTTGACCTGCCCGAACGCCTTGCCGTTGACGAGCACCTGATCGGGCGCAACCAGCACGGCTTCGGCCACGTCGGGGTTCGAGACCGAGAAGCGGCCGATGGCTTTATCGAAATTGATCACGCGCGACTGCCCGACGAGCACGTTAATGGCAATCGGCTCTTTCGGCGGCGCAGCA
Organism: Pyrinomonadaceae bacterium; assembly: GCA_036389375.1. Lineage (GTDB taxonomy): Bacteria > Acidobacteriota > Blastocatellia > Pyrinomonadales > Pyrinomonadaceae > QHXQ01. Next base: position 3,115 of record DASVQA010000027.1, on the reverse strand, counting down.
AACGACGCGCGCACGGAGACTTCCTGCGCGTGCGCGCCCACCGGCGCGGCAAACATGATGCCCGCGCACGCCAGCAGCGCGACGAACAGGGGGATTAGGCGACGGGTCTGCATGATGTTCTCCTTCAGTAGTCAGTAGCCAGTAGTCGGTAGTCAGTAGGTCTTTGCGCGGGATAGTTGTGCGTTCATCGTCAGCAGTGCTTAGTGCCAGTGCGTCTTCTCCTGACGACTGGCTCTTGACTACTGACTACTTCCCTCACGGAAAATCTACGCTGCGCTTTTTCGCGCCCTCGATCACTTCGACGGAGGCGCGCGGCGGCGCGGGTGCGGCGGGGGCAGCGACCGGCGGCGCGGGCTTAACGGTTTCGCGCACGGGCGCAAAACTCATGGCGCGGCGCGCAACAGGCTGCGCGGGTTTCGGCTGCTCGCTCTTGAGCGAGCCGGGGTCGGGCACGGGCGCGGCCCGCTCGCCGCCGAGCAGCGTGCGTTTGTCCACGCCCTGCGTCTGCTCGTCGCCCTGATCGACGCCGTTGCGCATGACGAGTTGCAGTTTGCCCTCGGTCGCCGCGAGCGCCAGTTTCTCGGCCTGTTCGGGCATGACTTGCAGCGTGACGGCCTTGACGCTCTCAGGCTCGCGGTCGTTCTTCGGGCGGTCTATGTTCTGCCCGTTGGCGAGCACCTTGATGTTCTGCAAGACGATCTTCGAGATCGGATTCTGCTGCTGCTCGGTCGGATTGATCACGACGACCACGTCCACGAGCGCGCCCGGCATAATGAAACCGGAGATGCCCACCACGTCGTCCACCTTCACCGTCATCGCGCGATAGCCTTCCGGGATGACGGCCGACAAACCGCCGGCCGAGCCTTCCGGCGCGAGTTTGTAGTCCGTCACCGGTTCGCGCTGCGCGACGGCCACGATGGCGACGCGCCCCACCAGTTTGTCGGGCGACTCGAACACGCCGTTCGGCATCGCGTTGCTCGGATACTGGACGGTCTCAAGCTGTTCGGCGATCACCTTCGTGCCGGCGGGGATGTCCACCTTAGCCACGACGACGTTATTGAGATTGCGCGTGTACGCCTGCGCGCTCGACAGGTAGCGGCTCACGGAGGCGGCGGCCACTAAGCCGAAGACGACCGCGCCGGCCAGCACGAACATTAAACGTTTGTTTCGCATGATGTTTTAGTTTCTCCAATCGCGTAGGTGAATCACGTCCGACCGCTGTGCCGGGTCAGCCAACAGCCGCCGCGCCCTTTGTGCCCACCCCGGCAGCTTCCGTCACACACGGAAGATGGCGAGCGAGATCAGACTGCCGAAGGTGATGGCGACGCCGTAGGGGATCGTGTGTTGCCGCTCCTGCGGCACGGCGAAGCGCGGCATCTCCCAACCGGGCAGCAGCCCCATGAAAATCTGTGCGACGCGCAGGAGCGTCGTCCGCACCAGTCCGGCGCGCACCATCGTGTAGACGCCGAGCAGCCCGCCCGTCAGCACAACCACCAGAAAGGTCGGCAGGACGAGTTGCACGCCGAGCACCGCGCCGATGGCCGCGAACAGTTTCACGTCGCCCGCGCCCATCGCGCCGAAGACGTGCAGCACGAGCATCAGCGCGAACGCCAGCAGACAGCCTTCGACGCTGACGACGATGCCGGGCAGACCTTGTAAGAGCGTGTTGATGATGAGTCCGCCCGCGAGCGCGGCAAGTACGAACGGGTTCGGAATCCGACGATAGCGGGCGTCGTAGTAAGTGATAACGACCGCGAGCGGGATTAAGAGCGCACTATGAATGATGGCGTATGAACCCTGCATGATTGGTTAGCTGTAATTCGTTATCTGAATTTTGCAGTCGAACTTAAAACCTTGAACCGGCCCTTTTTGAACTAACGGCGCGCTCGCCTGTCTGCGGTCAGCAGGGGGGACGAGCGCGCCGCGTCCGTGTCGGGTCAGGGAGTGTTGATGCTGGAAGCGAGGTTGTTGATCTTCGCCCCGATGTTCGTGCCGAGCGTGGTGAAAGCGGTGATGACCGCGAGAGCGACCAGCGCCGCAGCAACGGCGTACTCGGAGAGTTCCAACCCTGTGTCGTCTTGCAGGAAGCGTCTGAACATCCTTGCCTCTCCTTATGCTTGCCCGGTTGCCGATTAAGGCGTGGTCGAGACCTTCGACGCGAGGTTGTTGATCTTCGAGCCGATGTTCGTGCCGAGCGTGGTGAAGGCGGTGATGACGGCGAGCGCCACGAGCGCGGCAGCCACCGCATACTCGGAGAGTTCCAACCCGGTCTCATCGCGCCAGAATTGCTTGATCATTGTCGTTGCTCCTTCGATCTAAGAGTTGGCAGTCGTTGCGGACTGGCGTCGAGGTCGGGGCATTACGGCCCGATCTTGCCGGCCAAGTTGGTGATCTTCGTGCCGATGTTGGTGCCGAGCGTGGTGAACGCGGTGATGACGGCGAGCGCCACCAGCGCGGCGGCGACGGCGTACTCGGACAATTCCAGCCCGGTCTCGTCGCGGAAGAACTTCTTAATCATGGTCGTTTGCTCCTTAGTGCAGAAAGTTGTGGGTCGTTGCAGTTTCAGTAACCGAAGTGCTTGAGAACTGCGCGCCGCCCGGTGAAGGCATGTGCCGGCTGCGGGCTGAGCCGCAGACGCGCACCGCGCGCACCGCTCACGAGCGTGCTGCCGATGGCCAAAGCAATGAGCAGCCAGCCGCCGCGCGCGCCACCCGTGACGGCCATGGCGCGCGTGCCTACCATCAGCGCAAGGCCGACGAATGGCACGACGAGCAATAGCGCGGCGCAGGCAAAGAACGTTTTCGTGAGTGCGGTTTTCATCCTGTCAAGCTTCCCTTCCGCCCTTCGCGCCGACAGTTGCCACAACCTTCGACGACGACGGACGCTTTCCCTATGACAAGGCGCGTGCCACACGCGCCCCGCGCGTCGAAAGCCAGCAAACACGCGGCTCCGCACGCCGAGCGCACAAGCGCATTGACAACCGGCGGCGACAAAGCAACGCGTTCGATTCGTGCTGCGGTTATTTGTTTTGCGTGGTGAAGTGAAGCGATGAAAGGCGTTTAGCCTATTGTCGCCTGCGGTTCACAATTGAGGGCGCGCGGTTTACCCGGCGGCG
>DASVQA010000026.1:0-1621 GCA_036389375.1 Pyrinomonadaceae bacterium | reverse complement strand
GCCGCGCACGGGCAGCAGACGCTCGTGCGTCGCCGCGAGTTCGTCGCGCAAGCCGACGGCGGCGCGCGGAGGCGATTGAAAAACTTTGTAGGGCGGCCCGTAGTGCCATTCATAAAACCACGTGAAGGTGGCGAGGTCGAGCACGAGCACGGCGACAACGAGCGCGCGACGCGCAATTGATTGCGGCAGCCTGCGCCAGTAGATGAGCGCGCCCGCGCCCGCTATGAGCACGGCGAGCGGCACGCCCGTCGCCGGGTTCGCCCACGGCAGAAAACTGAGCGGACGCCGCAACGGCTCGGTCGCAGACGCGAGTATTTGCTCCGTCAACACGACGACGGCAGAGAGGCAAGCGAGCATCACGCAGGCCGCGCCGACGAGCGTGCGTTTGAACAGACGACCCGACGCCGCTTTCTCCGAAACGGCGTGTGCGCCGAGCGCGGCCAGCACGCTCGCGCCGAACGATAGTTCCATGAAGTGGCGCGCGGGCACGCGAAACTTGTTGATGAAGGGCAATTGATAAGTGAGACGCGCAAGCGGCGTCGCGTCGCCGAGCGCGAGCAGGAAGGCGACGGCGCAAACGGCGAGCCAGAACCACGCCAGCCCGCGTCGCCCTGTGGCGAAGAATCCGATTGATGCCAGCAGCAGCGGCAGCAAGCCGAGGTAGCCGCTCAGTTCGCCCGCGCCCCAACCGCCCGCCTCCGAACCCCACGCGCCGAAGTAGGGCAGGTCGTAGAGCGTGCCGGGCGAGCCGCCGTAGAGATAAGGAAAGAGCAGCATGGGCGTCTGCCTGAGCGGCAGCGCGTAAGACACAAACTCTGCGAAGCCGAGCGATGCGCGCAAACTCGCGGCGGCGAGTTCCGCCGTCGGTAACAACTGAATGGCCGCAAGCCCCGTCCCGTTCGAGACGAGCAGCGCACACACGAAGTAGTAATGCCAACGCGCGCCCGCACGCCACCCGCGCACGAGCGCGTACGCGCCGCCGAGCGCGAGCATGTAGACGAAGATTTGCGGATGCCCCGCAAGCGCACAACACCCGGCGCTCGCCGCACCCGCCGCGTACCAGAAGCTGCGCCCACGCGCGCCCCGCCTGCGATGCGCGCCTTCGCGTCGCGCGTCGCCCGCGTCTTCGCCGCGCGCCCCGGCGTTGCTGTCTTCCGGCGGCTCGCCGTCTAAGTCTTCGCCTTGCCCGACGCTTGCGCGACGCGCCAGTTTTTCAAGCGACAGGAGAAAGAGCGGCAGCCACGCGGCGGCATGGATGAGCGCGGCGTGACCGAGGTGCGCGATGATGAAACCGCACATGCCGTAGCAGACGCCGCCAATCGTCGCGGCAAAGCGCGAGCGGGTCAGCGCGTAGCAGTAAGCGTAAGTGAAACTCGCGGCGAGGACGTAGGCCGAGAGCAGAAAGGCGTCCCATGATTTGAGGAACGAAAAGACGAGCGCGGGCGGATACCACATCATCAACTGCGAATCGCCCACCGCCGGAAACCCGCCCCACACGGACGCGTCCCACAACACGCGCCGCGCGTAAAAGTTCGGCAGGAAATAGAGTATGCCGTCGCCCGGCGCGAGCAAATAATCCGAGAACAGGACGGGCGCGAAGAAGAGGACGAAGAGCAGCGTG
>DASVQA010000025.1:0-38200 GCA_036389375.1 Pyrinomonadaceae bacterium | reverse complement strand
ACAACCGGCGACCTGCTGCTCATCTCTTACGGCCGAGCGCTTTACCAGAACAGCTTCCCGCAATAATGGTCGAGCATCTTGCGCCACCAGGGCCAGTCGTGATCCACGTCGTGGCCCCACATATCGAGGACGTGTGGAATGCCTTTGCTGTGGAGCGCGTCCGAGAGTTGGCGGCTGCGTTCCGGCGCTTCCCAGCGCCCCTGTCCCGTGAGGATGTAGATGCAGTCGGCTTGGCGCAGGCGCGGCAGATAGTAATCGTCGTCCAGATTCGGCAGATACGACATCGGATTGTTGAAATAGACGTTCTCGTCGTGATAGCCGTCGAAATACTGCCGCACGTCATAGCTGCCGCTCATCGGGATCGTGCCGCGCAGCAGGTCTGGGTGTTTGAAGTAGGTGTTGGCGGCGAGAAATGCGCCGAGGCTCGCGCCGGTCGTGACGGGGCGGGCCCCCATGTCGCCCACGTCGTTGCGAATGAGCGGCAAGACCTCGTCCGTGATGTAGCGGTCGTAACGCGTCAGCATCTCGGCCTTGTAGGCCGGGTGCGCCTGTTCGTTTAAGAGCGCCTGCCGGTTCACGCTATTGATCGAGTAGGCGCGCACGCGGCCGGCGTCTATGTGATGACGGATCGCGTCAATCAGGTGGAAGCGTTCGTACTCCAGAAAATCGGCCGCCGCCGTCGGGAACATCAGCAGCGGATAGCCGCTGTGCCCGTAAGCCACCACCGGCATCTCCATCCCCAGATTATGACTGTACCAGGACGTGATTCGACGATTCATCCACGACACCTTTCTCAGTCATGCCCGCGACAGGCATAACGCGCGTGAGTTTGACTGGCTGAAGTTGGAATTGCGGGGACAGATAATCGCGCACTTCACGCCCGCACGCAAGCGGCGACTCTGAGTTCCGCCGCGCTTAAATCGCCGTTTGACACTCGCGCGAACCGTCTGCTATAAAAATTTCCCCGGCGCGCAAGAAGCAGCAAGACAGCTCGCCGCACACACATTCCGCAGTAGCTCAATGGCAGAGCATCCGGCTGTTAACCGGAGGGTTGTAGGTTCGAGTCCTACCTGCGGAGTTGAGACAGCAAAAGACAGAAGGGCGCTCTGCCGGGAGCGCCCTTCTGTCTTTGCAGCCTACATTTCAGCCTACCCTTCGAGCCAAGGGCCAGAAGACATCTACACAGTTCGATGAGCGGCCCGCAGCATGTAGCTATGCTGCGGGCTGCTTGTCGTGCAGTTCGGCGGGAATTTCTTACTGCTTTAGTCCTGCCGGCTTATCAAGTTATATGCCGAGCCGGCCCTAATGAATGTTCGGGTCGAGCACGACGGGCCCGCCGCCGCCGAACATGATCGTGAGTGGATGCGCGGGCGTGCCGATGCGCGCCGACTGGAAATTTCTGAAGAACCCTGTGGTCAGGGCCAAGGTATCCACCGTCGAGCCGTCCGGGCGCGTGACACGAAAATAGAAATCAGGGCGCGCTTCAGCCACAGCAGTGCGCCTCGTACTCGTGGTTTCCCGATCCGTGTCTAGATTCAACTGCGTGGTCTCGACCACTTTCACGCCGGCCTGACTGGCGAGTTTGTCGCGCGGGATGTAGAAACGGACGCGACCGGCGTGGTCGGTCGTGGCTTCGCGGAACGTTTCGTCGGGGGTGCGTTCAAAGTGGGTCTTGGTCGTGATGGCAAAGTCTCCGACCGGCGTGTGCCGACTCGAATGCGTGGTTGAGGGGCCGGGCAGCGTCACGTCGTCGCCGGTCGGCGGCGGCGCATCGCGATCGAGCAGCGGGAGCAGGTCTTCTACCTTAGAGATATTGGTCATGCTACTTATGCGCCTCCAATACGCAATCAAGCGCCTGTTTCTCGAGCTATCAATCCTTATTTGTGCGCCGCCCGCATCAATTCAATCGTGCCGATTGCCGGGAGCAGCGCGCACGATGTTCATAAGCCGGACTAACGCTTCATCAGTCCAAGAGGACGGGGCTGGATCATTTTCGCAGTTGCACAAATAAAGATAAGCCGTGCGTGAACATGAGATGACTTAGGTCTCACGCGGTCATTCATACGCAGAGATTAATGTGAGGCCAACAAGAGCGGCTCTTATCAGCTAGCAGCGAGGTGGTCAGCGCCAAACAAATGGCAAGGGCAAGACTCATGCCGGGGACGATAGCGTTCATGGCCGGTCTCTCTGCGGCGAAAAGAAGGTTTTCGTTCGCGTTGCAAGGAGCAGGTATCTACAGGAGAGGACAGGGGCGCGGCGCGGGTGTGTACTTCTATTGACTCCTAACTTTCTGTTCAACCTTGAAGCTTTACTGAGCGCCCGCGCCCTCGTGCGCCGCACTATCCGCAGCAACGTGGGGGCTGCTACTGATAATGAGCCGATTGGTCAAATAGTCGTTCGGTGTGCCCGGGGCGGCTCTTTCCTTTGGTGCGTATTTACCGCCATATTTTCGGGTCTTTTGTAGGGTATTTTGTCAGGTGCACTTGGTTCGTAAGGGTACAGACGAGGCCGGCGAAGTTTTCCATACTGTTACACTTTAGTTACACATAGAGTTTATAGCCTGCGGGCGGAAGCGGGCTGGGGAGTATTATCTAATGACGAGCAATGGGGGCACAGATACGGGACGTGTCGAACTCTGGGGCGGCGTCGAGTGTACCGTTAACCGCGTGGGCGACGTGTACTTCGATCAACTTGAGCGGAGCGGTCATGACGCGCGTATCGAAGATTTGGCGCAACTGGCCGCGACTGGTGTGCGTGCGCTGCGCTACCCCGTATTGTGGGAGCGGACTGCGCCGGACGGCGTCGCGCGGGCCGACTGGCGTTGGGCTGACGAGCGGCTTGAACGCTTACGCGCACTGGGCATCCGGCCCATCGTCGGACTCGTGCATCATGGCTCAGGCCCGCGTCATACGTCGCTGCTCGACGCGGACTTCGCCGCCAAGTTAGCGGAGTACGCGGGCGCGGTGGCGGCGCGCTACCCTTGGGTGGACGCCTACACGCCGGTTAACGAGCCGCTAACGACGGCGCGCTTCAGCGGGCTATACGGCCACTGGTATCCGCACGGGCGCGACGATCTGACGTTTGCGCGTGCGCTCATCAACCAGTGCCGCGCGGTCGTGCTCAGCATGCGCGCGATCCGCGCCGTCAACCCTGCGGCGCAACTCGTCCAGACCGACGATCTGGGAAAGACGCACAGCACGCGCATGCTCCGCTATCAGGCGGACTTCGAGAACGAACGCCGCTGGCTCACCTTCGATCTGCTCTGCGGGCGCGTTGACGCGACGCATCCACTCTGGGGCTATTTCCGTGCGGCCGGCATCAGTGCCGATGAGCTTGCATGGTTCACACACAACGTCTGCCCGCCCGACATCATCGGGCTAAACTACTACGTCACAAGCGAGCGTTTCTTAGACGAGCGACTGGAACGCTATCCCCTGCACACGCACGGCGGCAATCGTCGGCACATCTACGCCGACGTGGAAGCGGTGCGCGTGCTGGCCGAAGGACTGACAGGCCCGCGCCGTCTCCTGCATGAAGCGTGGGCGCGCTACGGTCTGCCGTTAGCCGTGACCGAAGCGCATCTGGGTTGCACGCGCGAGGAGCAGATGCGCTGGTTCAAACAGGTCTGGGATGTGGCCTGCGGGCTGCGCTCGGAGGGCGTGGACATGCGCGCCGTCACCGCCTGGGCCATGCTCGGCATCTTCGATTGGGATCACGTCGTCACCTGCGCCAACGGCTATTACGAGCCGGGCGTCTTCGACCTGCGCGCGCCGCGCCCACGCCCGACCGCGCTCGCGCCCATGCTCCGCGCACTCGCCGACGGCACAAACTATCAACATCCAGTGCTCGCCGCGCCGGGCTGGTGGCAGCGACTCGACCGTCTGCTCTATCTGCCGCAGCACGAACGCCCGCTCGCGGCCACACCGGCGCAGCAGGTTGCCCGCCCGGCCACCGGTCAAGCGCCGCGCCCGCTTCTTATCACGGGCGCGACCGGCACGCTCGGCTACGCCTTCGGCCAACTGTGCCACACACGCGGGTTGCCCTATCACCTGCTCACGCGCCGGCAGTTGGAGATCACGGACAGCGCCGCCATCGAGGCGGCCCTCGTCGAGTTCAAACCTTGGGCGGTCGTCAACACGGCCGGGTACGTGCGCGTGGACGACGCCGAGCGCGAACCTGATGCGTGTCGGCGCGCGAACGCGGACGGCCCCGCCCTGCTCGCCGCAGCGTGCGCGCGCCACGATGCTGCGCTCCTGACCTTCTCGTCCGATCTCGTCTTCGACGGATTGAAACAGGCCCCTTACGTCGAGGGCGACGCGGTCTGCCCGCTCAACGTCTATGGCGCGACGAAGGCTGAGGCGGAGCAGCGCGTGCTCGCCGCGCTGCCCACCGCGCTCGTCATCCGTACCAGCGCCTTCTTCGGCCCCTGGGACGAATATAATTTCATCACGGTGCTGCTTGAGACGCTCGCCGCCGGTCGCCCGTTTCTCGCTGCGAGCGACGCCGTCGTGTCGCCCACCTACGTGCCCGACCTTGTCAACGCGAGCCTCGATCTGTTGATTGACGGCGAGTGTGGCATCTGGCATCTGGCGAATCAGGGCGCGCTCACGTGGGCTGAACTGGCGCGGCAGGCGGCCGAGCGCGCGCAGTTGAACAAGGGACTCATCAAAGCGCGTCCGACGGCCAGTCTGTCGCTCGCGGCTGCGCGTCCGCGCTACAGCGTGCTGGGCAGTGAGCGGGGCACGCTGCTGCCGCCGCTCGTCAACGCCATCGAACGCTACTTCGCCGAGCGTTGGCACAAACGGCAGAAGTCGAAACTTTATCTGCGCGCCCGCGCCGGCGCGCTCTAGCGCACAGCCACACTTTCACACTGCCGCCCGCTCGCCGCCCGCCCACACGAGTGCCGGGCGGCGCTTGCTCACTCTACCTGTCTTCAGCCACACGTGGCGCTCACGCTGGCAGTAGCATTCGTTGTTGTGGTATTAAGTACGACTTCTGTGTGGGCGGTCTGAACTGTCAGCTTTTGGCAATAACCCTTCTAACATTCTTCACGTAATTCAGCACACTCTGCGCCCCGCGAAGCGTTGGCGTGAAGATTTGATGGACACGCGCGCCCGAGTTGCCGTTCGGATGAGAGCAAGCGTGCGGCCCGGTTGCCGCCGCCGCCGGGCATATTCGCCCTGCGCTGTCGTGTGAACCGCGCGAAACGGGCGAAAAGCCTTGCAGCCCGACTAATATGAAGACGATGCGCTCCGACAATTTCGACGCACCGGCGACGTGCCCCACAACGCTCGTCGAACTGCTGCGCGCCCGCAGTGAACATGAGCCGGGCCGCACCGCCTATCTCTTTCTCGCCGATAGCCGGGCGGAAGCGGTCTCGATCACGTGCGGCGAACTTGACCGGCGGGCGCGCGCCCTCGCCGCACACCTCCTGCGCACACGCGCCGCGCCGGGTGCGCGGGCGCTTTTGCTCTACCCGGCCGGGCTTGAATACGTCGTGGCCTTCTTCGGCTGTCTCTACGCGGGCGTGGTCGCCGTCCCCGCCTATCCGCCGCGCGCCAACCGCAACCTCGCGCGCCTCGAAGCGATGGCGGCCGACGCGCAGGCCCACTTTGCGCTCACCACCAAGTCCCTGTTCGCGCGCACGCAAGCTGCGCTCGCACAGTCGCCGCAACTCGCGCAACTGAGCCTGATCGCTACCGACGAGCCAGCGGCCGACATGGCCGACGCGACGGAACTGTTCACGCCGGCCGTCGTGCGCGGCGACGACCTTGCCTATCTGCAATACACTTCCGGCTCGACCGCGCTGCCGAAAGGCGTCATGGTCACGCACGCCAACGTGCTGCACAATTCCGCCGACATACATCAGGGCTTCGCGCACACAAAGGCAAGCGTCGCGCTCTCATGGTTGCCGCACTTCCACGACATGGGGCTGATCGACGGCATCATCCAGCCGCTCTACGGCGGCTTCACCGGCATACTGATGCCGCCCACGTCCTTCCTGCAAAGACCCGCCTGCTGGCTCGAAGCCGTCACGCGTTTTCAAGTGACGCACACGGGCGGGCCTAATTTCGCCTACGACCTATGCGTGCGCCGCATCCCGCCCGCACAACGCGCGGCGCTCAATCTCGGCAGTTGGGCCGTCGCCTACAACGGCGCGGAGCCTGTTCACGCCGACACGCTCAAACGCTTCGCCGCCGCCTTTGCTCCCTGCGGCTTCCGCGAACGCGTTTTCTATCCGGCTTACGGTCTCGCCGAAGCCACGCTCAAAGTCTCCGGCGGCGAACGCGACGCAGGCCCCGTCTACCTCGACGTGGACGCGAGCGCACTCGCACAGCACCGCGTCGTCTTAGCCACAGACGCGACGCCGGCCGCGCGCACGCTGGTCGGCGCAGGCCGCGCGCCGGCTGGCACAGAGGTCTCCATCGTCGAACCGGAGGCGCGGCGGCGCGTTGCGCCGGACAGCATCGGCGAGGTGTGGGTGCGCGGGCCCGGCGTCGCGGCGGGCTATTGGCAGCGCGCGGACGAGACGGCGCAAACTTTCCACGCGCGCCTCGCGGACACGGACGAGGGGCCGTTCTTACGCACCGGCGATCTGGGTTTCATCCATGACGGCGAGCTATTCATCACGGGTCGCCGCAAAGACCTCATCATCATTCGCGGGCGCAACCATTACCCGCAGGACATCGAACGAAGCGTCGAACAGGCGCACGCGGCGCTGCGGCCGGGCGGCGCGGCGGCCTTCTCGGTCGAAGGCGCGGGCGCGGAACAACTCGTCGTCCTACAGGAGTTGGAAGATCGGCGCACGACCGAGATAAGTTCTATCGTCGAGCGTATCCGCGCGCGCGTGGCTGAAGAGTTCGAGGTGCAGCCCACCGCGATCCTGCTGCTCAAACCCGGCAGCGTGCCCAAGACTTCAAGCGGCAAAGTGCAGCGCGCCGCCTGTCGCCAGATGTTCCTCGCGGGCGCATTCCAGCCGGTCGCGGAGTGGCACGCGGTCGAAGATGACGACGACGAACAGTTGCCGGAGTTAACGCCTGCGCCGCTCGATTGGAGCGAACCGGCCGTCACGGATTGGCTGCGCGCGCAACTGGCCGCGCAACTACGGCTCGCCCCCGAGGAGATCGCAGACGACCGCCCCCTGTGCGCCTACGCCCTCGATTCCTTGCAGGCGCTCGAACTCACGCACCGCTTTGAGACCGGCCTCGGCGTCAGCCTATCGCTCACGGATTTGCTCCAAGAGCAGACGCTCGCCCAACTCACCGAGCAGTTGCTCGCCCAACGCGCCGCGCAAGATACGTTGCCCGTTGTTCCCGGTGCGGCCCAAGCTGCCGACAGCACACAGTTGCTCACGCACGGGCAACAGGCGCTCTGGTTTCTGCACCGGCTTGCGCCTGAGAGCGCGGCTTATCACATCGCGGTCGCGCTCAAGCTGCACGGCGCGTGCGACACGGCCGCGCTCCGCCGCGTCTTCCAACGACTGACGGAGCGCCACGCTGCGCTCCGCACCACCTTCCCCGCAGTTGCGGGTCAACCCGTGCAGCAGGTGGCGGAGCAACAGGAGGTTTACTTCCTCACCGAAGACGCCGCGCATTGGTCTGACGCGACGCTCGCCGCGCGCCTGCGCGCTGAGACAGAGCGACCGTTTGATCTTGAGCGCGGCCCTTTGCTGCGCGTCACGCTCCTGAAGCGCGCCGCGCATGAACACGTGCTCCACCTCGTCGCGCACCACATCATCGCCGACTTCTGGTCGCTCGCCGTGCTCATGCACGAGTTGGGCAGCCTCTATCGCGCCGAGACGACCGGCGCAAGCGTCGAACTGCCGGACGCGAGCACGCCGCTCACCGTCTTTGCCGCACGGCAACGCGCGCTGCTCGCAAGCGACGCGGGCGCGCAGCATCTCGCCTACTGGCAGCAGCAACTCGCGGGCGATCTGCCCGTGCTGGAATTGCCCACCGACCGCCCCCGCCCGCCCGTCCAAACCTACGCGGGCGCGACCCTGCACCTGCGGCTTAGCCCGGAGTTGACCGACCGCCTCAAAGCCCTGAGCCGCGCACACGGCGCGACGCTCTACATGACGCTTCTGGCGGCCTTCCAGACGCTTCTCTACCGCCACACAGGCCAGGACGACCTACTCATCGGCACGCCCACATCGGGGCGCAACTCCGTAGAGACGGCCGGCGGCGTCGGCTACTTCGTCAACCCCGTAGTGCTGCGCGCGCCGCTTTCGGGCCGGCTGACCTTCGCAGAGTTTCTCGCCGGGGTGCGCCGCACGGTCTTAGCCGCCTTCGCGCATCAGGACTATCCCTTCGACCTGCTCGTCAAGCACTTGCAACCGCAGCGCGACCCAAGCCGCTCGCCCCTCTTTCAAGCGATGTTCACGTTGCAGCGCGCGCACCTGCTGACGGACGAGGGCCTCGCCGCGTTTGCGCTCGGCACGGCGGGCGCGCGGCTCGAACTCGGCGGGCTGAAGTTTGAATCAATGGCGCTCGCGCAACCCGTCGCGCAATTCGACCTTGCGCTGACGATGGCCGAAGTCGGCGGTGAACTGGCTGCGGCGTTCGAGTACAACACCGATCTCTTCGACGCCGCGACCATCGCGCGACTCAGCGAACGCTTCCACGTGCTGCTCGCCGCCCTTGCCGCCGACCCGCAACAGCGCCTCGACCACCTCGCCATCCTGACACCACACGAGCGCCGACAACTGCTCGACGAATGGAGCGCGCCCGCCGCATCAGTTAATCAACCAACGGACGCGCCGCTTGTCCACGAGTTGTTCGCGCAGCAGGCCGCGCGTGCGTCGCAGCAGACGGCCGTGCGCGTTGGCGATGCCGAACTCAGCTATGCGGAACTCGACGCGCGAGCCAACCAGTTGGCGCATACCTTACGCGCGCGCGGCGTCGGCCCCGACGTGCCCGTCGGCCTCTGCGTCAATCGTTCGAGCGAGATGCTGGTCGGCATGCTCGCCGTCTTGAAAGCGGGCGGCGCTTATGTCCCGCTCGACCCGGCTTATCCGGCCGAACGACTCGCCTACATGCTCGCGGATTCGGGCGCGCGTGTGCTGCTCACCGAAGCCGCGCTTGCCGCCGCCAGCCCCGCGCACGATGCCGAAGTGATCCGCCTCGACGCGGACTGGCCCGCCATCGCACAAGCACGCACCGACGCGCCACAGGTGCGCGTCGCGCCGGCCAATCTCGCCTACGTGATCTACACCTCCGGCTCGACGGGGCGACCGAAAGGCGTCATGGTCAGTCATGGCTCGCTCGCAAGCTACACGCAGATCGCCGCGCGGCAGTACGAGACCGGGGCGCACGACCGCGTCTTACAGTTCGCCTCTTACAGTTTCGACGCGAGCGCGGAAGAGATTTATCCGGCGCTCATAACCGGCGCGACGCTCGTCCACTGTCCGCCGGCGGCGCAATCAGCGCATGCGGCCTTCATCGCCTTCTGCCGCGCCGAAGCGATCACCGTGCTTGATCTGCCGACCGCCTTCTGGCACGAATTGGCCGCAGCGCTCACGCCCGACGATTGGGCGCAACTCCCGCACCTGCGCCTCGTCATCATCGGCGGCGAGCAGGCGCAGCGAGAACCCTTGCGCGCGTGGCACGAACGCACCGGCGGGCGCATCCGGCTGGTCAATACCTACGGCCCGACCGAGACGACCATCGTGGCGACAAGCTGCGACCTGTCGCGCCCGCCCGCCGCCAACGACGACAACGTGCCCATCGGCCGGCCCATCCCGCACGCGCGCGCTTACGTGTTGAGCGCCGCCCGCGAACCCGTGCCCGCCGGCGTGCGCGGCGAACTCTACATCGGCGGCGCGGGGCTGGCGCGCGGCTATCTCAACGGGCCTGACCTGACGGCCGAACGCTTCAGCCCCGATCCTTTCGCCACTGTGCCCGGCGCAAGGCTCTATCAGACGGGCGACCTCGCGCGCTTCCGCGCGGACGGGCAGATAGAGTTTCTCGGCCGCGCCGACGATCAGGTGAAAGTGCGTGGCTATCGCATCGAGTTGGGCGAGATCGAGGCGGCGCTCCGGCAGCACGCGCGCGTGGCGGCGGCGGTCGTCGGCGCGCACACCGAAGGCCGGCAGACGCGTCTGATCGCTTACGTCGTGCCGCGCGGCGACGCTCAGCCGACGACGCGCGAACTGCGCGAATTTCTGGCCGCACGCCTGCCCGCTCACATGCTGCCCGCCGCCTTCGTCACGCTCGCGGAACTGCCGCTGACGCCGAGCGGCAAACTAGACCGCCGTGCCCTGCCCGCCCCTGAGATGATGCGCGCCGCGCCCGCTGAAAGTTTCGTCGCGCCGCACAGTGCGGCCGAGCGGCAACTCTGCGCCATCTGGGCCGACATCCTCAAGGTCGAGCGCGTCGGGCTAAACGACAACTTCTTTGAGTTGGGCGGCGACTCGATCTTAAGCATCCGGATGATCGCGCGCGCGCAACAGGCCGGCATTCACATCGCGCCGCGTCAGGTCTTTGAACACCCGACCGTCGCGGGTCTGCTCCGCGTCGCCGGGCAGACAGCCCATCCGGTCGCCACCGTGCAGCGCGACCCCGACGCCCCCGCGCCGCTCACGCCCATTCAACAGTGGTTCTTCGCGCAGGACTTCCCCGCGCCGCACCATTGGAACATGGCGCTTCTGCTCGCGCCGCGCGCACGCCTGGACTTTGCACCGCTCGCACAGGCCGTCGCGCATCTCTTTGCGCAGCACGACAGCCTGCGCTTGCGCTTCAACGAGACGGACGGACGTTGGCAACAAACGGTCGCGCCGCATGACGCGACGGCCGCGCCGCTCCAGCTTGTTGATCTCACGCGCGCCGACGAAGTTGAGCAGCGCGCGGCCATCGAGCAGACAGCGGCCGAGACCCAGACGCAGCTTGATTTCACGCGCGGCCCCGTGTTGCGCGCCGTGCTGTTCGAGTTGGGGCCTGACCGGCCGCAACGCCTGCTTGTCGTCGCTCACCATCTGGTGATTGACGGCGTCTCGTGGCGCATCCTGCTGGCGGATTTGGAGCAAGCTTATCGTCGGCTGGCGGCCGGCGCGGAGCCTGAACCGCTGCCGCGCACCACGCCGTTCACGACTTGGGCGCAACTGCTTGACGAATACGCGCGCGGGGCCGACTTAAGCGATGAGGCGAAGTATTGGGCACGCCTCGCGGACGTGAACGTGCAGCCGTTGCCGGTTGACGAACCGGCGGGCGCGAACGTCGAAGGCTCGGCGCGCACGGTCGGCGTCGAGTTGAGCGTGGCGGAGACGCGCGCGCTGTTGCAGGCCGTGCCGCGCGCTTATCACACGCAGATCGTCGAAGTGCTCCTGACCGCGCTCGCAGAAGCATGCGCGGAATGGACGGGCGCGCGCACGCTGCTCGTCGAACTTGAAGGGCACGGGCGCGAAGAACTCTTCGCCGGGGTTGACCTCGCGCGCACCGTCGGCTGGTTTACCACCGCCTTCCCCATCGCGCTCGACCTGCGCGCGGCGACTGCGCCGGGCGCGGCGCTGAAAAGCGTCAAAGAACAACTACGTGCTGTGCCGCGCGGCGGCATCGGCTACGGTCTCCTGCGCTACTCGGCCACACCGGCCGACCCACGCGCGCCCGCGCCGGAGATCAGTTTCAACTATCTGGGCCAACTCGATCAAATGCTCGGCGATGCGGCGCTGTTCGCGCTGGCGTCCGAATCAAGCGGCCCCGTGCGCGACCCGCGCGCCGCACGCAGTCACCTGTTGGAAGTGAATGCGGTCGTGCTCGGCGGGCGGCTGCGCCTCGATTGGACGTACAGCGAGCACGTACATGCGCGCGCTACCGTCGAGCGTTTGACCGACGCCTTTATGCGCGCGCTCCGTGCGCTCATCGGGCATTGCCTGACGCCCGGCGTCGGCGGTCACACGCCCGCCGACTTCCCGCTCGCACGTCTTGACCAGCGCCAACTTGATGAACTGCTCGGCACGCGCCGCGAGGTCGTGGACATCTATCCGCTCTCGCCGATGCAGCAGGGCATTCTCTTTCACAGCCTGTACGAGCCGGAGGCCGATGTTTACGTCGGACAGGTGAGCCTGCGTTTGGAAGGCCCGCTCGACGCCGATGCTTTTGCGCGCGCGTGGCAGCGCGTCGTCGCCGCGCACACGATCCTGCGTACCTCTTTCGCGTGGGCCGATCTCGACGAGCCGCTCCAACTTGTCCACGCACACGCGCCGCTTGCGTTTGCGCAGCACGACTGGCGCGCGCTCTCGGCCGCAGAACAGACAGCGCGGCTCACCGAGTTGCACGCCGCCGAGCAGGCGCGCGCGTTCGATCTCGCCGCGCCGCCGCTCATGCGCCTCGCGCTCGTCCGGCTCGACGCAGAGACGGCCCAACTCGTCTGGACGCTCCATCACCTGCTGCTCGACGGCTGGTCGCTCTCGCTGCTGCTGCAAGAGGTGTGGGCGCTCTACGAAACCTTCCGACGCGACGACGAGCCGCCAGTCACGCCTGAACGACGCCCCTACCGCGACTACGTGGCGTGGCTCAGGCGACAGGACATGACGCGCGCCGAGACGTTCTGGCGCGCGACGCTCAAAGGCTTCACCGCGCCGACGCCGCTCGTCATTGACCGCGACGTGCGCGCCGCGCAAACCGCCGCGCCGCCAGCGCCGCCCGCAGTCGTGCGCGCGCAACTGACCATAGAGTTGACGGAGCGCCTACGCGCGCTGGCGCGCACGCAGCAGTTGACGCTCAACACGCTCGTGCAGGGCGCGTGGGCGCTCCTGCTCAGCCGCTACGGTCGTGAAGCGGACGTGGTCTTCGGCGCAACGATGGCGGGCCGCCCGCCTGCGCTTGCGGGCGTGGACGAGATGGTCGGCCTCTTTATCAACACGCTGCCGGTGCGCGCGCGCGTCGAGGCCGATGCGCCCGTGCTCGCATGGCTCAAACAGTTTCAGACCGAGCAGGCGCGGCTGCGTGAATACGAATACAGTCCGCTCGCGGAGGTGCAGGGATGGAGCGACGTGCCACGCGGGCAGAGTCTGTTTGCGAGCCTGCTGGTCTTTGAGAACTATCCGGTCGAAGTTGCGGCGGGCGCGCAGGGCGCGGACTTACGCCTCGGCGCGGTCACGTCGTTCGACCGCACCAACTATCCTTTGACGATCATCGTCGCGCCGGGCCGCGAACTGGCCGTGCAGGCCGTCTATGATGCCCAACGCTTCGACGCCGCCGCGATTGAACGGCTCGTCCAACACCTGCTCACGTTGCTCACGGCGCTGGCGGACGACCCCGCACAGCGCATCTCAGAGTTGCGTCTGCTCAGCACCGCCGAACGCCGGCAGTTGCTCGCCGAGTGGAACGACACGCGCCGCCCGTACCCGCGCGGGCAACTCATACACGAACTATTCGAGGCACAGGTACGCGCGCAGCCTGAGGCAACGGCCGTCGTTCACGGCGGCGCGCAGTTGACCTACGAACAACTCAACGCGCGTGCGAACCGGCTGGCGCATCACTTGCGCGCACTTGGCGTCGGGCCGGAAGTGCCGGTCGGCATCTGCACTTCGCGCTCAATCGAGATGCTCGTGGGTCTGCTCGGCATCCTGAAGGCGGGCGGCGCATACGTCCCGCTTGACCCGACCTACCCGCAGGAGCGCCTCGCCTTCATGCTCGCGGATTCGGGCGTGCGCGTGCTGCTCACCGAAACGTCCGTGCGCGCCGCTCTGCCGCCGCACGAAGCACACGTCATCGTCCTTGACGACGATCAAGCGACAACCGCCGCGCCTGCGACCAATCCGAGCGCGGGCCTGACAGCCGAGAATCTCGCTTACATCATCTACACTTCCGGCTCGACGGGCCGCCCCAAAGGCGTCGCCATCACGCACCGCAGCGCCGTCGCGTTTTCTTACTGGGCGCGCGCGAGTTTCGCGCCCGAAGTCTTCAAGGGCACGCTTGCGCTCAGTTCGATCTGCTTTGATCTGTCCATCTTCGAGTTGTTCGTGCCGCTCCACTGTGGCGGTACGGTGCTGCTCGTCGAGAACGTGCTGCACATCGCTTCTGTACCACCGACGCACGAAGTTACGCTCGTCAACACCGTGCCCTCGGCGGTGGGCGAACTGCTGCGCCTCGGCCTGCTGCCGCCGACTGCGGCGACGATCAATCTGGCCGGCGAGCCGCTCGCGGGCAAACTCGTGCGGCAGCTTTACGAACAACCGCAGGTGCGCGCCGTCTACAATCTCTACGGCCCGACCGAAGACACAACCTATTCGACGTGGGGGTTGATGAGTCGTGCTGAAGAGTCGCCCTCAATCGGTCGCCCCATTCATAACACGCGCGTCTATCTGCTCGACGGCGCGGGCGAGCCTGTGCCCGTCGGCATCGCGGGCGAGTTGCACTTAGGCGGCGACGGCCTCGCGCGCGGCTATCTGGGCCGGCCCGACCAGACGGCCGAACGCTTCGTGCCTGATCCTTTCTCGTCTGAGTCGGGTGCGCGCCTCTATCGCACGGGCGATCTGGCGCGTTACCGGCCCGACGGGCAGATTGAATTTCTCGGCCGCGCCGATTATCAGGTGAAGATTCGCGGCTACCGCATTGAACTCGGTGAGATCGAAGCGGTGCTTCAGGCGCACGCGGGCGTGCGCGACTGCGCGGTGCTGGCGCGCGAGGATGCGCCCGGCGATATACGGCTCGTCGCTTACGTCGCACCGGCGGCCGGCGCGCTCTCGGCCGCGGAGTTGCGCGCGTACCTCAAGAGCAAGCTGCTCGAACACATGGTGCCGGCCGTCTTCGTCCTGCTGCCGGAGTTGCCGCTGACGCCGAACGGCAAGATCAACCGGCGCGCGCTGCCTGCGCCCGCGAGCGTCCGCCCGGAGACGACCGAGCAGTTCATCGCGCCGCGCAACGCGGTCGAAGCGGTGCTGGCCGACATCTGGGCGCAGGTCTTGGGCGTCGGGCGCGTGGGCGCGGCGGATAACTTCTTCGAGTTGGGTGGTCATTCGTTGCTCGCCACGCGCGCGCTCGCGCGCATCAATCAAACCTTCCGCATGCAGTTGCCGCTGCAAGCCGTCTTCACCGCCGGGACGCTGGCGGAGTTGGCGCGGCTCGTCGCGGCGCACGAAACGCGTCCCGGTCAAGCTGAGAAGATCGCGCGCGCGCGCTTGAAGGTGCAGCAGATGTCGGCGGGCGAGCTACAGGCGGAACTCGAACGCAAGCGCAAACAGAGGGAAGCGACGCATGGATGAGTTTAAAGAGTTGTTAGCCGGCAAAGAGTTCGACGCCGACGAGCTTGAGCTATTGTCCTACCTGCTCGAAGAAGAGGGCGTCGAGCGCGACGCGGGCGCGACCGAAGCGCCCCCTATCTTGCCGCGCGCGGGCGACGCACACTTGCCGCTCTCGTTCGCGCAGCAGCGCCTCTGGTTTCTGGCTCAGTTGCAGCCCACAAGCGCCGCCTACAACATGCCCGGCCTGCTGCGGCTCGCGGGCCGGCTCGACCTCGCGGCGCTCACCCAAAGTCTCGCGGAGATCGTGCGCCGGCACGAGGCGCTGCGCACCACGTTCCACGTCGTCGCGGGCGAGCCGGTGCAACGCATTGCCGCCGCTCCGGCGCACTTCGAGTTACCCGTCGAAGACCTCACGCACTTGACCGGCGCGCGGCAGACGGCGGAGGTGCAGCAACGCGCGGTGGCGGAAGCGCGCCGCCCGTTCGATCTGACTAAGGGGCCGCTCGTGCGCGCACGGCTCCTGCGTCTTGCCGGGACGGAGCATGTGCTGCTCGTCACAATGCACCACATCGTCTCAGACGGTTGGTCAATCGGCATCTTCATCCGTGAGTTGGCGACCATCTATGTCGCGCTCGTCCACGACCGCCCCGCGCCGCTCGCCACGCTGCCGATTCAATATGCCGACTACGCCATCTGGCAGCGCCAGTGGCTAACGGGCACGTTGCTCGACGAGCAGTTGGCTTACTGGCGCGCGCGGCTGGCGGGCGACCTGCCCGTGCTGCAACTGCCGACTGATCATCCGCGCCCGGCCGAACAGACGTTCAACGGCGCGACGCAGACTGTCACGCTCCCGGCCAGCGTCAGCGAACAACTGCGCGCCCTCGCCGCGCGCGAGGGCGCGACCCTCTTTATGACGCTCTTAGCCGCGTGGCAGACATTGCTGGCGCGCTACTCCGGGCAGACGGATATTCTGGTCGGCTCGCCCGTCGCCAATCGGGCCCGCGCTGAAGTCGAAGCTTTGATCGGCTTCTTTGTCAACACGTTGGTCTTGCGCACTGACCTGTCGGGCGACCCGCCGTTTACTGAACTGCTGGCGCGTGTGCGCGAGATGTGTCTTGGTGCTTACGCCCATCAGGACGTGCCTTTCGAGATGCTCGTCGAAGAGTTGCAACCGGAGCGCGACCGCAGCCGGACGCCGCTCTTTCAAGTGACGTTTGCGCTTGAGCACGAGCCGCTGCCCGACGCGGACGTGGCCGGCATGCGCTGGTCGGCGGCGGGCATTGAAACCGGCGACGCGAAGTTCGATCTGACGCTTGAGTTGACCGAAACCGACGCGGGCCTCGCCGGTCTCCTGCAATACAACACAGACCTCTTCGACGCGCCGACCATCGCGCGCATGGCCGCACATTTCGAGACGCTCGTCGCCGGCATCGTCGCTGACCCGGCGGCGCGCATCTCGAAGCTGCCGCTGCTGACGCCCGCCGAACACGAGCAATTGCTCGGCGCGTGGAACGAGACGGCGGCCCCCTACCCGCGCGAATTGTGTCTCCATCAAATCTTTGCGCGGCAGGCCGCGGCCACGCCGGAAGCGGTCGCCGTCATTTTCGGCGACGAGCAGTTGACCTACGCGGAGTTGAACCGGCGCGCGAATCAACTGGCGCATCGGCTGCGCCGGCTCGGCGTCGGCCCGGAAGTGCGCGTCGGCGTGTTGATGGAGCGGTCTTTGGAATTGGTCGTTGCGCTGTTCGGCATCCTGAAGGCGGGCGGCGCATACGTCCCGCTCGACCCGGCTTACCCGCAGGACAGGCTCGCCTACATGCTCGCGGATTCGAGCGTGAGCGTGCTCGTCGCGCAGGACGAGTTGCGCGCCCGCGTGCCGGACTGTGCCGCGCACGTGCTGTCGCTCGCGGCCGAAGCGGCGCAACTTGCGACAGAAGACGCGCACGACCCGGACGTGCCCGCGACGCCCGAACAGTTGATCTACGTCATCTATACTTCGGGTTCGACGGGACGACCCAAAGGCGTGATGCTGCCGCATCGCGGCGTCGTCAACTGTCTGTGCTGGCTTGAGTCCATGTTCCACCTCGACGCGCAGGATCGCGTGCTGGTGAAGGCCTCGCTCAGTTTCGATGCGTCTGTGTGGGAGTTGTTCTGGCCGCTGCTGGTCGGCGCGAGCGCGGTGCTGGCGCGCCCCGGCGGGCAGCAAGACAGTGCTTATCTCGCCGCAGAGATCGCGCGCCGCCGCGTCACGACCGTCCATTTCGTGCCCTCGATGCTGCCGGTCTTCTTAGACGAAAAAGCGGTGGGCGGGCTGACCTCTCTCAGGCGCGTGCTCTGCGGCGGCGAGGCTCTGCCGCTTGAGACGATGCAGCGTTTCTGCGCGCGCCTGCCGGCCGAGCTACACAATTTTTACGGCCCGACGGAAACCTCCATTGGCTCGATTGACGCGCGCTGCGAACCGGCGAGCCTGCGCGCCGTCGTGCCCATCGGGCGACCCATCGCCAACACCAGCGCCTTTATCCTCGACCCGCAACTAAGACCCGTCCCCATCGGCGTCCAGGGCGAACTCTACATCGGCGGCGACGGCCTTGCGCGCGGCTATCTGGCTCGACCCGAACTAACGGCCGAACGCTTCATCCCCGATCCCTTTGCACAGCAGCCGGGCGCGCGGCTCTACCGCACGGGCGACCTTGCGCGCTACCTGCCCGACGGGCAGATTGATTTTCTCGGCCGCATTGACAGTCAGGTTAAGCTGCGCGGCTTCCGCATCGAGTTGGAAGAGATCGAGGCCGTGCTTGGCGGTCATGCCGGTGTGCGCGAGTGTCTGGTCATGGCGCGCGAGGACGTGCCGGGCGATAAGCGACTCGTGGCGTACGTGGTGGCACACGCGCACGCCGCGCCGCCCGCGCCGGCCGAGTTGCGCCGTCATCTCAAAGAGCGCCTGCCGGAATACATGCTGCCCGCCGCTTTCGTCTTCCTTGACGAGTTGCCGCTTGCGCCGAGCGGCAAGGTTGACAAGCGCGCGCTGCTCGCGCCTGACCGTGACACCGCTGCCAACGTGATCACGCAACACGACGCGCCGCGCAATGCGGTCGAAGAAGTGCTGTGCGGCATCTTCGCCGACGTGTTGCAGTTGGCGCGCGTCGGCGTTCACGCCAACTTTTTCGAGTTAGGCGGGCATTCGCTGCTCGCCACGCAGGTCGTCGCGCGCCTGCGCGACGTGTTGCAGGTTGAACTGCCGCTCAACCGTTTCTTCGAGTCGGCGTCGGTGGCCGAGTTGGCCGCGCTCGTCGAACAGGAGTTGCAAGCGGGTCGCACGGCCCAAGCCCCGCCGCTCCGGCCCGCACCGCGCACAGGCGACGTGCCGCTCTCGTTCGCGCAGCAGCGGCTCTGGTTTATAGATCAACTCGAACCGGGCAATCCCGTCTACAACGTGCCGGGCGCTGTCCGGCTCGAAGGACCGCTCGACGTGCCGGCGCTTGAACGCGCGCTCAACGAGATCGTGCGCCGACATGAAGCGTTGCGGACGATCTTCACTAGCCGCGACGGTCAACCCGCGCAAGTCGTCTTAGCCGATTTGCCCGTCCCGCTCAACGTCTTCGATCTCGCGCATCTGCCCGCCGCCGAGCGCGCGCCGGAGATGGAGCGACTGGCGCAGCAGGAAGCGCAGCGCCCGTTCGATCTGGCGCGCGGGCCACTCCTGCGCGCGCACGTGCTGCGGCTCGGCGCGGCCGAACACGTCCTGTTGTTCACGCTCCATCACATCGTCTCGGACGGTTGGTCGATGGGCGTGCTCGTGCGCGAAGTGGCCGCGCTCTACGAAGCACACGCGCACGGCGGCGCGATCTCTTTGCCCGACCTGCCCGTGCAGTACGCGGATTATGCGGTGTGGCAGCGCGAGTGGTTGCAGGGCGACGTGCTTGACGAACAACTCGCCTACTGGCGACAGCAACTCGCCGGTGCGCCGCCCGTCCTTGAACTGCCGACCGACCGACCGCGCCCCAAAGTACAAACCTTTCGCGGCGCGGCACTCGCGCTCGAACTGCCGCGCGACCTGACCGACGAGCTAAAGAGTTTGAGCCGCCGCGAAGGCGTGACGCTCTTTATGACGCTCTTAGCCGCGTGGCAGACATTGCTGGCGCGCTACTCCGGGCAGACGGATATTCTGGTCGGCTCGCCTATCGCCAACCGTCGCCGCAGCGAGATCGAAAACCTGATCGGCTTCTTTGCCAACACGCTCGTGCTTAGAACAGACCTCTCCGGCGACCCGACGTTTAGCGAGTTGCTGACGCGCGTGCGCGAAGTGTGCCTCGGTGCTTACGCGCATCAAGATGTGCCTTTCGAGATGCTCGTCGAAGAGTTGCAGCCCGAACGTAGTCTCGCGCACACACCGCTGTTTCAGGTCTTGCTCGTCTTGCAGAACGCGCCGGGCGCGGAGTTGAGTCTGCCCGGTCTCAAGCTCACGCCGCTTCTCCCGCAAAGCGGCACGTCGAAGTTCGACCTGATGATGTTTCTCGAAGAGTCTGAAGCGGGTCTCGGCGGCGTCTTTGAATACAACACAGACCTGTTCGACGAGGCGACCATCAGACGCCTGCTCCAACATTTCGAGCAACTCCTGCGCGCTAGTGTCGCCGCGCCCCGCACACGCATCTCCGCCCTGCCGCTTCTGGACGAAGCCGAAGCGCGGCGCTTGCTCGTCGAATGGAACGACACGGCGACGGAGTTTCCACGCGACCTGTGCATCCACGAGTTGGTTGAGCAGCAAGCGGCAGCGACACCTGAGGCCGTCGCCGTCATCTTTGGCGACGAGCAGTTGACTTATGCGGAGTTGAACGCGCGCGCCAACCAGTTGGCGCACACCTTGCGCGCACACGGCGTCGGCCCGGAAGTGGTCGTCGGTCTGTTAGTGACGCGCTCGCTGGCGATGCTCGTCGGCGTGCTCGGCGTCTTGAAGGCGGGCGGCGCTTACCTGCCGCTCGACGTGGAACACCCGCGCGAGCGCCTCGCCTTCATGCTCGCGGATGCGCGCGCACGCGTCCTGCTCACCGAAACGCATTTGCGCGAGCGCAGCCCGGACACTAGCGCACAGGTGCTCACGCTTGATGCCGATTGGGCCGCGATTGCGCGCGCGCCGCAGGTTAAGCCCACGCCGCTGACGACGGCCGAGAACGCCGCTTACGTCATCTACACGTCGGGTTCGACGGGCAAGCCGAAGGCCGTCGTCATGCAGCATCGCGCGGCCGTCAATCTCATCACGTTCCAGCGCGCGAGTTCGGGCGCAATCGCCGCCGCGCCGCGCACGCTGCAATTCGCGCCGCTTAGTTTCGACGTTTCCTTTCAGGAGATTTTCTCGACGTGGGCGGCGGGCGGCACGCTCGTGCTGCTCACGGACGACGAACGCCGCGATGCGCGCGAGTTGTTGCGCGTTATCGAACGCCAGCAGGTCGAACGCCTGTTCCTGCCCTTCGTCGCGCTGCAACATCTGGCGGAGGCGGCCGTCGAAGCCGAGCGCGTACCGGCGAGCCTGCGCGCCGTCATCACGGCCGGCGAACAACTAAAGATCACGCGACAGGTCGAACAGTTCTTCACGCGCTCAAACGATTGTGTGCTCGACAACCATTACGGGCCGACCGAGACGCACCTCGTTACCATGTGGCGACTCGCAGGCGCGGCCCACACTTGGCCCGCGCTGCCTTCAATCGGCCGGCCCATCGCCAACGCGCGCGTCTACGTGCTCGACGACGCGTGGCGGCCCGTGCCGACGGGCGTCGCGGGCGAGTTGTACGTCGGCGGTGCGGGGCTTGCGCGCGGCTATTTGGATCGGCCGGGCCAGACCGCCGCACGCTTCATCCCCGATCCCTTCTCGGGCCAGCCCGGCGCGCGCCTCTACCGCACGGGCGACGTGGCGCGCTACCTTGCGGACGGTCGTTTGGAATACCTTGGCCGCGTTGACAATCAAGTGAAGATTCGCGGCTTCCGCATCGAGATCGGCGAAGTGGAAGCGGTCATTAAGCAGCACGGCGCGGTCAAGCAAGCGGTCGTCAACGCGCACGAGGACGCGGCGGGGCACAAACGGCTCGTCGCTTACGTCGTCGCCAAACAGGGCGCGGCGTGTACGCCTGCGGCGCTCCGCGATTTTCTGAAAGCGCAACTGCCGGAGTACATGATCCCTGCGGCGTTCGTCTTTCTCGCGGCGCTGCCGCTCACGCCGAGCGGCAAGGTTGACCGGCGCGCGCTGCCCGCGCCCGACGAAACGCACGCGGCGCTCGCGGGCGACCACGTTGCGCCGCGCTCACCCGTCGAAGAGATGCTCGCGGGTCTGTGGGGCGAGGTGCTGGGCTTGCAGCGCGTCGGCGTACACGACAACTTCTTCGACCTCGGCGGTCATTCCCTGCTCGCCACCCAACTTATGTCGCGCGTGCGTAATGCCTTTCAGGTCGAGATCGCGCTGCGCACGCTGTTCGAGCAGCCGACCGTAGCCGAATTGGCCGGGCGCATCGCGGAACAGATGCGCGCAGGCCGGCAGTTGAGCGCGCCGCCCGTGCGGCCGGTCGCGCGCGTGGGCGCGCTGCCGCTTTCCTTCGCGCAGCAACGCCTCTGGTTTCTCAGCCAGCTTGAGCCTGAGAGTGCTTCCTATCATCTGCCCGCCGCCGTGCGCCTCATAGGGTCGCTTGACCGCGCGGCGCTCGCGCGCAGTCTCGCCCGGCTCGTCGAACGGCACGAAGTTCTGCGCACGACCTTTCAGACCGTCGCGGGTCAGCCCGTGCAAGTGGTCGCACCCGCGCCGCCGCCCGATCTACCATTTGTTGACTTGCGTGCGCTCGCGGAGACGGCGCGCGCCGCTGAGTTGCAACGGCACATGCGCGCAGAGGCGCAGCGCCCGTTCGATCTCGCACAGGGGCCGTTGCTTCGGGCCGAGTTGCTCTGTCTCGCCGAGACGGAACACGTGCTGCTCGTCACGATGCACCACATCGTCTCAGACGGCTGGTCAATGGGCGTGCTGGTGCGCGAAGTGGCCGCGCTCTATGAAGCCTACACGCAGGGCACGGAAGCCGCGCTCGCAGACCTCTCTATTCAATACGCGGACTACGCCGTGTGGCAGCGCGAGTGGTTGCAGGGCGACGTGCTTGCCGAGCAACTCGCCTACTGGCGACAGCAACTCGCCGGTGCGCCGCCTGTCCTTGAACTGCCGACTGATAAACCGCGCCCGGCCGTCAAGACTTATCACGGCGCGACGCAAACGCTCGAACTGCCGGCCCAACTGCGCGACGGCTTGCAGGAATTAAGCCGCCGCGAAGGCGTGACGCTCTTTATGACGCTCTTAGCCGCGTGGCAGACATTGCTGGCGCGCTACTCCGGGCAGACGGATATTCTGGTCGGCTCGCCCGTCGCCAACCGGGCCCGCGCTGAAGTCGAAGCCTTGATCGGTTTTTTCGTCAACACGCTCGTGCTCAGAACTGACCTCTCCGGCGACCCGCCGTTTACTGAACTGCTGGCGCGTGTGCGCGAGGTGTGTCTGGGTGCTTACGCGCATCAGGATGTGCCGTTTGAGATGCTCGTCGAAGAGTTGCAGCCCGAACGTAGTCTGAGTCATACCCCACTGTTTCAGGTGGCCTTTGCGCTTCAGAACACGCCGATGCCGAGCATCGAATTGGCCGGGGTGCAACTGACGCCGCTCGACGTGAGCAACGAGACGGCGAAGTTCGACTTGACCATTTCACTGACCGAGACGCCCGACGGCCTCGCCGGTCTCGTTGAATACAACACAGACCTCTTCGAGCCGGACACCATCGCGCGGCTGCGCGCGCACTTCCAACTGCTGCTCGAAGAGATCGTCGCTCGGCCTGAAGCGCCGCTCTCACGCCTGCGGCTGCTGCCCGCCGACGAACAGCAACGCCTGCTCTTTGCGTGGAACGACACTGCGCGCGAGTTCCCCGCAAACGTCTGCCTGCATCAACTCTTTGAAGCTGAGGCCGCGCGCCAGCCCGATGCGGTGGCGCTCGTCTGTGCCGGCGCACAACTAACCTACGGCGAGTTGAACGCGCGGGCCAATCAACTGGCGCATCACTTGCGCACGCTCGGCGTCGGGCCGGAAGTGCGCGTCGGCGTGCTGCTCGGCCGCTCGGTCGAGATGTTGGTCGCCGTGCTGGGCATACTCAAAGCCGGTGGCGCATACGTCCCGCTCGACCCGGCTTGGCCCGCGCAGCGGCTCCAACTGATTCTGGCCACGCTTGAGATCAACTGTCTCGTCACGCATTCGGCCGAAGCGCGCACCGTCCACGATTTGCAGTGGCGTCTGCCGCAACTCGCGCACGTGATTTCGCTCGACACCGAAACGGCCGCGCCGCCCGTCGAAGAGTTGGACGCGGACGTTGTCAGGGGCTTCTGGGATCACGTCGCCGAGCGCGCGACCGACGAGGTAACGGCGGGCGGCTTCATCAGCAGTTATACGGGCGAGCCTTTCAGCGCCGCAGAGGTGGCGGAATATCGCGCACGCGTCCTCGCGCTGGCTGCGCCTTACGCCGGCCGGGGCGCGCGCGTCTTAGAAATCGGCTGCGGCGCAGGGCTGATCATGTTCGAGCTTGCGCCGCGCGTGGCGCGCTACGTCGGACTTGACCCTTCGCCCGCGACGCAGGCGCGCAATCAGGCGGTCGTGGCCGCGCGCGGTCTCGCGCAGGTCGAACTGTTGACGGGTTTCGCGCACGAGACCGGCGCGCTCGCTGCGGCTGAGTTCGACCTCGTCATCATCGCCAGCACGGCGCAGTTCTTTCCCGGCCCCGGCTATTTCCGCCGGGTCATCGAAGACGCCGTGCGACTGCTTGCGCCGGGCGGCACGATCATCGTGGCCGACGTGCTCGACGCGCGCCGCCGCGAAGAGTTTGCCGCTTCGCTCCTCGACTACCAGCGCCGCCACCCATCTGCGCGCACCAAGACGCAGGCGGGCAGCGAACTACATTTCGACGCAGACTTTTTCACGGACTTGCCGGCCGACGTGCCGCAACTCGCCGCCGTCGAGGTGCGGCTCCGCACCGAAGGCTTTACTAACGAGTTGGGCTACCGCTACGACGTGCTGCTGCACAAGGCTGCGACCGCCGCCGCCGCTGCGCCTGACACGTGCGCCCGCCCTGCACGCCGCAAACACTTCTGGACGCGCTGGCATCTCGCACGCTTGCCGCAGGCGAATCTGCCAACGCGGGCCACGTCCGAGAATCTCGCTTACGTGATCTTCACCTCCGGTTCGACGGGCGTGCCGAAGGGCGTCTCGGTGCGCCATCGCTCGGCGGTCAACGTCATTGATTGGGTCAACCGCACGTTCGCCGTCGGCCCGCAAGACCGCTTGCTCTTTGTCACCTCGCTCACCTTTGATCTCTCCGTCTATGACATCTTCGGCACGCTGGCGGCCGGCGCTTCAATCCACATCGCCACGCGCGCCGAACTGCGCGACCCCGAACGACTGGCGCGGCTGCTCGCCACAGAGCCGATCACCTTCTGGGATTCCGCCCCGGCGGCGCTCCGCCAACTCGTGCCCTTCTTCCCGGCCGCGCGTGCGCAAGCGACGGACACGCGGCTGAGACTCGTCTTCCTCAGCGGCGACTGGATTCCGCTGCGCCTGCCGGACGAAGTGCGCGCGGCCTTTCCCGGCGCGCATGTCGTCAGTCTCGGCGGCGCGACCGAAGCCACCGTCTGGTCAAACTATTTCCCCGTCGGCCGCATAGCCGAACACTGGGCCAGCATCCCTTACGGTCAGCCGATTCAGAACGCGCAATATCACATACTCGACGCGCAACTCAGCCCCTGCCCCATCGGTGTCCACGGCGACCTCTACATCGGCGGCGTCTGTCTGGCCGACGGCTACACCGACCCGGAGTTGACGGCCGCGAAGTTCATCCCTAACCCCTTCGCCCGCCAGCCGGGCGCGCGCCTCTATCGCACGGGCGACCGCGCGCGTTATCGCGCGAGCGGCGACATAGAGTTTCTCGGTCGCACCGATAATCAGGTGAAGGTGCGCGGCTTCCGCATCGAGTTGGGCGAGATCGAAGCGGCGCTCAGGTCGCACCCGGCCGTGCGGGATTGCGCGGTCGTCGTGCGCGCAGACAAAGACGCGGAGCGGCGGCTCGTCGGCTACGTCGTGGCGCGTGCGCCGGCCGAGCCGACGACGAGCGAGTTGCGCGGCTACCTGCACGAACGGCTGCCCGAATACATGCTGCCGGCCGCCTTCGTGCTGCTCGCACAGTTGCCTACCACGCCCAACGGCAAACTCGATCAGGCGGCGCTGCCCGCGCCGGACGCCGCGCGCCCCACGCTCGAGGCCTCATACGTCGCGCCGCAGACCGAGCTAGAGCGGCTCATCGGCCGCATCTGGCAGGAGGCGCTCGGCCTTGAACGCGTCGGCTTGGACGACAACTTCTTCGAGTTGGGCGGGCACTCCCTGTTGATGGTGCAGGTACACAGCCGGCTGCGCGCAGAACTTCAGCGCGAACTTTCGATCATAGACCTGTTCAAGTACCCGACCATTCGCGCGCTCGCGCGTTACCTTGGCGACCGAGCGCCCACGCCCGGCGAGCACAGTCCGAGCCGCGACCGCGCCGCCGCCCGCCGCGCCGCCCACAGCGCGCGCACACGCGGCGGCCGTTAAAAGCGCCCGGCCGATTGCGCCCCGACCAACTTGCGCGGGCCCGTCGCTGACAGACGGTTGCGCGAGCGCGCGCCTCTTCGGGCGGGCTTGGCTGCGCCCGGTTAGCAAAATTTCAGCAATGCACCTTTACCCCTTTAGTTAATTTGCGATAGCGGCGCTCTTTTAGTAATATGCCGGCTCTCGAAAGTTCACCCCGTCCGAGGGTTTTGCCGGATCAACTGTCGCGCGCTCAAGCGCATTTACACTCACAGGTGATAATCAAATGACAACTGCCATTCCCCAAACGAGCGATGCGCTGGCGCGGCTCGAAAATAATCCCGTCAGAAACGAACTCGTCAGCTATCTGAAGGCCCTCAAGGACGATTGCGGGACACTCGCGCGCGAGCAGGTGCTCGTCATTCTGGGCCAGTGGTTTCACCCGCTCCACTATTTCCCGACTTTTCTCGCGCGCCTCATCTCCGTCACCTCAGAGCTTGAGACGCAGACCTTCATCTCGCGCATACTCTGGCAGGAACTCGGCGAAGGCGACCCCGCGAACGCGCACGAGAAAATCTACATCAGCACGATCAACGACGGTGGCTTCGACAGCGCGCACGTCGCGAGCGCAGCACCGACCGAGGCAACCGCCGAACTCGTCGCGGGCTACGCCGCCGCCTCGGCCGATTACCTGACCGGGCTTGGCTTTCTCTACGGCACGGAGGTGGTTGATCTGCCGATGGTCGCAACCATCGGCGAGTTGATGCGGCGCTGCACGGGCAAGCGCAATCTGCCCTGGGTCAACATCCACGTCGCGCAGGAGCCGCACCACGTCGATAGCTCGAACGAGACGTTGAAGCCCACGTTCAGCGCCGCCGAGCAGGAGCGCGTGGTTGAGAGCGCCGAGCAGATGTGGCGGCTCTGGATCAATTTCTTTAAGTCCGTCAGGCAGGCGATCCTGCCAGCGACGCAGGCGCAGTACAACTGACCAGCCGGCGCGCGGCGAGGGACTTGCGGCAACGACGGGCTAAGGCAAGCAGCACTCCTGCACGTGTCGAGCCACGCTTCCGCGTCGGGCCTTCCTTAATTGTCAGACCTGTTTCCTTGAACAGCAGCTTGGCCGTGCTGTCGCGTCGCGTCCGGGCAGAGAGCAATACCGGACGGGCGCGCGCCTCTTCAGAAGGGGCGCGTTAACATTTGTTGGAGCGTGTCATGAGCGAGGCAGCGCAGTTCGAATACGCGGTGGCGGTCGTCGGTATGGCGGGGCGCTTTCCGGGCGCGCGCAATCTGGCGGAGTTCTGGCGCAACCTGCGCGCGGGCGTCGAGTCCATCACCTTCTTTTCCGATGAGGAGTTGCTCGCCGCCGGCTGCGATGCGGCGCAGTTGCGCGACCCCGCCTACGTCAAGGCGGCGGCGACGCTCGCCGACGTGGAACTGTTCGACGCCGCCTTCTTCGGTTTCACGCCGCGCGAAGCCGAACTGATGGATCCGCAGCACCGCCTCTTTCTGGAACACGCCTGGGCGGCCCTCGAAGACGCCGGCTACGACGGCGCACGCTACACGGGCCGCATCGGCGTCTATGCCGGCGAGAGCGTCAATTCTTATCTCCTTAACAACCTCGCCAAGCACCCCGACCTGCTCGCGCGGGCCGGCGGGATGCAGACCATCATCGGCAACGACCGCGACTATCTGGCCACACACACGGCCTACAAGTTGAACCTGAAGGGGCCGGCGCTCAGCGTGCAGACCTCTTGCTCCACTTCGCTCGTCGCCGTCCATCTCGCCTGCCAGAGCCTCCTCAACCGCGAGTGCGACATGGCGCTCGCGGGCGGCGTCTCGGTGAGTGTGCCGCAGCAGCAGGGCGCGACCTACGTCGAGGGCGGCATCATCGCGCCCGACGGTCATTGCCGCGCCTTCGACGCCAAAGCGCAGGGCACGATCAAAGGCAGCGGCGTCGGCGTCGTCGTGCTCAAGCGCTTGGCGGACGCGCTGGCCGAGGGCGACTCGATTCAGGCCGTGATTCGCGGCTCGGCCGTTAACAACGACGGCTCGCTGAAGGTCGGCTTCACCGCGCCGAGCGTCGAAGGTCAGGCGCAGGTCATCGAAGAGGCGCTCGCCGTGGCGGGCGTCGAACCGCAGACCGTCTCCTACATCGAGGCGCACGGCACAGGCACGACGCTCGGCGACCCCATCGAGATCGCGGCGCTCACGCAGGCTTTCCGCACAACAACCGACCGCACGAGTTTCTGCGCCGTCGGCGCGCTCAAAACCAACATCGGCCACACCGACGCAGCCGCAGGCGTCGCCGGTCTCATCAAGACCGTGCTTGCGCTCAAACACCGTGAGATTCCGCCGAGCCTCAACTTCACCACGCCGAACCCCAACATTGATTTCGCCAATAGCCCCTTTTACGTCAACACGACGCTCAGCGAATGGACGACCGACGGTGGGCCGCGCCGTGCCGGCGTCAGTTCCTTCGGCATCGGCGGCACGAACGCGCACGTTATAGTCGAAGAAGCACCCGCGCAGCCACGCGCCGTCGCAAGCGCACGCGGCCCGCAACTGTTGACGCTCTCGGCCAAGACCGAGACGGCGCTCGCAGCGGCCACCGCCGAACTGCTCGCGCACCTGAAGGACGCGAGCGAGCTTGATCTGGCCGACGTGGCCTACACGCTTCAGGTCGGGCGGCGCGAGTTCAAACATCGCCGCACGCTCGTCTGTCGTGATGTGGCCGATGCCGTCGCCGCACTGTCGGCGCTCGACCCGCAACGCGTCCGCACGCGTGCGGTCGAAGATGATGCGCGCGTCGTCTTCATGTTCTCAGGGCAGGGCGCGCAGTACCTGCGCATGGCGGAGGAGTTGTACGAGGTCGAACCCGTCTTCCGCGCGGAACTCGACCGTTGCGCGGAACTGCTCGCGCCGCAGCTTGGGCTTGATCTGCGCGCGTTGCTCTACCCGGCCGTCGGCAGCGAAGCCGAGGCCGAGGCGCAACTGAAGCAGACGGCGCTGATTCAACCGGCGCTGTTCGCCGTCGAATACGCGCTGGCGCAGCTTTGGCTATCGTGGGGCGTGCGCCCGGCTGCGCTCATCGGGCACAGCATCGGCGAATACGTGGCAGCATGTCTCGCGGGTGTTTTCTCGCTTGAAGATGCGCTGCGGCTCGTGGCGGCGCGCGGACGATTAATGCAGCAGATGCCGGCCGGCGCGATGCTCGCCGTCTCGCTCACCGAACAGGAGGCGTCGGCGCTCGCAGGCCCGCATCTCTCTCTGGCCGCCGTCAACGGCCCGGCGCTGTGCGTGCTCTCAGGCCCGGTTGACGAGATCGAAGCGGTGGCGCGTAAGCTCGACGCCGGTGGCGCGTTCAGCCGTCGGCTGCACGTTTCGCACGCGCTCCACTCGACGATGATGGAGCCGGTCGTCGCGCCTTTCGTCGCGCTGGTCGCAGAGGTCGAGCGGCACGCGCCGCACATCCCTTACGTCTCGACGCTGACGGGCACGTGGATCACGGCGGCGGAAGCGACCGACCCGCGCTACTGGGGGCGACACTTGCGCGGCACGGTGCGTTTCGCAGCCGGCGTGACGGAGTTGTTGAAAGAGGAGGGGCGCGTGCTGCTCGAAGTGGGGCCGGGGCAGACGCTCACGGCGCTCGTGCGGCAGCAGGCGCACGGTGCGAGCGCGCCGCGCGCCATCGTCGCTTCGCTGCGCCACCCGCACGAGCAACAGACGACGGACACGGCTTTTATCCTCGACACGCTCGCGCAACTCTGGCTCGCGGGCGCAAGCGTTGACTGGCCCGCGCTCCACGCACACGCGCTGCGCCGTCGCACGCCGCTCCCGACCTATCCCTTCGAGCGCGCGCGTTACTGGATCGAGCCGCCCGCCACGACCGACGCGACCGCAGACCTGAGCCGCAAGTCCGACCCGGCCGACTGGTATTACGTGCCTTCGTGGAAGCGCGCCGTCAAGCCGGCGGCGGGCGCAGCCGCGAGCGCGGACGGACGCGCGGCGCGCTGGCTCGTCTTCACGGACGAACAGGGTTTGGGTGCGCACGTCGTCAGTCAACTCGCGGACACGGGCGCGGACGTGACGACTGTCACCGTGCATACGCAGTTCGCGCGCTTCGACGAGCGCAGCTTCGGTCTAAGACCGGACGCGCGTGCCGACTACGATGCGTTGTTCAAGGAACTGCGCGCGGCCAAAAGAGTGCCCGACCGCATTCTGCATCTCTGGAATCTCACAACAGACGCGCCGGCCGCTGCGCCTGAAGCCCACGCCGCTGCGGCGGCGGCCGCGCACGCCGACCTTCAGGCACGCGGTTTTTACAGTCTCATCTATCTGGCGCAGGCGCTCGGCGAATATGGCGCGCTCGACGCCGTGCGGCTCGGCGTGGTCGCCAACGGCCTCTTTGAAGTGGACGGCACGGAGCAGTTGACGCCCGCCAAGGCGACGCTCCTAGGCCCGTGCAAAGTGCTGCCGCAGGAGTATCCGCATATCACCTGTCGCGTGCTTGACGTGCTGCTGGCTGCGCCCGGTTCGGCGCAGGAGGCGCAACTTGCGCGCGACCTCGTCGCGGAGTTGACGGGCGACGCGCCCAATGCGACCGATGCGACCGTCGCTTATCGCGGTCGGCATCGCTGGGTTTCAATCTTCGAGCCGTTGCGGCTTGCGCCGACGGCTGCGGACGCGCCGCCGCCCGCGCGCCTGCGTGAGCGCGGCGTCTATCTCCTGACCGGCAGTCTGTCCGACCCAGACCTCGCGCTCGCGCAGTATCTCGCGGAGACCGTGCGCGCACGCCTCGTCTTCACCGGCGACGTAAGTTTGCCGGAGCGCGCCGACTGGGACGCTTGGATTTCGGCGCACGACGCGCAGGACGAGACGACCCGACGCATCGCGGCGCTACGCACGATTGAAGCGGCCGGCGCGGACGTTGTGCTGGCCCCGGCCGATATCTCAAGCGCCGAGCAAGTGGCCACCTTCGTGGCGCGCGTGCGTGCGCTCCTCGGGCCCATCAATGGCGTGCTGCACACGGCGGCGCAGACCGGCGGCGGGATGATGCAGTTGCAGACGGCGGCGCAGATGCAGCCCGTGCTTGCGCCGAAGATAGCGGGTACGCTTGCGCTCCAAGCGGCCGTCGCCCCGGATGCGCCGGACTTCTTCGCGCTCTTTTCCACGTCGCTCTCCATCACGGGTGTCTTCGGGCAGGTGGACTACTGCGCCGCGAACGCTTTTCTGGATGCTTTCGCGCACGCGCACGCAAGCGGCGGCGACACGTTCGTTTGCGCCATCAACTGGCACATTCCGCGTTGGGAGGCGTGGCAATTCGCGGCGGTCGCACACGCGCCTGACTTGCAGGCGCAGGTCGCAGAGATGCACGCGGCTTATGGCATCTCGCTGGCAGAAGGCGTCGCGGCCTTTGCGCGCATCATCTCGACCGCGCAGCCGCAGGTCGTCGTCTCGACGCAGGACTTCCGCGCGCTGCTCGCAGAACAGGCGGCGGCGGGCGCTGGTCTGCTCGAACAGTTCGGCTCGACCGGCACAGCCGCGACGGCGCAAGCGCGCCCGGACAACGTCGGCGCGTACACGCCGCCCGCGAACGCGACGGAGCAGACGATAGCCGCTATCTGGCAGGACTTGTTCGGCATCGCGCGCATCGGCACGAGCGATAACTTCTTCGACCTCGGCGGCAACTCCCTGCTCGCCATCCAACTCATCTCGCAACTGCGCAAAGCCCTCGAAGTCGAACTGCCGCTCAGCAGCCTCTTCGAGCACCCGACCATCGCGGGTCTCTCGACGTTCGTCGCCGACCAGCAACTCAAGGCGCAGGAGGCGGAAGAGATCGACCGGCTGCTGCGCGAGATCGAAGCACTCTCGGCCGACGAGGTACAGCAGAGTCTGGTACACGAGACGCGGCCCGCCAGCGAGTTTGACGCCGATGGATGAACTGGCGAAACGCTTCGCCGCGCTGACGCCCGAACAGCGCGCACTGCTCGAACTGCGACTGCGGCGCAAAGGCTTGCAGACCTCGCCCGCAGATAGCGCCACCGCGCCCGCAGACGTTGAGCCGGCGGACGCAAGCGCCGAGACGACGCGCGAAGACCCCGAGGCGTGGCGCAGTCGCCCGCCCGCGCGCCCGCTGCGCTTCGGTCTCTACTTCTTCTCCGACGACGGCGCGCGTGCGTCCAACGAGAAATACAGGCTCGTGCTTGAGAGCGCGCAGTTTGCCGACCGGCACGGTTTCTGCGCCGTCTGGACGCCCGAACGCCACTTTCAGGATTTCGGCGGTCTCTATCCGAACCCTGCGGTCTTGAGCGCCGCGCTCGCCGTGCTGACCGAGCACGTGGAGATACGCGCGGGCAGTTGCGCGCTGCCGCTGCATCATCCGGTGCGGGTCGCGGAAGAGTGGGCGGTCGTGGACAATCTCTCCAAAGGTCGCGTCGGCGTCTCGTTCGCGTCGGGCTGGCATCCCGATGATTTCGTCTTCGCGCCCGCCGCCTTTGCCGACCGCAAGGAAGTGATGTTTCGCGGCATCGAGTTGATCCAGCGCCTGTGGGCGGGCGAGAGCGCGCTCATGACCGGCGTGGACGGCGCAGAGGTCGCGGTCAAAGTGCTGCCGCGCCCCGTACAGCCGCGCCTGCCCGTCTGGGTCACGAGCGCCGGCAACGCCGCGACGTGGGAGCGCGCCGGCGCAATCGGCGCAAACGTCTTGGCAGCCTACATCGGCTACGCACCTGAAGAACTCGGCGCACGCATCGTCGCCTATCGCGCGGCGCGGGCGCGGCACGGGCACGACCCTGACGCAGGGATCGTCTCGATCATGCTGCACACCTTCGTCGGCCCCGACGAGCGGGCGTTGAAGGCGCAGGTGCGCGCGCCCTTCTCGCATTACCTGCGCTCCTATTTCAAACAGTACGAGCACGTGCGCGTCGAGACTGAAGCCATCACGGAAGCCGACAAAGAGGCGCTCGCCGCCGCCGCCTTTGAACACTACTTCGCCACGAGCACGCTGCTGGGCACGCCCGCCAAGTGCGCGCGCCTGCTCGACCAACTCGCGGCCCTCGGCGCAGACGAAGTGGCCTGCCTCATTGATTTCGGGCTGGACACGGACACGGTGCTGAGCGGGCTGAATTACTTGGACGAACTGCGCGCGCACTTTGCGCCCACGCGCGCGCGTAGAGGCAGAGACGTAAGCAGCGCGGCGCGCCCCGGGTCGGATGAAGTCTGAAGCGGGGGGCGTTTACGTCGCCCGCGCGGCCCGCGCACAGAGCTTTGCGTTAGCGAACAAAGATGAAGGATTTGGCCGCCAGAATTTCTGCTTTGACGCCGCAGCAGCGCACCCTTTTGGAGGCGCGCATGCGGCAGCAAGGGCTTCAGCCGCCCGCGCTCGCGCCGCAGGCCATCCCGCGCCGCCCGCCCGCCGCGGCCCAACTCTGTCCGCCTTCGATTGATCAAGAGCGCCTCTGGTTCATCGATCAGTTGCAACCCGCAAGCGCCGCCTACAACATCTACACCGCCAGTCGCATTGAGGGCCCGCTCGATGTGCCTTTGCTCGAACGCGTCATCAACGAGTTGATCAAACGCCACGAGGCGCTCCGCACGACCTTCACAGACGTTGACGGCCAACCTATGCAGCGCATCGCGCCCGCGCTCGAAATCTCGCTCGCGCCCGTTGACCTGCAAACGCTGCCACCGGCCGCGCGCGAGCGCGAGGCGCTCCGGCGCACGACCGAAGACTTCGCGCGCCCCTTCGATCTGGCGCGCGGGCCGCTCGTGCGCGTCGGGCTGCTCCGCCTCGACGCGGCGGAGCACGTGCTCCACATCAACATGCACCACGCCATCACGGATCGTTGGTCGTTCGCTATCTTCGAGCAGGAGTTGGCCGCGCTCTATCAGGCGTTCGCTACGGGGCAACCATCGCCGCTCGCCGAGCCGCCGATCCAGTTCGGCGATTACGCCGTCTGGCAGCGCGCACGCATGCAGGGCGCGGCTTACCAGCAGCAGATGGCTTACTGGCAGGAGAAGTTGGCGGGTGCGCCGCCCGTCCTCGAAGTGCCGACCGATTACGCGCGCCCCGCGATCCAGACCTTTCGCGGCGGGCACGTACCCGTCGTGCTGCCGAAGCACCTGCTCGATGCGCTCAAGACGCTCGGCCAGAGCGAAGGTGCAACGATGCACATGACCTTGATGGCCGCTTACAAGACTCTGCTCTATCGCTACACGGGCGAGACGGACATACTCGTTGCCGCTTCGATTGCCAACCGCGACCGGCCCGAGACGCAAGGCCTCTTCGGCTACCTGCTCAACCTGCTGGTGCTGCGCACAGACCTTGCGGGCCGACCCTCTTTTCGTGAACTGCTCCGGCGCGAGCGCGAGACGGCGCTCGGCGCTTACGCACATCAGGACGTGCCCTTCGGCAAACTCGTACAGGAACTCAAACCCAAGCAAGACCCAAGTCGCAACCCGCTTGTGCAGGTCGCCTTCATCTATCTCGACTTTCCCGAAACGACCTCGATGGAGTTTCTCGGTCTCAAGGCGACGCACCTCGACGTGGACAACGGCGCGTCCAGATTCGATCTCGCGCTCACCCTCTCGGAAACCTCCGCCGGTCTCATCGGCACGATTGAATACCTGACCGATCTCTATGACCGCACACGCGTCGAGCGCATGGCCCGCCATCTGGAAGTCCTGCTCACCGCTATCGTCGCCGACCCCGATCAGAGCATCGCGGCGCTGCCGCTCCTGCCGCCCGACGAGCGCGCGCAACTCCTCTACACATGGAACGACACTGCGCGCGACGAGCCGCCCGCCGCCTGCGTACACGAACTATTCGAGGCGCAGGCCCGCGCGCGCCCGGACGCAACGGCCATCTCTTGCGGGGCGGTCGAGATCAGCTACGGCGAGTTGAACCGGCGGGCCGATCTGCTGGCGCGTCACCTGAGCCAGCGCGGCGTGCGCCCGGAGACACGCGTCGGTCTCTGCGTCGAGCGTTCCATCGAACTGATCGTGGGCATGCTCGGCGTACTCAAAGCCGGCTGTACCTACGTGCCCCTCGATCCACAGTGGCCGCGCGAGCGGCTGGCCTTCATGGTGCAGGACGCGGGCCTCGCCGTGCTGTTGACGACCGCGCCGCTGGCCGCCGCGCTCTCAACGCTTCCTTGCCCCGTGCGGCAACTCGACAGCCTGTCAACGACCGACGCCGACGCGGCGCACGATGAAACGACGGCGCACACGTCTGTCCGCGTGCTGCCCGATCAACTCGTCTATGTCATCTACACGTCCGGCTCCACGGGTCGGCCAAAGGGCGTGATGGTCAGCAACCAGGCGCTCGCCGCGCGCACGCTGGCGCTCTGCGATCTCTTTGCTCTCGACCGGCATGATCGGCAATGGCAATTTCTCTCGCCCGCCTTTGACGCTTCGGCGCAGGAGATTTTTCCCACGCTCGCGTGCGGCGCAACGCTCGTCATCGGTCGTCATGCGCGCACGAGTTCGGCGGGCGAAACCGCGCATGAGATCGCACGCGCAGGTGCGAGCATCTGGACGCTGCCCACCTCTTACTGGCACGCGCTCGTGGACGAATTGAGCGCGGCGGGCCAAGCATTGCCTGAGTCGCTAAGGCTCATCACCGTCGGCGGTGAAGCCATGCGGGCCGAAAAGCTGGCGGCGTTTCGCCAACTCGCGCGCCACCCATTACGGCTCATCAACCTCTACGGCCCGACCGAAGCGACCATCCTTGCGACCGCTTACGAGATACCTTACGCGACCGACGACGACCGCACGCTCGGCCGCGTGCCCATCGGTCGCCCCCTGCCGAACGTGCGCGGCTACATCCTCGACGCCGAACTGCGCCCCGTGCCCGCCGGCATCCCCGGCGAGTTGCACATCGGCGGCGCAGGTCTTGCGCGCGGCTATCTCGGCCGGCCTGAATTGACCGCTGAACGCTTCATCCCCGATCCCTTCTCAACTGCGCCGGGCGCGCGCCTCTATCGCACGGGCGACGTGGCGCGCTATCTCAACGACGGTCGCATAGAGTTCGTCGGGCGCACCGACACACAGGTGAAGGTGCGGGGCTATCGCATCGAGTTGGGCGAGATCGAGGCGGTGCTCGCCGCACACGCGGGCGTCGGTCAAGCCGTCGTCGCGGCGCACACGGATGCGGCGGGCAGCAAACGGCTCGTCGCCTATGTGACGCATGCGTCCGCACGCACGGCCGCCGAGCGCCCGCCGACCTCTACGGCCCTGCGCGAACATCTGCGCGCACAACTGCCCGAATACATGATCCCGGCCGTCTTTGTCTTGCTCGACAAGCTGCCGCGCACGTCCAGCGGCAAGCCTGACCGGCGTGCTTTGCCTGCGCCCGAGTCGGCGCGCACGGACGGGGTCGCCTACGTTG
Source organism: Pyrinomonadaceae bacterium (assembly GCA_036389375.1). GTDB lineage: Bacteria > Acidobacteriota > Blastocatellia > Pyrinomonadales > Pyrinomonadaceae > QHXQ01. The sequence continues at coordinate 2,020 of DASVQA010000025.1, read as the reverse complement.
CGCCGCGCACGGAGATCGAAGAGGTGCTGGCCGCGCACTTCGCGCACGTGCTTGGGCTGAAACAGATCGGCGCGAGCGATAACTTCTTCGAGGCAGGTGGCGACTCGCTGCTGGCCACGCAGCTTGTGTCGCGCGTGCGCAAATCGTTTGCGCTTGAGTTGCCGCTCCGCGCCCTGTTCGCGCAGCCGACGGTCGCGGGGCTGGCCCTCCACATCGAGGAACTGCTCATCGCGCAGATGGAGCACATCTCCGAAGAGGACGCGCAACAGTTGCTCGACCGCGCCGATTAAGTCGCGCGCAAAGGCTCGCTTGCGCTGACCCGACCGCAAGCGAGATTGTCAGTTGAAGCCTCGTTGAAGTTAAGACCAGATGTCCACACATGATCTGACCACGCGCCGCACGCAACTGTCCGCCGCCAAGCGTGCGCTGCTGGAAAAGCGGCTGCGCGGTGCAGCCGCACCAGAGGCGGAATTAACGATCCCGCCGCGCCCTGAGCGCGACCGCGCGCCGCTCTCGTTCGCACAGCAGCGGCTCTGGTTCATAGACCGCTTGCAGCCCGGCGGCGCGGCTTACAACATGCCCTCGGCGCTGCGCCTGTCGGGCCGCCTGCACGTCGGCGCGCTCGAACGCAGCATCAACGAGATCGTCCGCCGCCACGAATCCTTACGCACCACTTTTCAGGTCTTCGATCAACAGCCGGTGCAGTTGATCGCGCCCGCACTTTTCGTCCCGCTTGCCGTCCGCGACTTGAGCGACCAACCCGAAGCCGAGCGCGAACGCGAAGCCATCAGGCTGGCCACGGAAGAGGCGCAGAGGCCGTTTGATCTGGCGCGCGGCCCGCTCGTGCGCGCCGCGCTGCTGCGGCTCGACGAAACGGAACACGTCCTGCTGTTCACGCTCCATCACATCATCTCGGACGGCTGGTCGATGGGCGTGCTCGTGCGCGAGTTGGTAGCGCTCTACACGGCGTATGCGGCGGAGCAGGAGTCGCCGCTCGCCGCGCTGCCCGTCCAGTACGCAGACTTCGCCGTGTGGCAACGCGGTTGGCTGACGGGCGAAGTGCTCGACAAGCAACTCGCCTACTGGCGCAAGCAACTCGGCGATGAACCGCCCACGCTTGAACTACCGACCGACCATGCGCGCCCGCCCGTGCAATCGTTTCGCGGCGCGACCGAGACGCTCTCCTTCTCGCCTGAGTTGACCGAGGCGCTCAGACACTTGAGCCGGCGCGCAGATGCGACGCTCTTTATGACGCTGCTCGCCGCGTTTCAAGCTCTGCTGCACCGCTACACAAAGCAGCCGGACATACTCGTCGGCACGCCCATCGCCAACCGCACGCGCGCCGAACTCGAACCGCTCATCGGCTTCTTCGTCAACACGCTCGTGTTGCGCGCAGACTGTTCCGGCAACCCCACGTTCCGCGAACTGCTCGCGCGCGTGCGCGCCACCACGCTCGACGCTTACGCCCATCAAGACCTGCCCTTCGAGCGGCTGGTCGAAGAACTGCAACCCACGCGCGACCTGAGCCGCAACCCCATCATGCAGGTGATGTTCGCACTACAGAACGCCCCGATGGAGGCGTTGGAGTTGCCCGCGCTGACGCTGAGCGCGCAGCAGTTCGATCTGGCCACGACGCGCTTCGATCTGGAATTTCATCTCTGGGACATGCCCGACGGTCTGCGCGGCGTGCTCATCTACAGCACCGATCTCTTCGACGCCGCCACCATCCAACGCTTACTCGCACACTATCACACGCTCCTGACAGAGATAGTTGCCGACGCCGACCGCCCGCTTGCCAGCTACCAGATTCTTTCTCCCGCCGAGCGCACACAGTTACTCGACGAGTGGAACGCGACCCAGACGAACTATCCCGCCGACTGTTCAATGGCCGATCTCTTCAGTCAACAAGTCACGGCCCAGCCTGACAGCGTGGCCCTTGTGTTTGCCGACACCGCGCTGACTTATAGCGAGTTGAACGAGCGAGCCAACCAACTCGCGCACCACCTGCAACGACACGGCG
>DASVQA010000024.1:0-4568 GCA_036389375.1 Pyrinomonadaceae bacterium | reverse complement strand
CGAGCAGCCCCAACTCCTGCGGCACTTGCACGTAGTCGTGCGCGCCCGCCCGCGCCGCCTGCTCACGCCGCGCCGTCGTCGCTTCAGCCGCGCCGATGAAGATGAACGGCACACTGTCCTGCGCCTGCACGAGCAGCCGCGCAAGCTCCGTCGCACTGATGCCTGCGACGGCCGCATCGACGAGGACGACGTGCGGGCGCGTACTGCGTAGACGCACCATCGCACGCAGGCCGCCGGCCACGCCCACAACCGTCAAACCGGATGCCTCCAGCGCCGTCTGACAAGCGCCCGGCGGCGCGTCCGTGACGAGCAGGACGCGTCCCTGATCGCGCCCTTGCGTCTGCTGTTGCTGTCCTTTTGCGTGCGCGGGTGCGCTCATAAACTCGAAACAGGTTGACTTATTCGGCGTTACGGATGCTGACGGAGCAAATGCGGTGAGGGACTTCGCTAAAAGGTGTCTGCGGTAGCAACACGCGCCCGAAGCGGCCGGCACGGCGTGTCAAATTCCAAACAGGCGTTAAGCATACCCGATCAGGGCGGGCGGGCGTCAAGTCAATTTGCCGTCCGCCATTGCAGGCCGATCATGAGCGCGCAAATCATCTGCGCCGACGGCGTGTGCCGACTTTGCAGCGGCCTGCACGGCCGCGATAAACGCGCGCAACTTATTCAAGTCTTTCCGGCCCGGCGCGGCTTCGACCCCGCCGCACACGTCAACCCCGTAAGGGTTGACCGCTGCTACGGCCGCACCGACGTTCTCCGGCGTCAGACCGCCGGCCAAAAACATGCGTGGCACAAGTTCGCGCGTGCGCCGCGCCACAGACCAGTCGCAGATCAGCCCTGTGCCGCCGTAAGCCTGCGGACTGTAAGCGTCGAGCAGAATCGCGTGCGCGGCGTAGCGCGTCGCCATTTCGGGCCGGAACTGTTCACCGACGCGCAGCGCCTTGATCACCGTCCGCCCTGCGAGCGCCGCGCAATAGGCCGGCGACTCGTCGCCATGCAGTTGCAGCGCCGTGACGCCCGCCGTGTCTGCCATCTGCGCGACCTGCGCCGGCTCGGCTTCGTTCACGAACACGCCCACCGAGAGTACCGCCTCCGGCAGACGCTCGATGATGCGCCGCGCCGCTTCGGGTTCAAGGTAGCGCGGACTGCGCCGGTAGAAGTTGAAGCCGAGCGCGCGCGCACCCGCCCCGACGGCCGCCTCCGCGTCGGCCAGATTCGTGATGCCGCAGATTTTGATTAAGATCACGAGGCGATTATAGCTGTTTGCGTTCGCAAATCTCAGCCTGCTCGCGCAGAGCGCGCAGGGCCGCGCCCGGCTCGGCGGCGCGCATGAACGTCTCGCCGATAAGAAAGCCGTCGAAGCCGAGCGCGTGCAGGCGTTCAAGGTCGGCGCTCGTGCGCAGCCCGCTTTCGCTGACGAACCGCGCGTCCGTCTGCCGCGCGGCGATCAATTCGACCGACGTTTCAAGGCTCACCGCGAACGTGTGCAGGTTGCGATTATTGACGCCGACGAGCCGTGCGCCGCACGCTTCGGCACGGCGCAACTCGTCGAGCGTGTGGACTTCGACGAGCGCATCCATGCCTAACTCGTCCTCCGTGAGCCGGCGCAAGTGCGCGAGCGTTTCGTCCGCGAGCGCGGCGACGATGAGCAGCAGCGCGTCCGCACCGGCCGCGGCCGTTTCATAAACCTGCCACTCGCCCACGATAAAATCCTTGCGCAGCACGGGCAGCGCGACGGCGGCGCGGACGGCGCGCAGGTCTGCGAGCGAACCGAGAAAATAGTCCTCTTCCGTCAGCACGGAGATGGCCGCCGCACCGCCCGCCTCGTATGCGCGGGCGACGGCGGCCGGCGCAAGCTCACGACGCAGTTCACCCTTCGACGGCGAGGCGCGTTTTAGCTCAGCGATGATGTTGCATTGACCTGCGTGCGCGAGCGCGGACAGTAGCGCGTGCGGCGTGGCCGTGCGCCGCACCGTGCCAGCCGCCGCACGCACGTCCGCGAGCGGGCGCTCGGACATCATGCGCGCAAGACGCTGCTGTTTGGTTTCGATGATCTTGTCGAGAAAGCTCTGTGTGCCGCTCAAGGCTCAGGTCGCCTTTCTGCCAACGCCCTTGCGCGCGGTGCGCGTGGTCTATGAACTTGTCTATGAATTTGTCGCGGCGATTAGTTGTTCGAGCTTCAAGAGCGCCGCGCCTTCGTCAATGCTCCGCGCGCCGAGTTGGGTCGCAGCCGAAAGGGTCGCGGCCGCGCCGCCGACGTAGAGCGCGGCGGCCGCATTCGCGAGAACGAGCGCGCGCGCAGCATCGTGGCGCTCGCCCGCGAGCACAGCGCGAACGATGCGCGCGTTCTCGACCGCATCGCCGCCGCGCAACTCTGTGAGCGCCGCGCGCGGCAAAGCGAAATCTTCCGGCGCTAGTTCAAACGTGCGGACTGCGTCGCCCTGCGCTTCCGCCACCAGCGTGCTGTCGCTAATCGTCACTTCGTCCAGCCCGTCGCGCCCGTGTACGACCCACGCGCGCTCCGTGCCGAGCGCGGCGAGCGTGCGCGCCAGCGGTTCGACGAGCGCCGCGTGCCACACGCCGATCACCTGACGCGGCGCACCGGCCGGGTTGGTCAAGGGGCCGAGCAGGTTGAACGTCGTGTGTACGCCCAGTTCGCGCCGCACACCGGCGACGCGCGCCGTTGCGCCGTGATAGAGCGGCGCAAACATGAAGCAGATGCCGATCTCGTTCAGACATTTTTCCGCCACTTCGGGCGCGGCGTCCACGCGCACGCCGAGCGCAGCCAGCACGTCGGCGCTCCCCGAACGACTCGTCGCCGCCCGACTGCCGTGCTTGGCGACGGGCAGCCCCGCGCCGGCCACGACGAACGCGGCGGCGGTCGAGACGTTAAAGGTCTTCGCCGTGCTCGAACCCGTGCCGGCGGTGTCAATGAACCGCGCGTGTCGTGCATTCAGCCGCACGGCGCGCGCACGCATCGCCGCTGCCATCCCGGCGAGTTCTTCGACCGTCTCCCCCTTGACGGCCAGCGCGACGAGCGCGGCGGCGATCTGCGCGTCGGTCGCCGCCCCGTCGAGCAGCGCATCGAGCAGCGCGGTCGCCTCGTTGCGCGCAAGGTGCTCGCCGCGCATCAGGCGCAGGAGCAGTCCGCGCAGACCGATACCGGGCGGCGGCTCGTCGCGGCGCGCAGGCGTCGGCAGCAACCATGCGGGGCGCTGTACGGAGAGCGTTTCGTCGGACATAGGCGGAGCAGCCAGTAGTCAGTAGCCAGTAGGTTTTTAGTGTGCGCCTTCTTCGCCCTTAGTCGCCAGCCAGCAACGTCGGCCTTGCTTTGCTACTGACTACTGTTCAGAAAATTAGCGAGCAGTTGCTTGCCGACCGGCGTCAGGATTGATTCAGGATGAAACTGCACGCCTTCGACGGGCATGGTGCGATGGCGCAGGGCCATGACAAGGCCGTCGGGCGTCGTGGCCGAAACTTCCAGACACGCAGGCAGCTCAGCGCGCGCGACGATGAGTGAATGATAGCGCCCCGCTTTGAAGCCTTGCGGCAGACCTTGAAAGATCGTGCGCCCGTCGTGTGCGACCTCGACCGGCTTTCCATGCACCGGCGCGGGCGCGCGCACAACCCGGCCGCCAAAGACCTGCCCGATAGCCTGATGCCCCAGACAGACGCCGAAGATGGGGATGCGCCCGGCGAAATGTGCGAGCGCCGCCAGCGTCACGCCCGCTTCGTCGGGCGTGCCCGGCCCCGGCGAGATCAGAAGTTGCCGGGGCTGCGTTTGCGCGATCTCCGCCACCGTTACTTCGTCGTTCCGGCGCACGATCATCTCCGCACCCAACTCGCCCAGATACTGCACGAGGTTGTACGTAAACGAATCGTAATTGTCTATGATGAAAAGCATGGACAGCAGTCGGCAGCAGCAGGCGGCCCCGTGGTCGTTTGCACTACATCATCCGTGCTTGCGTTTGCCCGCGCAGGCAGACGACTTTTGCGATGACAACCGACGCACTACTTCCTTTCCGCCTGTTGCAGCATGTTCGCTAAATCTGTGTGATAACCGGCGAGCGCCCACTGGCGGGCCGTCTTGCCGCCGACATCTTTAAGCTTTGCGTTGGCTCCGGCGTTGACGAGCGCCGCCGCGATCTCCGCGTAGCCTTTCGCGGCGGCGATCATCAGGGCCGTGCCTTTCTGATTGTTGACGGCGTTTGTGTCCACGCCTTTTTGCAACAGCATTTGCAGGAGCGGCAGCCGATTGTAATAAGCGGCCCAGATGAGCGGTGTCACGCCGTTGTCGTCGCGTGCGCCTGTGTCCGCGCCCGCGTCGAGGAGCAGTTGCGCGATTTCAGGGTCGGTGTTGTGCGCGGCGTACATCAAGGCGGTGAAGCCGCCGCGCCCGCGTGCGTTCACGTCCGCGCCATGTGCGAGCAGCGCGCGCGTGGCCGCCTGATCCGTTGCGCGCACGGCGTACATGAGCGGCGTCACGCCTTCGCGGTTCTGTTGATTGAGATCAGGTTTGGCGTTGAGCAGGAGTTCGAGCAGTTTCGGCTCGTGCGCGACGAGCGCGG
>DASVQA010000023.1:0-82231 GCA_036389375.1 Pyrinomonadaceae bacterium | reverse complement strand
GCGGTGGCGGCGGACTCGCCTTCCTGATCGCGCAGACGCAGGCCACGCCCGCCGTCTCTGCGCCCAACTCGACGCAGCCGCCGGGTCTGCAACCTGAGCTTGCGGCGGCCGAACTGTTGCGGGCGGGCGGCGAACAGATCGAGGCGGCGCGCAACGCCGGGTTGACCGCCGCGCTGACCGTCCCGCGCGAAGGCATCTTCGTCGGGCAATCGGCGCTCGTGAATCTGGCGGGCGACACGCCGCAGCAGATGATCGTGCGCGCGCCCGTCGCCCTGCACATCCAGTTCACGCCTTTGCGTGGTGGTTATCCCGGCTCGCTCATGGGTGTGTTCGCCGCCATCCGGCAGATGTTTCTCGACGCGCAGCGCATGCGCGAATGGCAGACAACTTACGCGCGCAACCCGCGCGGCGTGCGCCGGCCGGAGCAGGACAGGTCGCTCGAAGCCTTGCTGCCCGTGCTCGCCGGTCAGATGCCCGTCATCATGTACGCCGACCGCCAGCGCGAGATCGAACGCGCGCTCGATCTGGCGCAGGAGTTCAAGCTGAAGGCGATCATCGCGGGCGGCGCGGACGCGTGGCGCGTGGCGGACAGGCTCGCGGCGGCGAAAGTGCCGGTGCTTTTGTCGCTCAACTTTCCGCGCCGCACGACGGCGCTGAATCCTGAAGCCGACCCCGATCCCATTCGCATCCTGCGCGAACGCGTGGAAGCGCCGAAGACGGCCGGCCGATTGGCCGCCGCCGGCGTCCGCTTCGCCTTCCAGTCCGGCGGCATGACGAACATGTCGGACTTCATCGGGAACGTCGGCCGCGCGGTTGAGAACGGCCTTGCGCGCGACGAAGCGATTCGTGCCATGACGTTGCGCGCCGCCGAAATTTTCGCCGCCGACAATCAACTCGGCACGATTGAACCCGGCAAGATCGCCAACCTGACGGTCGTGCGCGGCGACCTCTTTGACCGCACACGCCGCATCACGCACGTCTTCATAGACGGTCGGCCCGTCGATCTACGCCCCGCGACCGCCGGGGCTGGCGGCGCTGGCGCGGGCGGCGCGAACGCAACGGGCACTTGGTCTGTGCGCGTCGCGCTGCAAGGGCAGACCGAGCGCACCATCACGCTCACGTTGCAACAGCAGGGCGAGCAACTAAGCGGTTCGATGCAGGGCGACTTCGGCCCCGCGCAGATCGCCAATGCGTCTATCGGGCGCACCGGCGAGATCAAGTTCACCGCGCCCCTGACGACGCAGGCGCAGACCATCGAAGCGACCTTCGAGGGCACGCTCGCCGGCAACGAGATGAGCGGCACAGTCACGCTCACCGGCGGTCAACCCGGCTCGTTTACCGGCACGCGCTCAGGCGGCCCGCCCGCCGCCACGCCTGCGGGCACACCGCCCGGCGGCGCGACCGCTACGCCCGGCGCAGCGCGCGCGACAACCGGCGGCGCGAGCGTTGATCTTTCCGGCACGTGGACGATCAACGTCGAACTCGGCGGCCGGCCGCAGACCGCGACGCTCAGCCTGCAACAGCAGGGCGAGCGCCTGTCGGGCACACTGCAAGGCCCGCAAGGCTCGTCCGAGATCAGCAACGGCTCGGCCGGCGCGGACGGCAGTTTCCGTTTCACCACCGTGCTCAATTTCGGCCAGCAGACCGTCGAGTTGACCTACACGGGCACAGTCAACGGCAACCAGATGAACGGCACGGTCACCACGCCGCGCGGCGCAATCCCGTTCACAGGAACACGACCACAATGAAGAGTGCCGAGCGACGAGTGACAAGTGACGAGCAGGCAGAAGTCTTTAACTTGTCACTCGGCACTTGTCACCCATCGCTGCTCTTGTCACTCGTCATTGCCTTTCGGAGATGCTTATGAAGTTGAGAAAATTGCTTTCCTTGCTGCTGGCGTTCGGCGTGCTTGGGCCGGTGTGGGGCTTGTCGGTGCGGGCGCAAGCGCAGGAGCGGCGCGCTGGCGGTGAGACGTTGATCCGCAATGCGACGATCCTGACGGCGTCGCACGGCACGCTACAGAACGCCGACATATTGATTCGCAACGGCAAGATCGCGGCCGTCGGGCCGAACCTCAGGGCGGGCGCGAACGTGAACGTCGTGGACGCGACCGGCAAGTTCGTCACGCCGGGCATCGTTGATTGTCACTCGCACACGATGATGGACGCGGTCAACGAAGGCTCGCTCTCCGTCACCTCGATGGTGCGCGTGCGCGACGTGCTCAATCCGACCTCGCCCAACATCTACCGCGAATTGGCCGGCGGCACGACGGCGGCCAACATCCTGCACGGCTCCGCCAACGCCATCGGCGGGCAGAACACGGTCGTCAAGCTGAAGTATGGGCGGCCGGTCGAAGAGTTTATCTTTCCGGGTGCGCCGCCCGGCATCAAGTTCGCGCTCGGCGAAAATCCGAAACGGTCGAACGGCTTCAACATTCCCGGTCTGCCGCGCCGTTACCCGGCGACGCGCATGGGCGTCGAAGAGACGATCCGCGATGCCTTCACGCGCGCGCGCAACTACAAACGGCAGTGGGACGATTATCGCGCCGCACAGGCGCGTGGCGACCGCACGGCCATTCAACCGCGCCGCGACTTGCAACTTGAGCCGCTCGTCGAAGTCCTCGAAGGCAAGCGTTATGTGCATTCGCACTGCTATCGCACCGACGAAATCCTGATGCTCATTCGCATCGCGGACGAGTTCGGCTTCAAAGTCCGCACGTTCCAACACGTGCTCGAAGGCTACAAGGTGGCGAAAGAGATCGCGGCGCACGGCGCGGGCGCGTCGCCCTTTGCCGACAACTGGGGCTACAAGCTCGAAGCCTACGACGCGATTCCTTACAACACCGCGATCATGACGCGCGCCGGCATCATTGTCTCGGTCAACTCGGACTCGGACGAGCGCGCCCGCCGCCTGAACCTCGAAGCCGCGAAGACGATGAAGTACGGCGGTCTGAGCGAAGAAGAGGCCCTGCGCACGGTGACGCTCAATCCCGCCATCCAACTCGGCATTGATAAGAAGGTCGGTTCGATTGATGCCGGCAAAGACGCCGACCTCGTCATCTGGACGGCGCACCCGTTCAGCGTCTACGCGCGCGTCGAGCAGACCTACATTGACGGCGACGTGTTCTTCGACCGCCAGCAGGACATCGCCCGCCGCGCAGACCTTGCGCGCGAGCGCGAGCAGCTTGAGAAGGCCGAAGCGAACCAACCGCCCGCGCAGGGCGCACAGCCCGCCGGTGCGCCGCGCATACGCCGCCCCGGCCGCGCACACGACGACGACGGCGACCAACCGCAAGGAGACAACAACCGATGAGCACCGCAGAACTTCGCACAGCTAATCGCAGAACAGGCGCGTGTGCGTTCGTCGTCGCGGCCTTCTTGCTCGCGCTCGTCGCCCCGTCCACCTGCGCGCAACAGGCTTCGAGCAACATGGGGCCGGATTTCATGGACGGGCGGCCGGGCACTTACGCCATCCGCAACGCGCACATCGTCACCGTCTCCGGCGCGGACATAGACAACGGCACAATCGTCATCCGCGACGGGCGCATTCAAGCGGTCGGCGCAACGGCGGCCGTGCCCGCTGGCGCGCAGGTCGTCGAAGGGCGCGGCTTGACCGTCTATCCCGGCATGATTGATCTGGGCACGGCCATCGGGCTGATCGAGATCACGGAGAACGGCGCGACCGGCTGGGTGGATACGGAAGAGGTTGGCGAGCTCAATCCGAACTCGATGGCGTGGGTCTCCATCAACCCGCACAGCGCGCACATCGCGGTCACGCGTTTGAACGGTGTGACGAGCGTACTCTCGCTGCCGCAGGGCGGACTCATTTCCGGCCAAGCTGCCTTCATCAACCTGCTCGGCTCGACGCCGCAGGACATGGCGCTTCAGCGCACGGCCGGTCTCGTCGTCAACTTCCCGCAAGCGGCGCGCGGCGGTGGCGGCGGCCCGTTCGGCTTCTTCGGTCAGCCACAGGGGAACATCTCGGAAGCCATCACGGCGCGCGACCGGCAGGTTGAGCAGCTACGCAAACTCCTGCGCGACGCCGAAGCCTACGGGCGCGCACAGGACGCGGCGGCGCAGGACAGAAATTTGCCACGCCCGGATGTAGATGTCGTCCTCGCCTCGCTCGTGCCTTACGTGCGCGGCGAGCGCCCCGTCATCTTCCGCGCCGACCGCGACGCGGAGATACGCGGCGCGGTGCGCTTCGCCGAAGAGATGAAACTAAAGCCCATCATCATCGGCGCAAACGATGCGTGGAAGGCGGCCGCGTTTCTGAAAGAGCATAACGTGCCCGTCATCTTAACCGGCACGCTCGACCTGCCCTCGCGCGAAGACGACTTCTACGACGTGCAGTATGAGAACGCCGCCAAGCTGCAAGCGGCCGGCGTGCGCTTCTGTATCTCAAGCGGCGACACGGCGGCGGACGTGCGCAACCTGCCTTATCACGCCGGCATGGCCTCGGCCTTCGGGCTGCCGCGCGCGGAAGCGTTAAAAGCGGTCACGCTCTACCCGGCGCAGATCATCGGCATGGGCGACCGGCTCGGCTCAATCGAAGTCGGCAAGATCGCCAACCTCGTCTTAACGGACGGCGACCTGCTTGAGCCGCGCACCAATATCCGCGATCTCTTCATCAACGGTCGCCGCGTCCCGCTCGTCAGCCGACATACGGAGTTGTACGAACAGTTCAAAAACCGCAGATAGTTTCGCCCGTAACAACAGCATGGGCGCGGCAACTGATCAATAGTTGCCGCGCCCGTCGCTTTTGTCGGCAACAGCCCGCGCATCACACGGCCCGCGCGGGCTGCGCTTTACGTGACGTTTACTGCCCGTCGCGCGTCGCCACCTTCGGGCTTGTGCCTTGCAGTTCTTTCAACAGTTCCTGCACGGCCGTCTCTAGCTGGCGGTCGCGCCCCGCGAGGTAATCTGCGGGCGTGTTGTCCACCAGAATGTCAGGCTGCACGCCGTAGTTCTCCATGTTGGTGCGCTGCTTATCGGCGAGAAAGACGCCTGTGCCCGGCGTGCGGACAGTCGAGCCGTCAATGAGCGAATAACTGCCCGTGCCGATGACCGCGCCCGCCGTCGGCGTGCCCACGAGTTTGCCCAGACCGAGCGCGCGGAAGCCGGCCGGGAACATCTCGGCGTTTGAAGCCGAGCGCCAGTTTTGCAGGACGATTTTGGGGCCGAAGAAGCCTGTCAGCGGGCGCGTCGTGGCTTCCGTGCCGCGCGGCTGCCAGACCTGATACTGGCGCTGGACGAGGATGCCGAGCAACTCCTGTTCGATGTTGCCGCCACCGTTCCAGCGTTGGTCTATGACCATCGCGTCCTTGTTGCGATACTCGCGCAACTCCTTCTCGAAGCGGCGCAGCGACGGCTGATCCATCGAGCGTATGTGGACGTAGCCGACGCGCCCGCCGGAGAGTTTATCAACGAGCGCGCGCCGCTCCTTCACCCAACGCTCGTAGCGCAGCGTGGCGAACGCTTGCATCGAGGTCGGTTCGATCCGCGTGCGCCAAGCGCCCGCTTCCGTGGGCTTGTCGTTGAAGGTGACGGCGACCTTGCGGTTGAGACGATAGTTCAGGAGCGCCCAGTATTCATCGCCCGCTTTGACGGGCTTACCGTCAATCGCAATCAGATAATCGCCGACCTTGACCTTGACCCAATCCTTGTCGGCAGGGCCGTCCTCGTAGATGTAGGCGACGCGATAGCGCCCGGCCGTCGTGTCGGGTTCGAGGTCGAGGCCGAGATGACCGGTTGAGACTGCGCCGGCTTCGCGTCCGGCGGGCGGCGGGGCCGCGCCCGTGTGCGAAGCGTTCAGTTCGCCGATCATCTCGTTGACGATGTTTAAGAGTTCCTGCCGGTCGCCCACGTATTCGACGAGCGGGCGATACTTGGCGCGCATCGCGTCCCAATCGTAGCCGTGCATCTGCGGATCGTAGAAGCGATACTTCATCGTGCGCCACGCGTCGTCGAACATCTGCGCCCACTCGGCGGGGCGATCAACTTTGACCTTCGCCACGAAGTTGATCCGCCGCCGCGCCGCGCCCGCGCCTGCCGCACCGCCTGCGGCCGCGCCGCTACTGCTACCGCCGCCTGCGCCGCCCGGCATCGGGATCGAATAGATCGCTGTGCCTTCGCGGAAGTAGAGCGTGCGCCCGTCGCGTGAGATGTTCACACCGCCGACGCCGCCACCACTGAAGCCACCGCCGGGCGGCGGCGCGTCCTGCCCCTCGCCCGCGCCCGGCGCTTGCCCCGCGGTGATGCGCGTCAAACGTCGCCCGTCTTCCTGAATCGAATAGATGACAGGGACTTGCGCCGTGCCCGCCGGCTCGCTTGTCACGAAGACGATGGTGCGGCTGTCCGGCGCGATGGTGTAGCTGCCGATGGGGAAAGGCATGCGCGTGACTTGTTTCGTGCGCCGCTTGAGACCGGCCCAATCAATGTTGACCGGCTTCGGGGCCGGGCGTTGCCCACCACCGCCCTGTCGCCGCGCCGCCATCATCGCGCCCGGCTCGCCGCCGCCCGCCGGCACAGTTTCGGCTTGCGCGGCTTCGGCTTCCGCGCGCTCCTCCGGATCGTCCGGGTCACGATCCAGATGTTCGAGCGCGACCGAATAGAGTTGGATGGATGGGCGGTCGCCCTGACTGTTTGAGGTGCTGTCGTTGCGCACGAAGTAGAGTTTGCGGCCGTCGGGCGAGAAGAGCGGGACTTGCTCGCTGAAGGACTCGAAGGTTGCTCTGTGTGCTTCGCCGCCCGTCGCCGGAATGAGATAGATGTCGGTCGTGCGCGTCGCGTCGGGTTTCGCAAACGCGAGCCACTTGCCGTCGGGCGACCAGACAGGCCCGCCGATGTTGCCATAGCGGGACGCGCTCAACTCCTTCACTTCCTTGCTCGCCACCGTGACCGTGCGCAATTTGTCGTCTGAAGCCGAGAACGCGATCTGCGTCGAGTCGGGCGACCAGTTGTAACCGCCTTTGAGCGCGTCGATGTCCGTCAGCTTCTGCGCTTCGCCCGCGCCATCGACCGCCGTCACGTACAACTCCTCGCGCCCGCTGCGGTCGGAGACGAAGGCGAGCCACTTGCCGTCGGGCGAGTATGAAACGTTACGGTCGCGCGCCGGGTTGTCGGTGATCTGCCTCAGGTCGCCCTCTTCGACCGGCACGGTGAAAATCTCTCCGTGTACCGAGAGCGCGATGCGGCGCGAGTTGGGCGCAAGCTCGAAGTCGTCCATCTGCGAGTTGAAATCGCGCACCTCCGTCAGACTCTCTTCCGTCTCCGCGCCGATGTCGAACTTCAAAGGCGTGACGCGCTTGGACGCAAGATCGAGTTTCGCGATCTGAAAATCATGCTCGAAGACGATAGTTTTGCCGTCGGCGCTAATGGCGGGCCAGCGCACGTCGCCCGCTTTGAAGGCGGTGACGCGCTCGGCCTTGCCGCCATCTTCACCGACGCGCCAGATGTTCGTCAGCCCGTTGCCTTCACGGTCGCTGACGAAATAGATGAAGCCGTCGTGCGCCCACATCGGCCAAGAATCCAGCCCGGGGAACTCCGTCACGTTCGTAAACTTCTGCGCGGCCACGTCCGCCACGATCACGTCCGACTGGTTCGCGCCGCGATAATACTTGCGCCAGTAGGCTTGCGCGCGCTGGTTATAGGCGAGGCGGCGGCCGTCGGGCGAGTAAGAGCCTTGCACGCCTATGTCCACGCCCGCGCGCACGGGCATGCCGCCCGCGACGCTGACGGTGTAGAGCGTCGGCATGAAGTCCTCGCCGCGCAGCGCCGAGAAGAGGATCGCGCGGCCGTCCGGCGTCCAGTTCAAAACCGTGTCGTCGCCGGAGTGCGCGGTCAACTGCTTCACCGTCCCGCCGTTTGCGGGAATGATGAAGACATCCAGATTGCCGTTGCGGTCGCTTGAGAAAGCGATCCACTGGCCGTCTGGCGAGAAGCGCGGATAAACGTCGCGGGCGCGGTTGACGGTCAGCCGCTGCACGTTGCGTCCGTCCTCGTCCGCGACCCAGATGTCGCCGAGGTAGCTGAACGTGACGCGCCCGTTCGAGTAGTGCGGATAGCGCACGAGCCGCGCCTCGCGGCCAAAGGTGAAAGCTGAAATGGTGAGCAGCAAAGAGAGTGCGAGCAGGACTTGGGTGTGCTTCATAACATCCTCGACAGTTGGGCCTGTGCAAGAAGCGCCCTTGCGCGAACACCTTGCGCGCACATGGGGGCGGCTCGCCGGGCCGGTTCATACTTGTTTGGAAGTGTGCGTGCCTGCGGTCGGCACAGCCGTTAAAAGGGTTGCAGCCACGCATTGTAGTTGAGTTTCGGTGTGCGCGCCAGAGGGCGTGCGTTGGCGTTGTTTGGTAAGTCGCGCGGCGCGCTGCTATGCTGCCGGCTGCAACCTTCACGGTCGCACAGACGTACCAAAGACCAGCATCGCGCGAGAGCCCCGCATCCGATGCCTCCCGCAACCTGAAATTTGCCCTACTCATTTTTGTGGCCACGCACCGGCCATCAGGAGGTTTCGCTTGACTCAGCAGCTAATCCGACGACTGTTTATCGTCGCTGCCCTGACCTTGCTCTGGCTCGTCCCGGCAGCGGCTTCCGCCCAGACCAAACTGTTACGCTTCCCCGACATTCACGGCGACCGCGTCGTCTTCACCTACGGCGGCGACCTCTGGATCGCCGCGACCAGCGGCGGCACAGCCACGCGTTTGACCGCGCATCCCGGTCTTGAGTTGTTCGCCAAGTTCTCGCCCGACGGCCAGTGGATCGCTTTCACGGGTCAGTACGACGGCGACGAGCAGGTCTACGTCATCCCGGTGACGGGCGGCGAGCCGAAGCAACTCACCTTTTACCCGGCGAAGGGGCCGTTTGCGCCGCGCTGGGGCTACGACAATCAGGTGTACGGCTGGACGAACGACGGCAAGTCCATCCTCTTTCGTTCGCACCGCGACTCGTGGACGAACCCGATGACGCACCTCTACACCGTGCCGGTCGCGGGCGGCCCCGCCGAACAGTTGCCGATGCCTGAATCCGGCGCGGGCGATTATTCGCCCGACGGCACGCAGTTGGTTTACTCGCCGCGCTTCCGTGATTTTCGCCCTGAGAAGCGTTACGGCGGCGGGCAAGCCAACGAGCTTTACCTGTTCGACCTCAAGACCTATGACACGAAGAAGATCAGCGAAGGCGAACGCGCCAGCCGCGACCCGATGTGGCTCGGCAACACCATCTATTACGACAGCGACCGCGACGGCCATTTCAACCTCTACGCCTACGACGTGCCCTCAGGCAAAACCACGCAGGTCACGTTCAATAAGACTTACGACATACGCTGGCCGAGTTCCGACCGCGACGGGCGCATCGCTTACGAATTGAATGGCGAACTGCAAATCTTCGACGTGAAATCGCGCAAGACGACGCCGCTCTCCATCTACGTGCCCGACGACGCGCTCGCACGTCGCCCCTCGCGCATCCCCGTCGCCAGCTTCATCGAGTCCGTCAATCTCAGCCCCAAAGGCGAACGCGCGCTCTTTGCCGCGCGCGGCGACATCTTCAGCGCGCCTGTCGAAAAAGGGCCGACGCGCAACCTGACGCACTCTTCCGGCGCGCACGACAAGTGGCCCGCGTGGTCGCCCGACGGCTCGCGGATCGCGTTCATCTCGGACAAGAGCGGCGAAGAGGAAGTCTACGTCGTCCCGCAGGACGGCTCGAAGCCGGCCGAGCAGTTGACGACCGGCGGGCAGGCCATGCGTTATCAACTCGAATGGTCGCCCGACGGCAAGCGCATCGCGTTTAGCGACAAGGACGGCCGCGTTTACGTGTTGACGATCGCGGACAAGCGGCTCAGTGAAGTGGCCAAGACGAATCGCGGACAGGTACGCGACTACGCTTGGTCGCCGCGCGGCAACTTCCTCGCCTTCAGCATGCCGAGCGGCAACGGCTTCCAGTCGCTCTACATTTGGAGCGCGCAGGACAATCAGTTGCACCACGTCACCGACGAGCAGTTCAACACCTACAGTCCCGCGTGGGATCCGAAGGGCGACTATCTCTACTACCTGAGCGACCGCGAGTTCGCGCCGCAGATTTCCACCTTCGAGTTCAACTACGCGACCAACCGCGAGACCTACATCTACGCGATGGCGCTCCGCAAGGACGTGAAGCACCCCTTCCCGCCCGAATCCGACGAGGTGACGATCAGTAAACAGGACGCCGACGCGCAGCCCACGCCGCCCAAAGACAGCGGTGAGGCGCAGCCGCCCAAGAAACCGGCCGACGACATCAACAAAGAACTCAAGAAAGAGTCGGGCGGCCCCGCGCCGAAGCCTGCCGAGCAGCCCGGCCCCACGCCGCAGGCCAGTCCCGAAGCGAAGCAACAGCCCGCGACGATGACCATTGACTTCAACGGTCTCTCGGAGCGCGTCGCGCGCGTGCCCATCTCGGCCGACAACATCGGCGGTCTCTCGGCCAAGCCCGGCTTCCTCCTCTACGCCACCGGCTCCGCCTTCTTCTACGGCCGGCAGGGCGACCGCCCCACGACGCTCCACATCTACTCGCTCAAGGATCGTAAGGACACGACGCTCGCCGAAGACATACGCGGCTACGTCATGTCGGACGACGGCGCGAAGGTGCTGGTCGCGCAAGGCCCCGGCTTCTCGCTCTACGACGCCATGCCCGGCGGCGACAAGTCGCGCAAGCCTGTGACGACCGCGAACCTGTACGTTGACCGCGTCCCGGCCGAAGAGTGGGAGAACATCTTCAACGAGGTCTGGCGGCGCTACCGCGACTGGTTCTACGTGCCGAACATGCACGGCTACGATTGGGCGGCGCTGCGCGAGCAGTACCGGCCGCTGCTGAAGTACGTCGCGCATCGGTCTGATCTGAACTACGTCATCAGCGAGATGGTGTCGGAGCTAACCATCGGGCACGCTTACGTCGAGGGCGGCGATTTCCAGATTCCGCCGCGCCCGCGCTACGGGCTGGCCGGCGCGCGCTTTACGCTCGACAAGGGCGCGGGCCGCTTCCGCATTACCAAAATCTTCGCGGGCGAGAACGAAGAGGACATCTATCGTTCGCCGCTCCACGAGATCGGCGTCAACGTCAACGTGGGCGATTACGTGCTGGCGATTGACGGCGAAGAGTTGAAGCCGAACGAAGACCCTTACCGGCTCTTGCGCAACAAGGCGGATAATCCCGTCGCGCTCACCGTCAACTCGCGGCCGACGTTCGACGGCGCGCGCACCGTCTCTTACCGGCCCATCGCGGACGAGAGCAACCTGATCTATCTCGACTGGATCGAGGGCAACCGGCGGCGCGTCACGGAGATGACCGGCGGGCGCGTCGGCTATCTGCATCTGCCCGACATGGGCGCAAACGGCATACGCGAGTTCATCAAATGGTATTACGGGCAGATGAACAAGGAAGGACTCGTCGTTGACGTGCGCGCCAACGGCGGCGGCAACGTCTCGCGCATGCTGATCGAGCGCCTGCGCCGCAAGGTGCTCGCGCTGCAATACACGCGCACGAACGAAGACGCGCTGACGTATCCCGACGGCACGTTCCACGGCCCGATGGCCGCGATCTTAAACGAGTTCGCCGGCTCGGACGGCGACATCTTCCCCGCCATGTTCCGCGAGGCGGGTCTCGGGCCGCTCATCGGCAAACGTTCGTGGGGCGGCGTGGTCGGCATCAGTAACAAGGGGCCACTCATTGACGGCGGCTCGATCAGCGTGCCGGAAACCGGCTTCGCCAATGCGAAGGGCGAATGGATCATCGAAGGGCACGGCGTCGATCCAGACATCGTGGTTGATAATGATCCAAAGTCCGTCCTCGACGGGCACGACCCGCAACTCGAACGCGCCGTCGCCGAGGTCATGGCCAAACTCAAAGACCACCCGGCGAAACTCCCGCCGCGTCCGCCCGCGCCGGTCAAGACGATCAAGTAAGGCACTGTTTAGACAGAACACTTGACCAACCCACAACAAGGCGGGCCGCGCGCGCATAACGCACGGCCCGCCTGCTTTGCGTTCACATCTCGTTCGTCAAGGCTTATCGTCTTTGCTCGCGGCGGCCGGCAGATGCCCCTGCACGACCAACTTCTCCGGCGGGAGCATGGCGGGCTTGCCGAGGTGTTGCCAGCAGCGCCCCGTGCCGCGCACACGCCGCTGGCACGGCGTCCCCTTCTTCGTCCGCGCGCCGCAGACGGAGACGATCTCATCCGGGTCGGTCGGGCGCTCAGCGGCTGTCCCGTCCGCGCCGTAAGCGTGCGCGGCCTGCGTGGCGACCGCGTTTGCGAGTTGCACGGACGCGGGCTGCGCGCCGCTTGCGACGACGAGCGGCGGCGGCGCGGGCCGGAGCGCGCGTCCTGTGCCGAAGCCGAGCGCAAGCAGCAGGAGCGAGGCGAACAGCGGTTGTGTGATGCGTGCGCGGCGAAACTGGCGCGCGCAAGCTGGACAGAAGCGGCGGCTCGTCCACCAACGCCAGCGTGTGCGTTCGATGCGTGCGCCGCATTCGGCGCAGAAGTTCGGGCGGTACATTGCGGGGCAACTCCTTTCCGATGAGGACGCGGGGTGAGTGGCGCGTCGCAAAAGGCGTCAACTAACGAAATGTCTGCACAGTGTTTGCGAGGACGAAAATGCGGGCGGATTATACGGCCAACGCACACGCGCAGTGCAAAGAATCAACCGCATCAGCTTTGTTTCACGGGCTGCTCTTTGTTGCACATACGGCACGCGCGTGTTATAGTCTCCATTACTCCCGAACCGTCGTGGACGCGCCGGCCAGACTTGCCGCCCGCGTCCCGCCGCCGTCCTTTGCGAGGTCGCCATGCGTTTGAAACTCTATTGCAATCGCTACGGGCACTTCAAAGACGCGCTGGTCTGTTCGGTCAATTGCGTCTACCGCACGCGCTGTCGGGACTTCGCGCTCTTTTACGACGCGCAGCGCACGGAGGTGGATGCGCTCGTCGCCGACTACTACGCCGCGCGGCGTGAAGTTCAACCAACACCTACGCGCACATTGCCCGTCGTCGCGCCAGTCGCGCAAGCGGTGGACGTGCGCGAGTTGATACGTCTGGAGGTTAAGCGAGAGATGGCCCAAGCCATGTTTATCTGGATCGACAAAGAGGGGCGCGCCGAACTGCTCGAACAGGAAGAGGTGCTGCGCCGCGCCGCGCGCGGGCACAAGCCCGTGACCATCTACAAGGTGTCGCAGGAGATGGAACTGCGCTTCCAACTCGTGCCGCGCAAGCGCATCGAGAAGGTCAAGCGCGCCGTCGCCGTCGAGGCCGAGCGCACGGCCGCGCGTCGCGCCCGCCACACGACGAAGGGCGCACCGCTCGCCGCCGTGCCAGCGGTCGAACCGGACGAGCCGGCCTTAACCGCCACGCCTCCCCGCCGCACACGCCGTCGCGCAGCCTGAGGACTGAGGACTGAGGGCTGAAGAAGCAATAGCTTTTCATTCAGCCCCCGGCCCTATCCGCAAAGCAACGCGCCGCCCGCGCGTCGCAACCAAAGATGGCCGCTTGCCAAGCGCCGATGTAGTTTGCATACTGTCGGCGTCCGCGAGCGCCCTTTTTTATTGCGATGATGCCGTTTCGCCTTCTTAAACCTACAATGCGTCGGATGCTGCTCGCCTGCGCGAGCCTTTTTGTCCTCTGTACGTGGAGCGCCGGCGCGCGCGCACAGACCGTTGACGACGACGAGACGATCAGAGTCAAGAGCGACCTCGTGATCTTGAACGTCGGCGTGGCCGATCAGAAGGGGCGGCCCATACTCGATCTGGGGCGCGGCGATTTCCTCGTCTATGAGGACGGCGTGCGCCAGACGATCACCAGTTTCGAGCCGACGCAGACGCCTTTCAGCCTCGTCCTGCTGCTCGACATGTCCGGCTCGACCCTGAACTTTCGCACCTCGCTCAAGCAAGCCGCTACGCGTTTCATAGATGCGCTCGGCCCCGATGACCGCGTCGCCGTCGTCACCTTCCACGCGGCCAAGAAGAAGGGGCGCACGGAGGACAAGATCGAGACGCTTGCGCCCTTCACCACCAACCGCCGCAAGATCGTCGAGGCCATCAGCTTGGCCGAAGGCGCAGGCGAAACCAATCTCTACAAGGCGCTCAACTACTCGCTCAAAGAACTCGACAAAGAGGGCAAGCGGCGCAAGGCCGTCGTCGTGTTAACCGACGGCATTGACACTGACCTAGACCGGCAGGATCGCACCGTGACCTCAAGCGCCGCCACGAACGAAGAGGCCATTGCGGCCCTCAAGCCCGACGCCAGCCCCATGCTGAACGCGGTCTTGAACGCTGCCGACCGGCAGGGCGTCACCATCTATCCGATGGCGCTGCCTTCAGGCGACCCGAAGAAGTTTGAACCGCTCACGCCGCCGCAGGCCGCGAAGTACGTCGCGGCGCGCGCGCGGCTTGAAGTGCTCGCCAACCGCACGGGCGGACAACTGCACAACGTCTACCGGCTCGAAGACATGGGGCGCATCTATGCACAGGTCGCCGCCGAGATGCGCACGCTCTACAGCCTCGCCTACCAATCCGCCGGCAACAAACACGATGGCAACTGGCGCGCGATCACGGTCGAAGTGGCCCGCCCCGACACGGTCGCGCGCACGCGCCCCGGCTATTACGCGAAGTGAGCGCAAAGCGCGTCGCTTGACACTCATCCAAGCCGCCCTTATATTTTTTCCACACTCTACGCACCCGTAGCTCAGTTGGATAGAGCGTCTGACTACGAATCAGAAGGTCGGAAGTTCGAGTCTTCCCGGGTGTATTATCTTTTTCGTTTAAGAGGCTGCTAGGTCAGCCTCTTTTATTTTTCTCTTGCTGGTCTTCTCTCATAAGCCAAAGCTACACAGGTATCTTGTGCGCTAGTTGATAAAGTGGTAGATTCCGCGCGAATCGTTAGGGTCGCTTGGGCTTGCGCGTCCCCCTGCCATGATTGGTTGAAGGTCAATGCTGCTTTTAGCCGTTGCACTCATCTATCTTTACAGTTAGGTAAGCGGGTCTTGGAAAACATAGAGCGCACGCAGTTCATGGTGTTAACCGGCCACCTGGACGACCATTCTCTACCAGACATAATCAGAACGTTGCGCGTGCAGCGCAAGTCCGGCCGGTTGCAGGTCGAATACCCGGAGACGCCCGGCTCGTTCTTCTTTGAGGACGGGCAGATGGTGGCGGCGCAACTCGGCACGCTGCGCGACGTGGAGGCTTTATATGCCGCGCTCGATCTGCGCGGCGCGGCCTTCAATTTCAACCCGCTCGTCAAACCGCCTGAACGGAGCATAGACAAACAGGAACAGAAGTTCATTCAGGATTTGGTGGAAGTGCCGCGCCGCGAAGCACTGCCTGAGATTAGAGCAGCGCACACAGACTTAAGCGCACCCTCGGCGCTTCCGCCGCAGCCCGCCCCGCTCCAACTAGCGCCCGTCCCGGCAGAGTTGATGGCCCCGGTCGTAGACCGTTTGATGGCCGTCGAGGCCGCCATCGTCTCCGCCTCGCGCCGCTTCTCACGCGAGCGGCTAATCTACACGCTGATCATCAGTTTTCTGGTCGGCCTAAGTCTGGTCACGGCCGCGCAATTCATCTACGGCCCCTTGCTCAACACGCCCAAAGAACAGGCCCGCGTCGTTGCGCCGGCCGAGCTTGCGCGCGGCGCTACGGCGACGGCGCAGCCGGCCGCCGCCCCGACGCAGACGCAGACCGCGCCGGCCGTAGTGGCCGACGAAGGTGCGCCCAAGTCGGATGGCGACGCGGCGGCCCGTAGCGCCTACGTGGTGCGTATTCGCATGCGTGTGAAGAACGGGCAGGTGACGGGCGCGCGCGTGTTGAACTCGCGGCCGGGTGCGAGCGCCTACGAGGCGCAGGCACTCAAGCTGGCGATGCAGCATCAGTACCCGGCCGATTTCACCGGTGGCGACACGTTGAAGATCAGAGTGGAGCGTTGACGCCGACGCTTGCCGCGCGGGCGCTTGCGTTGTCAGTCACACGCACGCTGCCTTGCGTCGGCCCGAACGGTGAATAGAGATGTTATTCATCCAAAGTAACAGCCTTGCGCTCGGCCTGAACGAAGCGGAACGGCTCGGTCTGCTCGATGCCCTCAGGGCGCGCTCATTCACCCCGCTTATTCGTTCGGCGCGGCGTCGTTCGTTCGAGCTACTGCTGGCCGAACAGGGCCCGGCCGCGTTTATCGCAGCGGCGGCGACGGAACTTGAGCGCCGGTCGCTTGTGGCGCACACGTCGCGCGGCGGCGACGAAGCATACTCGCCGGGCGAACTCTTCTGTCTGGAAGACTGCATCCTCTTCCTCGTCTTCGGCGCAAATTCTGCGGCGGGTTTGAGCGCAGGGATCGTTTACAACATCAACACGCGCGAGCCGCTACTGAAACTCGAACGCTTCTGCCGCGACGTGCTCGCCGCGCTGAGTGAAAGCGGCAAAGGCACTGGCGACACGGCGGCCGCAGACGAGGCGGCGCGGGCGCACTGGCAGGCGCGCACGCAGCCGGCGCAACAGGGCTTGGCCCGCTTCATGGCGATTCAACCAACCGATTTTGCCGTGGCCGCGAAATGCCGGAGCAGCGCGCGGGAACTGACGCGCGCTTCAGCGTTGCTGGAAGAACCTGCGGTGCGTATGTTCCTGCGCCGCGTCGAAGAGTTGCGCCGCGAGGGTTACACGCCTCGGCGGCTGTTTGCCGAGGCCAACCGGCTGACGAACGTCTCCGTGTCGCAGATGTTGGCGGCCGGTCTGTTGGAGCGTGAGGTGCGTGTGAGTTGTCGGAAATCGGGGCACGCGCTGTTTGATCTGCCCACGCCCGATGCGCTCGCGGCCATCACGATCAGCAAGGCCAAGTGCAGCCAGTGTGCTGCGCCGGTGGCGGACGAGGTGGTCGAGGAGACGATCAATCCGAGCCGGCTCGCGGTCGCCCTGTTGGCCGACGGCCACTGGCTCAACAACCGCGTCTATCAGATCATACGCGCGCTCGGCGTGCCCGATAGCGAGATCGCTACGGGGCCCGTCTCCGCGCACGGCGAGTCTTATCTCGCCGCCGACGTGTGCGCCAACTCGTTCCTGTTCGTGACGAAGGACGGCGACCTGACGCCGGCCTTTAGCCGGCGCATCGCCGAGACGGTCGCGGAGACGGAGACGACGCACCTTGTCGTCGTCATCACGGGTCGGATTGAGGATGAAGGGCGGCTGCGGCTTTACGAGTTCATCTGGCGGCGCGCACGCGACGGGCAGGATTTAGACACGACGCTCATCGAAGGCTTGAGCCATGCACAGGCTGAAGTGGAACGCGCTTTCGAGCGCGCCATTCACCGCGAACTCGCGCACAAGCTATGCACCCTCGACGCGGCGCTCGGCGCAAGCGCCAGCAACTTCGTGCTCAACTGGTTCAGACTCGCGCACGCGCCCAAAGAGGCGGCCGAGACGGCTACCGAACGCCTCTTTGCCGCTGACCTTGAGCACATCGCCTGAGTCCGACCGCCGCCACACAAAACTTCTCAGCCTTCACATCTTGCCCGGCACTTTGCAGGAGCAGACGCTGCCGGAATTATTGAGCGGCGCGCGCGTCATGCCGCCTTTGAGCAGACCGGGCGTGCCCGTTACGGCTTCGACGTTGACGAGGAAACGGAAGCGCCCGTTCGTCTGCACGCCGAGCACGAAGCGCACGTCAACGGTCGCGCCGTTGGCGACCCCGCCCGGCACGTTCACGGTCGTGTTGAGGCCCCCGCCGCCCGGTTGATTCGGCGGCGCTTCCACAATCGTGCCCTTGACGGTCAAAGCGCCGAGGCTCGTCGTCACGTTCAGATCGTTCGATGTAAGCAGGCGCAGGTCGGCTTGCGCGCCGCCGGGATTGGGCGTGCTGAGCGTTGTGATGTCCACGACGCGGAAGCGCAAGCGCGAGATCGACTGCCCCGTGCTGTTTTTGAAGCGGCGGCGAATCTCCAACGTTCCTTCCGCGCCGTTCGCTACAGGCGTCGTGTCGCGCAAGCGATTCGGCGGCGCGGTGGATAACTGCTGCGGCTCGATCAAGCTGGATTTGATCTGCGCGTTGCGCTGAATGGGACTCGCCGCGTTCTCCGGCCCCGGTGCGCCGAGTTGAGCGGCGGCGTTTGTGACGGCGGCCGGGTCGGGCGCGACGAGCACGAAGTCCTGCGCGTTGTCGCCCGTATCCTGCGGCGTGCCGGTCGTCAAACGCCGCACGAAGCTGTGTTCGACGCCGGGCGTGATGCCGCCCGCAGGCGTTTGCAGACCCGCGCCTTCGCGGTAGAGCGCATTGCTGACGGCGCTGAAGCCGACGGCATCGAGGCGTGTGGCGAGTGTAAAGTTGGCCGGTTTCGCCGTGCTGAACAGGGCCACGCCCGCATCGGCCGGGATGTCCGCGCCGGGCGTGAATGAAGCGTTGCCGCCGCCCGCGCCCGCGCCGCCGTAATTTGCGAGGCTATAGCCTGTGCCGCTCGTGCTGTTGACGACGAGGAAGTGCGCGCGCGCCTTGAGCACGGTGTTGTTCGGGATGGTGACGAGCGCAAGGCCCGGCGCGGCAACCGCCCAACCGCCCGAGCCGTCTGCCGCGCTAACCGTGATGTCCGCGTTCGTGTTGTTGTATAGCTCGACGAACTCGTCGGCGTCACCTGCGGGCCCGCGCAGGCGAAACTCGCTGATGAGCACGTCGCCCGTCGGCGGCGCGTTCTGCGTGACGGTGAGCGTGGCGCTGTTTGAAGTGACGCTGCCGAACGCGTTGGTGACGATCACGCGAAACTGCGCGCCGTTGTCTGCGGTCGTCGCGGGCGGCGTCGTGTAGGTCGCCGCAGTAGCGCCCGCGATGTCCACGTTGTTGCGCTGCCACTGGAACTGAAGCGGCGTCGCGCCGTCTGCGCTCACTCTAAACGTGGCGGTCTGCCCGACGCCGACCGTCTGACTCGCCGGCTGCTGCATGATCGTCGGCGGCACTTGGCCGGCCGGAAACTGTATCCGCGCGACCAGCCCTGCGCCGCCGCCCGCGCCCGCCAGATACCACAGGCTGCCGTCGCTTGCGACCTTCAGATCGACGGGCGACGAGATGCCGGTAGCAAAGCTGGTCGAAGACGAAATCGTGCCGCCCGTGCCCGGCTCGACGTAGCGTATGTAGCCGCCGCACAGATCGGCGAAGAAATAACGGCCGACGTAGGTGGCGGGAAACTGCGCGGTCGGCGGATCGTAGAACGTGCCGCCGACAATGGCGCAGCCGGTCGGCGTGCCCGTCGTGTGGGCATAGACGTAGAGCGGCGCGCGATAGTCCACCGGCGCTGTGCTGCTACAGACGAAGCCCTCGCAGACCGACCAACCATAGTTTGAATGCGCGACGCCTTCGTTGATCTCTTCGTAGGTGTTCTGCCCCACGTCGTTGATGAACATGCGCCCCGTGCTCGCCTGAAACGCGAACGTGTAAGGGTTACGCAAACCGAGCGCCCAGATCGCTTTGTTGTTGCCCGTCACATTCGCGTCGTTGAAGTAAGGATTGTCGGTTGGAATGACGCTCGCCGGATTCGTGTTGATGCGCAGCATCTTGCCGAGCAGATTGGCGAACGACTGCGCGTTCGCGGGATTCGCGTTTTCGCCGACGGCGAGATAGAGCTTGCCGTCCGGCCCGAAGTGCATCGCGCCGCCGTTATGATTGGTTGCGCTCGACAGGTTATTGAGGTCAAGGATGACAAGCTCGCTGCCCGGCACGACCACGTCGCCGTTGGCGGTGAAGCGACTGACGCGATTGTGAATCGCGGGCGTGGTCGCCGTGTAATAGACGTAGATGAAATTGTTCGCCGCAAAGTTCGGATCAAACGCGATCCCAAGCAACCCACGCTCGCCCGCCGAGTTGACCGTCAAAGTCATAAACGGCGTCGGCAGGAGCGCGCCGTTTTTGATGACGCGCAACGCGCCGCCCTGCTGGCACACGAACAGACGCCCATCCGGCGCAAACGCCATCGCCGTCGGGTTGACCAACCCCGTAATCTGCGTCTCCGTAAACCCGCTCGGCAAAGTCGCCGCCCCGCACGCCAACGCGAGCAACAGCAGGCCCGCCCACGCGCACACACACTTGCGCCATGCCGACATTGCACCACCCGCACCGTACACGAACGGCACACCGACCGACAACGACAACCTCATGTTCTTCTCCGTGAAACCCGATGTTGCAACACTTGAGGACAAAGTCCGCGGCCAATCTTTTGATCAGGGGGGGACAGCAGATTTACAGCCGCGATTATGCGAGCGGCCATCTAAGCCGTCAAGCTAAACTTTCCCGGCTGATTAAGAAAACGCAGTCGAGCGCATTTTCTGTTTCTGTGCTAAATTTCGGGGCGAACCCCAGCGAATAAACAGCCCACGTTTTTTAAGGAGAAGCTTATGCAGCGTTTGATGTTGACGGCGATCATCTGCGCGTTGGTGTGTGTGTCGGCGGTCGTGGCGCAGCCAGCGCGACGGGCGATGACGGTGGACGAACTGTTGCAGGTTCAGCGCGTGGGCGATCCGCAGTTGTCGCCCGACGGCAAGTGGATCGCGTATAGCATCAGTGTGCCGGACAGGGCGGCGAACAGGAGTCGCACACAGGTTTATCTGGTCGCAGTCGCGGGCGGCGAGCCGAAGGCTTTGACGAGCGGCGAGAGTTCGGCGAGCACGCCGCGCTGGTCGCCGGACGGGCGGCGCATCGCGTTCGTGACGGGCGGGCAAATCTGGACGATGGATGCGGCGGGCGGCGACCGCAAACAGGTGACGAGTATTTCGACGGGCGCGGGCGATCCCATCTGGTCGCCGGATGGGCGCTGGCTCGCGTTCGTCTCGGACATCTATCCAGAGTGCGCGGACGATGCCTGCAACAAGCAGCGCGATGCGGCGATGGAGTCGAACAAGGTTAAGGCGCGGACGATTGATCGGCTGCTCTATCGGCATTGGACGGCGTGGAAAGAGGGCAAGCGCACGCACGTCTTCGTCGTCTCGTCGGATGGCGGCGCGGCGCGCGACGTGACGCCGGGCGACTACGATGCGCCACCGTTTAGTCTGGGTGGGCCGACCGATTATGCCTTCTCGCCGGACTCGAAGGAGTTGGCATTTGTCCGCAACACGGAGAAGGTCGAGGCGACTTCGACAAACAGCGACATCTTCGTCGTGCCGGTCGCGGGCGGCCCGCCGCGCCTGCTGACGGGCACGAATCGCGGCGCGGACTCGTCGCCGCTCTATTCGCCCGACGGACGCTATCTCGCCTATCGCTCGCAACAGACGCCCGGTTTCGAGAGCGACCGCTGGCGCTTGATGCTCTACGACCGGCAGACGAACCAGACGCGCGAGTTGACGCCGCAGTTCGATGCCTACGTCGAAGGCTTCACCTTCGCGCCCGACGGCAAGCACATCTACTTCGCTTCGGGCGAGCGCGGGCGGCAGCCGATCTTCGTCGTGCCGACCGCTGGCGGCCAATCCGCGCGGCTCATCGCGGGCTTCAACGACGACGTGCATATCGCGTCCGACGGTAAGACCATCATCTTCACGCGCTCGTCCATTATTCGCCCGACGGAGATTTATCGCGCCACGCTCCAAGACCCGCTGCGCGTCGCCGATGACGGCAATGCGATTGCGGCCGTTACGCACACGAACGATGCGTTCATGGCGCAGTTTGATCTGAACGCGGCGGAAGAGTTGACGTGGACGGGCGCGGAGCAGGCGAAAGTATCGGGCTGGTTGATCAAACCGCCGGGCTTCGTGCAGGGCAAACAGTATCCGTTAGTCGTCCTGATTCACGGCGGGCCGCAAGGGGCTTGGAACGACAACTGGGGCTATCGTTGGAATCCGCAGATGTGGGCGGGCGCGGGCTACGTCGTGCTGATGCCGAACCCGCGCGGCTCGACCGGCTACGGGCAGCAGTTTACCAACGACATCTCCGGCGACTGGGGCGGTAAGGTCGTCACGGACATCTCGAACGGCGTGGCGCAGGTGCTCGCGCTCGGCATCGTGGACAAGGAGCGCATCGGCGCGGCGGGCGGCTCTTACGGCGGCTACATGGTCAACTGGCTTGAGGGGCACAACAACGACCCGCGCTTTCGTTACAAGGCGCTCGTCTCGCACGCGGGCGTGTTCAATTTAACGAGCATGTACGGCGTGACCGAAGAGTTATGGTTTCCCGAATGGGAGTTCAAGGGCACGCCGTGGGACAACCCGGAAATGTACGCGCGCTGGTCGCCGCACATGTTCGTGAAGGAGTTCAAGACGCCGCTTCTGGTCGTACACGGCGAACAGGATTTCCGCGTGCCGATTGATCAGGGCTTGCAGTTGTTCACCGCATTGCAGAAAATGGGCGTCGAATCCAAGCTGCTCTATTTCCCCGACGAAGGGCACTGGATTCAGAAGCCGCAGAACTCCGCGCTCTGGTACAAGACCGTCATCGGCTGGTTCGACCAGCACCTGAAATAACAGGGCCACGCCCGAAAGGATTGACCCACGATGAAAGCCCCCAACAATCTCTTCTTCGGTTTGGGCGCGCTGCTGTGCGTGTTGCTGCTGCCCGCCAACGGGCGCGCGCAGGCGGCGACGAAACCGCGCCCAGACCCGGCCGTCGTGCTCCGCCCCTACGACCCGCTTGAGCGCGACCCGATGAAGCCGAAACCCTATGAGGTCGAGAACGAGGTGCGGGACGCGCAGAGCGGCAAAGAGGTGGAGCAAGCCTTGCGCGCCGGCAACGAGGCGTGCGACGCCAAGCCGCCGCGCTATACGGACGCCGAGCGCGCTTACAGTCAAGCGGTCAAGCTCAATCCGAAAGAGGCGCGGGCCTATCTGGGGCTGGGGCGGGTTTATGCCGCGCAGAATCGGGTCGAGGCGACGTTGGCCGCGTATCAGCGGGCTATCGAGTTGAAGCCTAAATTTGCCGAGGCCCGTTTCAATCTGGGGCTGGTCTTGTCCGCCATCGGCAAAAGGGACGAGGCGCTCGCGCAGTACGAGGCGCTGCAAGGTCTGGACAAGGAACTGGCCCGAAAACTCAAAGACCTGATGACCAAGTAGGCCGGGCGATTGGCCGCGGCCAATCGCCCCGCCGGCCGCCGGAAATCAACAGTCGGGCCCGTGCTGTGCCCGCAGCACGGGCCCGGGCTGTCTGTCGTCTCCACCCTGCGCGCCCGCCGCCTCATCCATTTTTTTGTAGGCTTTGCTCCGAAGGTCTGGATACGGCCCGCCCGGCCCGTGCCGGCCGGACGTTGGCCGGTTATGGGACGGGTTGGTAAACCCCGTAAAGTTGGGCGTTTTTGGGCATTTGGGGCGGCGCGGCAGAGGTGTGCGCCGCTTGGGGAATAGGAGTTGCTGAAGGTAATCTGGGAGTGCAATTCCAACTCCTCAAAAAAACAGTAGTTTCGCAGAAACAGGAGATTTCTTATGGCTAGTTACCGCAGACTTACCCAGGCCTTCGGCGCGGCGTTGCTCGTGCTGGCCTGCGTGTTCGCGGCGCAGGCACAGGTCACGACCGGCAACGTACGCGGCATCGTTACCGACCCGAACGGCGCGGTCGTGCCCAACGCCAAGGTCACGATTACGGACACAAAAACCAATAACTCACAGACTACGCAGAGTAGCAGCGAGGGTGAATACGAGTTCAAGAACCTGCTCGCGGGCGATTACACCATCACCGTCGAGGCAGCCAACTTCAAGCCCTTGACCCTGACGGACGTGCATGTCTCGCTCAATCAGACGACGGACGTGCCGACGACCCTGACCGTCGGGCAACTGCAAGGCGAGACCGTCACCGTCTCAGCCGGTGGCGCTGAACTCGTGCAGACGACGACCACCACGCTCTCGAAAGGCTTCACCGAGCGGCAGGCGGTCGAGTTGGCCCAGACGACCGCAGGCGTGGCCGGCGGCGGGCAGGGCGGCATCTACAATCTGGCGCTGATTGCGCCAAACGTGTCGAGCAGCGGCGGCGTCGGCGTTGGCGCAGGCGGCTCGGTCGGCGGGCAGCGCCCGCGCAACAACAACTTCACGGTGGACGGCATCGACAACAACCGCAAGGACGTGACCGGCCCCGCCATCTACGTCTCGCCGGAAACCATCTCGGAATTCTCGCTGCTGTCGAACCAGTATTCGGCTGAATTCGGTCGTTCGACCGGTGGTCAGTTCATCGTCGCCACCAAGAGCGGCACGAACGACTTCCACGGCACGGTCTATGAATTCCTGCAAAATCGCCACCTGAACGCGCTCGACACGCTCCAGAAGAACGCGGGCGTCGTGCGCGACACGTCGGCTGGCGATCTGGCCAACCCGCGTTTCGATTACAACCGCTTCGGCGGCAACATCGGCGGGCCCATCTACTTCCCGCACTTCGGTGAGGGCGGCCCGACCGTTTATAGCGGGAAGAACAAGCTGTTCTTCTTCTTCTCCTACGAGCGGCAGCAACTCGGTCAGGCGGCTTCGCCGGGCGGGTTGGTTGCGCCGACCGCCGCCGGTTTTGCGACCATAAACTCGCTGCCCGGCCTCTCGGCCCGCAACGTCTCGATCTTCAACACCTACGTGCCGCGCGCGCCCGTGCAGGGCACGACGGCGACCGGCGCACCGCGCTTTATCACGGTGGCGGGCACGCCCATCCCGGTCGGCCCCATCGCGTTTGCCGCGCCGAACTTTGCGAACGAAGACAACTACGTCATCAACATTGACTACACGCAGAGCAGCAAGACGCAGCATCGCGGGCGCTTTATCTACGATAACCTGCGCTCGATTGACTTCGCGGCCAATCTGCCTGCGTTCTTCACCAACGTCCCGACCGACGGGCGGCTGTTCTCTTACAGCCTGTTCCACAACTTCACGCCGAGCGTGAGCAACGAAATGCGGCTCTCCTATCGGCGCTACTCGAACACGACGCCCGTGCCGAACATCGGCTTCCCCGGGCTTGACGCGTTCCCGAACATTCAGCTTGACGATCTGGCGGCGCTGCAAATCGGGCCTGACCCGAACGCACCGCAGTTCTCCATCGAGAACAACTATCAGATCATCGACAACCTCTCGTACACGCGCGGCAACCACTCGTTCAAGTTCGGCGGCGACTTCCGCAAGTCCATTTCGCCGCAGTCCTTCGTGCAGCGCCAGCGCGGCGATTACGAGTACGGCACGACCGACCTGTTCCTGCGCGACATCACGCCGGATCAGTTTGGCGAGCGCACTGTCGGCTCGTCCGCCTACTACGGCGACCAGAAGATTCTCTTCGCCTTCGCGCAGGACGACTGGCGCTTCCGCCCGAACCTGACGTTCAACCTTGGGCTGAGCTACTCCTATCAGCAACTGCCCTTCGGCGCACGTCAGCAGGTGCAGAACTCAATCGCGTCCGTCCCCGGCTTGATTGAATTCCGCGAGCCGCGCGCACAGAAGAAGAACTTCGCGCCGCGCGTCGGTTTCGCCTATTCACCGAGCTACGAGTCGGGCTGGAAGAACCTCCTGTTCGGCAACGGCAACAAGAGTTCACTCCGCGTCGGCTTCTCGATGGCCTACGACGTGATCTTCGACAACCTCTACATCCTGTCGCTGCCGCCGCAGTCGAACCAGACGCGCGACCTGACGCAGGCGCAACTGCGCGGCGGTGCGCCGAACTTCTTGGCCAACGGTGGCATCTCGTCCACGCCCAACCCCATTGGTAACAATGCGGCGGCGGCGCGCTCGGCCACGTCCGGGTTCATCCCTGACCAGCAAGTGCCTTACGCGATCACATGGACGGGCAGCTACCAGCGCCAGTTCCTGAACGATTGGGCGCTCGAACTGCGCTACGTCGGCACGCGTGGTATCCACCTGTTGACGCAGAATCGCCTGAACGTGCGCTCCATCGTCACGCCGCAGCGTTTCCTGCCGACGTTCCTTGCACGGCCGTCGCAGGCGCAGCTTGACGCGTTGCCGACCACGCTCGACGATCTGCTCAACATTTCGCCGCTCGTGCCGGCCTACGAAAATGCCGGCTTCAGCGATAACTTCCTGGTCGGCTTCCTGTCGAACGGCAACTCGACCTATCACGGCGGCTCGGCCCAGTTGACGCGCCGCTTCACGCGCGGCTTCCAGTTGTCCGGCGCTTACACGTGGAGCCACTTGATCGACGACACGACCGCCGAGGTGTTCAGCACCGTGCTCAGTCCGCGCCGCGTGGAGGACTTCCAAAACCTCCGCAAAGAGCGGGCCGATTCGGCGCTTGATCGCCGCCACCGCTTCGTGCTGTCGAGCATCTACGATCTGCCGTGGTTCACCCACAGCAAGAACGCCGTCACGCGGCTTGCGCTCGGCGGCTTAAGCTTCGCCGGCACGCTCACTTTCGAGTCGGGCGAAAAAGCGACGGTGCGTAGCGGCGTGGACTCGAACCTGAACTTGGACAACGCGGGCGACCGCTCGATCACCAACGTGGGCGGCGTCGAAGGCACGTCCAGCACGGTGACGGCCCTGACCAACAGCGCGGGCGACGTGGTCGGCTATCTGGCCAACAACCCGAACGCGCAGTACATTCAGGCCGGTTTGGGTGCGCTCTCGAACACGGCGCGCAACACGCTGCAACTGCCCGGCATCAACAATCTGGACTTCTCGATCTTCAAGAACTTCTGGATTAGCGAGAACAAGCGGTTCCAGATTCGCGCCGACCTCTTCAACGCGTTCAACCACCCGCAGTACGTGCCCGGCTCGATCAACTCGGTCACGCCGATTGCGACGACGGGTGTGACGGACATCAACACCGTCGGGCGCACGTTCTTCAACGTGCCCGATCAGGTGTTCAGCAGCCACCCGCGCAACATCCAGTTGGCGGTGCGCTTCAACTTCTAATCAGGCTTCGTGGTTCACACGACACCTTGCGAGGTGGCGGAGTTCGCTCCGCCACCTCTTTTTGTTGCTCCTCATCTGCCAACCAAATCTGCTCAAGCGCAGGCTTTCGCGCGGGCCTACCCGAAGCCGCCCACTAAACCAACGTGAGTTCGACGTAATGTCATTATCAGCAGAGGTGCGGGGCGGCGCGTGATGCGCGGCGTTCGGCCGCTGCCTAAGTCTGCCACGGCCGGGTAGTGGGTCATTTTCAATGTTGATCACGGATTGGATTTTGGCTGTGCGTGTGTTAGCGCACAGACGAATGCCCTTTCGAGTGATTAACTCACCGCCAGACTTTAAAAACCCGACATAAAGTCCAACCTGCGGCGAGAACCAGCGACACCGCCTGACACTCTCAGAGATAAGATGGCTTATCTCTATTGGTTCGACATGGAAAATGACCCACTACCCACGGCCGCTCCCACGTAGGTGTTCGAGCGCCACTGTGTTTGCGTCCGCACACAACTGGAGCGGTCTGCCTGCTTGCCGTGAGAGCACACCTGCCAAGGTCGTCCGCCTCACACTCTTTATTTCGACTCGAAAGGAACAACCATGATTAGCAGCAGCACCGCGGCGGTTTCCGCCTACCAAAACTCGATCCTCCTCAAAGAGCGCTCGGGGTGGCAAGAAATTGCCCGTGTGGACCACGACATCGATTGGAAGTTTGAAGTCGACTTCTATAGGGAAGCGGGGATGGACAAGGGAGTCATTCAAATAGGTTCACCGACCGGCCCTACCGACACGCCGCTCACCGGCGGGATCCAGACCATCAAGGGAACCGGCCGCGTCGTAAGGTTTTCCTGGGAGCGCGCCAAGGGCAACACGGTGAATTTGCGCGCGAACCCATTCGGCACGAATACCATAGACCCGTGGCCGATCACAACGCTCGCCTATGAACCGAACACGTGCTCACTCCAGCTCGGCGCCGCTATGACGGGCTCGGTTCAGTGGAAGCTCGACATCTTCGTCGATTTGCCAGACGGGAGCTCGGCGGAACGCATGCAGCTCGTCGCGAAACACACGGTAAGGCTGGGCATCCTTCAGGAAGGCCCGAATAGCTTCTCAAACCTCGCCGCCGAGACGATCAGCGTGCTTATCTCGGGTCTCAAGGGCACGATGAAGCTCGGGTACACGCTCACTGAGACTGAGCCGGAGTAGACTGGGCCGGTCGACGGCACGGCGACCGAGACGCGGGAAGTGCGCACTTCCTGCGTCGCCCCACCTCACGGCCGTCTTGGCACTTCGCCGGGTGCTCCGGCACCTGTAGAGTTGATCCATGACACTCTCGACGATGGCGCGCTTCCTGAGCATGATCTTGTCGAAGAGCGGGGCCAGCCCGTTCTTCATCCCTCGCTTGAGCTTGGTGACGAGTTGGATGCCTTCGTCGTAGAGCGCCTCGAAGAGCAGTTGACGTAGCCCTTATCGCCGAAGAGATTGCCGAACACCCCCTTGACCAAAGCGGGGCCGGGGCGGCGGTCGTCCGTGTTACCGGAAGTGAGCCGCACATAGAGCAACTCCCCGCAGTCGTTGATGACCAGGTGGAGCTTGAAGCCGAAGAACCAGTCCACGGAGGTCTTCCCGCGGCGGGCGCACCCCGCAAAGACTTTGTGCGAGTGGATGCGACGGTTGTGGCAGACACGCAAGGAAGTCGAGTCGATGAAGGAGATGCCGGAGCGGTGACCCTTTCGGGGTTCTCTTTTCAATTCCTTACGTCGAACTCACGTCACATAGAACCGGGTGCGAAGTCGTATAACCTCGCGCCCGGTTTTCCTGTCGTGCTTGTGCGTTGTGGTGCGCCGGTCAGGGCTTTTTGGTGGCAAGCGCCTGTTTGATCTTGGCGACGAGGTCGCGGGCCTGGGGGGCAAACTCGCCGTTGGGCGCGAGCAGTAGATAGGCTTGAAACTCGGTCATGGCGTTTTCGGCTTGCCGCGCTTTGAGCAGGATGTTGCCGGCGAGCAGGTGGCCTTCGGCGAGTTTGGGGTTGAGTTGTAGGGCTGTACCGACCTGCGGGCCGGCCTTGGCGATGTCGCCCATCTCGTAATAGACCCGTCCGAGCGTGAAATGACCCTGCGCGGATTTGTCGTCGAGCTTTAAACCGGACTGTAACTCTTTCTCGGCTTCAGCGTATTTTTTCTGGCGCCGGTAAACTTCGCCGAGCGCGAAATAGGCGGGCGCGGTCTTCGGGTTCAGGGTCAGGACTTTACGCAGGACGCTCTCCGCCGCATCCCAGCGTTTCTCGTCCATGTAGACCGTGCCGAGCAGCATTTGCGCTTCGAGGAAAGCGGGGTAAAGCTGGACGGCCTTTTCCAGATGCTGCAAACCTTCGTCGAGCGTCTTCGCGTCCTGCACGGCGACGCGCCCCTTCTCAAACTCCTTCTGCGCTTCGGGCGGTACGTTCGCGTTCACCACGCCGGACATGCCCGTCGTCGGACTCGTCGGCAACTCAACTGCGTCCGCCACCAGAGTGAGTTGCACGTAGTCGCTCGACTGCATGACGAGATTGACCTCACGATCAATCTCACGATAGCCGGGATGGCGGACGCTGATGCGGTACTGGACGGGCGAGAGGTTTGGAAAGCGGAACTTGCCGAGCCGGTCTGTGCGCTGCTCGCCCTCGTAGCCGCCGCTCTGCTTCTCTAGACGGACGACGACATCGAAGGCCGGCGTACCGTTGGCATAGCGCACCTGCCCGCGTATCTCGACCGGCTCGATGGCCGAGCGCACTTGCGCGGCAACCGGCGCGGCGCTACACGTGAGCAGCACAGCTAAACCGAATAAGCGCAAAGCTGGACGCAGCATGATGTATCACCTCCAAAGAAAATCCGCCGGCCGTGCTGCCTCTTTAGCGCGCCGGGCAAGCCGTGTGATCATTCCTTAAGTCTAAGGGAAAAACAAGAGGGAGGGGGTTTGGTTAAAAACCCCCTCCCTATCAAACACCATCAGGTGGCCCCGAAGGGTTTAGAACTCGAAGCGCAGGCCAAGCCGCATGTTGAACGGCAGGTAGAAGCCGCGATTCAGGTCGGTGGCGGCGATGCCGGGCTTCAGGAAGTCCGGGTTTAGCTGCCCCGCCGTGCTCTCGCGGAAGTTGTCAGGGAAACGGACGCGGCGGTTATTCGTCACGTTGAAGAAGTCCGCGATGAAGACCATGCGCGTGCGCTCCGACATCTGGTAACGATAGTCGGCGTGCAGGTCTGCGCGCGTGAACCAGGGCGTGCGGCCCAAGCGCCCGCGCCCGCCGACGGGGATTTCACCGGCGTTGAGATAGACCGGGTGCGCGAGATATTCGCTGATCGGGATGCCCGACTCGGCGTGCAGCCCAAGCCCCAGATTCAACCCGCTCAGTTGCCGCCAGAAGCCGCTATCCTTGCTGAAGGAATAGTTGCCGTAGATGTTGACGATGTGCGTGCGATCCGTGTTGAGCGGCCCGACCGCGAACTGATCGCCCAGCAGGCCGAACTCGCCGCCCGTGAAGTCGAACAGGGAGCTAATGGCCGGGTCGGTCTGCCCGTTGTCGTTGCGGAAGTGCCCCTCGAAGTTGCCGCGCAAAGAAGCGATGCGCCAGTTCGAGAGCAACTGCCAGTTGTTCGAGAAACGCTTGTTCACCTCGATCTCAAACGCCTTGTAGATGTGTACCGGATCGGGGAAGCCGTCGGGCACGCCGTCGCCGCCCGGATTGCCGGCGGGCTGACCGTTGCGCCCGTTCGTCTCGTAGCAGATGCCCTGCGAGGGCGTGGCGAACGGATTCACCAGACCGGGATTGCACGCGCCCGGCACGTTCGTCACGTTGCCGGCGGCGTCGAAGGTCGGCGTGAAGACGTGCGGGATCGGGTTGACCGCCGCGTCGAGTTGCGAGTTGACGTTGCCGATGAAGTAGGTCTGCCCGAAGAAGTCCGCGCCTTCGGGCGACACGACCGCCGCGTCCTCAACGATGCGTTTGAGTCGGCGGTCAATGTAGCGCAGCGAGACGATGAAGTTGCGCGGGAACTGTTGCTCGAAGCCGATCAGATGTTCGCGCGCGAAGCCGAGTTTCGTGCCCGGCAGGATCGGGTTCGATGGACTTTGCAGCGAGACGGAGAGGCGGCCCGAGAAGTTCGGGTCGATGCCGATGTTCTGGCCCGCCGCATTTTGCGCGCCCGTGACCAGATGCGCCGCGTCAATGATCGGGATCACCGTGCCGGAGACCGGATCAATGTCGGCAATGCGGCGACCGGCAGCGTCCACGTGGAACTGCGGGATGTAGAAGCCACGCCGGAAATCGGTTTCGGCCGAGAGCGAACGCTCGGCCAAGTCGAGCGGGATGTACTCGAAGAAGCGCCCGTAGTTGTAATAGGCCTTGGTCTTGCCTTGGCCGAGCGGGTCAACGGTGACGCCGATGCGCGGCGCCCAGTTGCCCGTGAAGCTGTAGGCAATGCGCTCGCCCGTCGCGCCGGGGTTGCCGATAATGCGCTCCTGCTCGTTACGGATGCCGACGAGGGCCGTCACGTACTTGTTGAAGCGCCACGTGTCCATGATATAGGCGGCGTTATAGTTCGACTGTGTGCCGAAACTGGTGTTGCCGTATTCGCCGCGCTCATGCCGCAGGATGACGGGGCGCAGACCGACGCCCGGAATGTCCAGCAAGGGACAGAGCGTGCAACCGCCGCGCGGGTTGTCGTTGGAAGCCGGATTGGTGTTGGCCGTAAAGAGCGTCCAGGTGGCGTTTACGGGCTGACCGACGGCAGCAGCGGTGTTGCCGCCGAGTTCGGTCACGGAGCGACCCGTCGCGTTCGTCGCGGGCACGGTGAATTTCGGGCCGCTGCGGTCGCGGACGCCTTCGTAGAAGGCGCGCTGATACTGATAGCCCAGCCCGAAGGTGTGCGCGCCGAGGAACGTCACCTGCTTGGTGGTATCGAAGGAGACGCGATTGGTCTTGCCATCGGTCGGCTCGAAGAAGCCGTAGCCGACGGAGACGAAGTTGCCGCGCGCGGGCTGCGTGCGGTCGGTGATCTGGTTGTAGCTGGCGAAGCCCGTCTCGTCGAAGTGGTTCTTGCCCTGACTGACGGAGGCGCTGAGCGTCCAGGTATTCGTAAGCGCGCCGTTGTAACGGACGGACATACTGCGCGTGCCGTAGATCAACTTATTGAGCGCCGTCAGATTGTCGATGTTGAGCGTGGCAAACGGCGCAACGTTGGTCTGCGTCGGGTCGCCGAAGATCGAGAAGGCGACGGTGTGGCTCTGGTTGATGTTCCAGTCAACTTTACCGGCGTAGTTGAGCGTGCGGTAGCGGCGCGCGGTGTCGCCCAAGAGCGTCTCAATCCGCGAGCCGGCCGCGCCGCGCACGATCTCGCGCCGCACGGACGGGTTGAACGAGCCGAAGAAGAACAGTTTATCGCGCAGGCCCGGCACGTAACCGCCGATGTCAGCGCCCGCGTCGTAATTCTCTTCGTGCAGCATCTTGCCGAACTTGTTGACGCGCACGTCGTCGGGCTGGCGGCGCGTGGCTTCAAAGGCTTTGGGCCGGGCGAAGCCGTAGAGCGCGCCGTGATATTCGTTGCCGCCGGACTGCGTGATGATGTTGACGATGCCGCCCTGCGCCTGCCCGTACTGCGGCTCGAAGCCGCCGGTCTTCACCTGCACTTCTTTGATGAAAGAGGTGTTGATGCCGACACCGAGCGTGCCGAAGTTGCGGGTGAAAGTGCCGAGACCGCCAAAGGCGGAGTCGGTGATGTTGACGCCGTCGGCGATGTAGAGGTTATCGAGCGGCGAACCGCCGGAGATGGAAGGGTTCGCCGTGCCGCCCTTGCCGCTATCGTTCACGCCCGGTGCGAGGTAGAACAGGCTGGTGACGCTGCGCTGGACGGGGATGTTATCAAAGAGCGTATCGCTCAGGTTGCTCTGTACCGCCGTGTTCGACAGGTCAGTGGCTGCCACGTCGGTCACCTGCACGACTTCAGTCGCCAAACCCGGTTCAAGCGTCAATTTCAGGGTGGACTGCTTACCGAGAAAGACTTCGACGCGTTCAGCCGAGGCAGTCTTAAAGCCCTGCTGTTCAACCTTCACGCTGTAGATGCCGGGGATGAGGTTTTGCACCTCAAACGCCCCTTCCTCGTTAGAAGTCACGGTGCGCGCCCCGGTCTGGCCCGTGACGGTCACGGACACATTCGGGAGCGCAGCGCCGTTGGCGTCCACGACAGTGCCGCCGATGGAGCCGGTCGTCGAACGATCCTGCGCCAGCGCCGAGGTCGCACCAAGGCCGAGGCACAGCATCAATACCAGCCATAAGACTTTCTTCATTAGAGTAGTCTCCTTAGCAATTAGGAAAGACGTTGCGGTTGCGCCAGAGAGCTATAACCGCTACGCAACCGATAGTCTGTTTTGTGTCGAAATGGTTTGGTGGGCTCACCCAAGTTGAAAAACACGCAATGAGGATGCCAACAGGAGAGATGGCGAAAGTTTAGGGATTTCGTGTCTTTTTAAGCGTGTGGTACGGGCCGTTTATCCGAGATTTCGGCCACTTATCCAAAAATCTGTAAATTCGCCCTACGTTCGCCACTTCCGCGCAAGCCGGCCGAAGTCGAACCGGCTATAGCATTTAAGGTTCGCCTTAGAGGTTCTCGATGGGCACAGGCTCGACCGGGTCGGCGAGCGGGAAATTGAAGACGCGCGCGTAGAAATAGAGTTCGCCGTCGAGCGCGCGCTTGATGTTCTCGGCGCGGCGGAAGCCGTGCTGCTCGCCCGCAAACGGTACGTAAGCGACGGGCAAGCCCTTCTGCCTGAGCGCATCAACCATCAATTCGGCCTGATTCGGCGGCACAACCTTATCTTCAAGCCCCTGAAAGAAGATGACCGGGCACGATAGCTGGGCCGTGAAGTTGATCGGCGAGCGCGCGTGATAGATGTCCGCCCGCGCGGGGTACGGCCCGATCAGGCGATCCAGATAGCGCGACTCGAATTTGTGCGTGTCGCGCACGAGCGCGCCGAGGTCGCTCACGCCGTAGTGGCTCGCGCCGGCGCGGAAGAGATTGCGGAAGGTGAGCGCGGCGAGCGTCGTGTAGCCGCCCGCGCTGCCGCCGTCAATGACGCAGCGCGCACCGTCCACTAGCCCCTGCGCGATCAGATGCCTTGCGCCGTTCACGCAATCGTCCACGTCCACGATGCCCCACTGGTCGTTGAGCCGGCGGCGATATTCGCGCCCGTAGCCGGTCGAGCCGCCGTAGTTCACGTCGAGGACGGCGAAGCCGCGACTCGTCCAATATTGAATGCCGAGACTGAGCGCAGCCGAGGCGGCGGCGGTCGGCCCGCCGTGACTTTTGACGAGGAGCGGTGGGCGCTCGCCCGTCGGCGCAGCGAAATCGCGGTTGCGCGGCGGATAGTAGAAGGCGTGGGCGGTCAGGCCGGCTTCGGTCGGAAACTCAATCGGCTGCGCGGTTGATAGATAACCGGGATCGAGTTCCGTATCGTTGGCGCGGCGCAGGACGGTGCGCTCGCGCGTCGCCAGATCGAGGCGGACGGCGGCGGCGGGCGCGTCGGGGCGGCCCGCGAGAAAGACGGCGTGCTGCGGCGTCGCGCGCAGATAAGAGATGTCTGTGTAGGGCGTTTCGAGTGGTTCGAGTTGGCGCGTCGTCGTGTCGAGCAAGGCGAGCCGGGCAAGCCCGCGCTCGCGGTAGGTGCAGACTATTTGCGTCGGCGTCGGCAGCGCGTAAGTTGACATGCCGAAGCCCCACTGCGGCTGCCCGAACTCGGCCGCCAGTTCGTAGAGCGGTGCGACGTGCGCGCCGATCTCCTGCACGGCATCCGCTGCGCGCCCCGCGCGGTAGAGATTCCACCAGCCGCTACGGTCGGAGATGAAGTGCAGCGCGCCGTCCACCGGCGACCACTCGGGCTGGAAGATAGACTCGTCAGTGCCGCCCGCGACCAGAGTCATCTGGCCGAGCGTACCGTCGTCTGTCACCTCGGCGACCCACAGTTCGCAGCCGTCCCACGGCATGTTCGGGTGATTCCAGCAGAGCCATGCGAGCCGTCGCCCGTCGGGACTCAGGCGCGGCGACGAATAGAAATCGTAGCCGGAAGCAAGCACGCGCCCGCCGCCATCCGTGCCGTCGAGTTTGAGACTGACGAGCGTGTTCACGGCCTCGTGCTCCGGCGCAGCGCTGTGATCCTCGCGGACACAGATGAGGCACGCGTGCGCTGTGTCGAGCAGCATGTCGGCGTAGCGCAGGTCAACGCCGTCGGGCGTGAGCGAGGCGGGCTCTGTGTCGCCGGGTGCTTGATGGTAGAGACGCTGGTCGGCGAAGTTGGCGAAATAGACGTGCCCTTCGTGTACACAGTAGTCGCCGCCGCCGTACTCATGTACGCGCGTGCGGACGTTGAAAGGTGCGGGCGTTATGTCGCGCGTCTGGCCGGCGGCGTCGCGGCGGACGACGACGCTGCGGCCCGCTTCCGAGGGGCGCACTTCGATCCAGTAGATGTCGTCGCCGTCTAATTTGATCATCGTCAGCCCGACCGCGCCGCGCACGATCAGATCGGACGTGATGGGCGAGCGCCAAGCGCCGTAGGGCGCGACCTGCGATGCTGCCATTTGCTTGCTGTCTCCTTTGGATTATTCCGGTGCATGATGGCTGAAAGTTGGCGCGCGGCCAAGTCGGCGCTTGAGGCGGCGGCGCGCAAAAGTCGCGCTTAAGTCTTTCTTAAACAGGGCGGATATTCGCCAAAAACGCCCACACTGGCGCGATTTGCGCCGCTTGCGCGCCATTTCCCCGCGCCGCCTCAAGAATTTCTCAAGTCTATTCGGGCATAAACATGTTTAAGGCTGGCGCGTGCCAGCACTTATGGCAGCCGCCCCGAAAGATTGGAGGATGTCGGTTAAACGTGCAGCAATCCTCACCCGCGCCCGGCCGTATGGCGCTGTTGCTGCCGCCCGAAGCAGAGAGTAGAGATCAAAAGATGGCTCTGGTGCTCGACAAACTCACCGTCCCACATGAACTGCCGCGCGTGTCGCGCGAGCGGCTGCTGGCCGCGCTCGCCGAGAGCATGACCTGTTGCACGTCAACCATCGTCTGCGGGCGCGCGGGGATGGGCAAGACGATGCTGGCAACCGATTTCGCAAGCCGCGCGGGCCGGCGCGTCGCATGGTACAAGGTGGACGCGGCGGACGCGGACTTGCAGGTCTTCATGCAGTACCTCGTCGCTGCCGTCCGGGCGCAGCATCCGGGTTTCGGGCGCAAGACGCTGGCGCTCGTGCTGGCGACACGCACGGCCGAAGAGGCGGCGGTGTTGGCCGAGTCGTTCGTCTATGAGATGACGATGCTGGAAGCGAGCGAGGCGCTCTTAGTCGTCATAGATGATCTGCATCTGGTTTACGACGCGGCGTGGTTCGTGCCCTTCTTCCATCGCCTGCTGCCGCTTTTGCCGGCCGAAGCGCACGTCGTACTGGCCGGGCGGACGCTTCCGCCCGCGCCGCTCTGGCGACTGCGCTCGAAGCAGACGCTGCGTGTGATTGACGAATCGGCGCTCCTGTTTACGCCCGTCGAGACGGAGGAGTTGCTGACGAGCTACGCGCTCAATACCGACCTGAGCACCGACATCTGGACGGACACGCGCGGGCGCGCGGCGGCGCTCGACGCGGCCGTGCGGGAACAGGCCGCGCTGCGTGCGCGCGGCGGCACACGCGCCCACGCGCCGGGCGGCGACACGCCGCGCCCCACCGCCGAAGACGAGCGCACCGCGCGTGCCCCGCTGCGGCTCGTCAAAGGCATGCAGAAGCCGCTGCGCGCCACTTAACCGGCACAAGACTTGCGCCCGTCGCGGCGCTCAGGTAAAAATCTCCGGCACACTAGCTGACTAAGCTGAAAGCCGAGTTCTCCTCTCTCCGAGCTTTACCGGTACACCGTTTCATGCGCCGCTAACGTCGCCTCGCGTGAGGCCCAACTTGATGAGCAACAGGTCGCGTCGTCAAGATTTGCAACCGACCTCGCCCCCGACCGGAGCGCTGCCACCGTTGCCGGAGGCTGCGGCTGTACCTGCCTTCTTCCTGCGCACCAAGCTGCTGCCGCCACGCCCCGCGCCCGCGCTCCTGCCCCGCCCGCGCCTGATCGAGCGCCTCGTCAGCAACCTCGTCCACCCCGTCACGCTCGTCACCGCCAACGCCGGTTCAGGCAAGACGACGCTCGTTGCCGATTTCGTCCGCACGCATGCGCGCAACTTCGTCTGGTATCAACTAGACCACACAGACGCCGACCCCTTCGTCTTTCTCGGCTACCTCGCGCACGGCATCAAGCAGCACGTGGCGGAGTTCGGCGCGGCAACGCTCGCCTATCTGCAACAGGCCGCGGCCGAAGCTGCGCAGCAACCGGAACGCGCGGTGGACGTGCTCTTAAACGAGGTGCTTGATCTAATTGATCAGCAACTCATCGTCGTCTTGGACGACTATCATCATCTCGGTAACGAGACGCTCGTGCATCGCGTCGTGGATCGGCTGCTCGCTTATCT
The DNA here is from genome assembly GCA_036389375.1 of Pyrinomonadaceae bacterium. Lineage (GTDB taxonomy): Bacteria > Acidobacteriota > Blastocatellia > Pyrinomonadales > Pyrinomonadaceae > QHXQ01. The sequence continues at coordinate 44,936 of DASVQA010000023.1, read as the reverse complement.
GCCCGACGTGATCCACATCATCATCATCTCGCGCGACGTGCCGCCGCTTGCGCTCTCGCGGCTGCGCGCGCAAAACGCCCTCACCATCATTGACCGCGCCGAACTGCTGTTCACCGATGCTGAGACGCAGGAGCTTTTCCGCAAAGTCTTCGATCTCGAACTGACGCCCGCGCAACTGGCCGAGTACCGCGAACGCACGCACGGCTGGATCACCGCGCTGCAACTCGTCCGGCAGGTTGCGCAGCGACAGGCGCTCGCACGCGGCGGCGCGGACGCGGGCACGCCCGATCTGGTCGAAATCCTGCGCCAGTCCGAGCGCGACATCTTCGACTATTTTGCCGAAGAGGTCTTTGCGGACGAACCGGCGGAAGTGCAGCAACTACTCTTGCGCATCTCGCTGCTTGAACGCGTCGAGGTGGACGCCTGCGGGCATCTCCATCCGGGCGCAAACTGCGCGGGACTCCTGCCCGCGCTCGTCCGCCGCAACGTCTTCATGACGGTCGCAAGCGACGGGCGCGGCGAAGAGTTTCGCCTGCACCCACTCTTCCGCGACTTCCTGCGCCGTCGCCTGCACGCAGAGATCGGCACGGCGGGCGTGGCGGCCGAGCACGCGCGCTATGCCGGCTACTTCATCGAACGACGGCAATGGGAACAGGCCGTGCGCCACCTGCTCGCGGCCGGAGAACACGGGCGCGCCGCCGAGATCATTGCCGCGAAGGGCGCGGAATGGCTGGCGACCGGCGCGTTCTCGGCGCTCGTCTCGTTTGTCGAAGCGATCCCGGCGGGCGTCATCGCCGAGTATCCGCGCGCGCTCGCGCACCGCGCCGAGGTCGCGCGCCTGCGCGGCGAATACGACGCGGCGCAAACGTTCTTCCGCCGTGCCGCCGCGCTCCTGCACGAACAGGACGACAAGGAGGGCGAAGCAGAGGCGCTTCATTCGCTCGCCACCATCGCGCGCCGGCGTGGTGAATTTCAGACCGCGTTCGATTATCTGGACGCGGCGGTGGCGCTCGTGGGCGAACACTCGCCCGTGCGTGTCAAGTGCGGCAACACGCGCGGCCTCTGCCTCATCTTCATGCATCAGCGCATCGAGGCCGAGCGCGTCTTCCGCGAGGCGTTGCAGGCGGCCGAGGCGCAGCGCGACGAACACTACGCGCGCCTCATCGCGCACAACTTGGGCCTGCCCGCGATGGTGCGCGGCGACTTTGGCGAGGCGCTCCGCTGGTTTCGTCGCATGCTACCGGCGGACTCGCAGGCGTCGCCCCTGCCGCAAGAGGCGGCCGCTTATCTCAACAGCGCGCGCTGCCATCTCTTTCGCGGCGACCTCGTCGCCTGCGAGCAGAACCTCGAACGTGCCATGCAGCGCTGCCAACTCTTCAACATGTCGGCCTTAAGCGGCGAAGTGCTTGAGACCTACGGCAACCTCTATCGCAAGCGCAACGACGCGGCTCGCGCCGCCGAGTTCTACGACTTGGCCGTGCGCGCCTACGAAGCGGCCGGGCTTGAGGTCTGGCGCTTTGAGGTGCAGGAAGAACAGGCGCTCTTAAAGTTGCAGACGGGCGAACTCAACGTGGCGCGCGCGCTGCTCGACCGGCTGATCGAAGCGCGCGCCGAGGCGGGCGACGAGGCCGTGACGCAGACCGCACGGCTGGCGCGCGGGCGCGTCCTGCTCGCGCAGCAAGAGACGGAAGCGGCGGCGCGTGAACTCGAAGCCGTGCTCGGCTATTTTCACGCGCAGGGGTTCAACTACTACGAGGCGCAAGCCTGCATGGCGCTCGCCGCCTGCCGCCAGCGCGCCGGTGATGAGCCGCAGATGCTCGCACACCTGCGGCGCGCGCTCGACCTCGCCGCGCGTTACGACTACGAAGACTGGTTGCAACGCGAGATCGCGCGCACGCCCACGCTCTTCCAACTGCCGCAGGTCGCCGAACTGCTCCCCGCAGACCTGCGCGAGCGCATTCCTTCCACGGTTGCGCCGGAAGCCGCGCCGCCAGCGGTTACGGCTGCGCCCGTCGTGCCGCCAAAGCCCACGGCCGATCTCACGATCAAGATGCTCGGCCCCGTCGAGATTTACCGCGACCCCGCGCGCCCGCTCGCCGCCGATGCGTGGACGACCAAACGCGCGCGCGACATACTCTGCTTCATCGCCTCGCGTCGCCATCGCCGCGCCTCCAAAGACACGATCATTGACACGTTCTGGGGCGAGGCCGACTTCGACGCGGTTGAGAAAAATTTCCACCCGACCGTCTCGCACATACGCAAGGCGCTCAACAGTCGTCAGCCGCTCAAACAGAATTTTCTGCTCTACCGCGACGGCGATTATCTGCTCAGTCAGGATTTCGCATTCAGTATTGACACGGAAGAGTTCGACCGGTTGGTGACGGAAGCTGAAGCGGCCCGCCGGGCCGGCAAACACGAGCGGCAGATCGAACTATACGAACAGGCGGTTGCGCTCTATCGCGGCGATTTCATGCAAGGCACTTACGACGAGTGGGTGGAAGAACAACGCGCCTACTATCGTGAACAATACCTGCGCATGCTCGAAGCTCTGGCGGTCGGCGCACAGAAGGCTGAGGACTGGCCGCGCACGCTGCAACTCGCGCAGGAAATCCTGCGCGACGATCAATTCCGCGAAGACGTGCAGTGCATGATCATGCGCGCCCACGCGGCGCTCGGCAATCGCGGCGCGGTCAAAGAGGCTTACGAATCTCTGCGGCGGTTGCTGCGCAAAGAGTTGGGCGTTGAACCCGCCGCCGAGACGCAGAAACTTTACCGGCAGTTGATGACTTGACCGTTTGTTGGCACGAGGGGGGCGGCGCGCGCCGGCCCTCCAACCGGCGCGGCGATTTTGGTGCGGCAGGAGCGCCCGTTGAATTAGTAATTTGGTGCTGATTGTGTTAATTTTATTATCCCCGACTATAAGCTCAACCTCGCTCAGCGTCTCGCTTGACGACGCGAATTTGAGCCTGACCCCAGAGGCTAATACGAACACAATCAGGGTCACTTTGAGCATCACTTTTCTTACTCGTGATGAGCACTAAACTCTTGCACACCTCGCGGCAACTGACGGCGCTCCTGCTCGTCTGGCTGCTCGCCGCCAGCACCGCACACGCCGGCATCGCCATGACCGGAGCCGACGGTATCGCCATGACGGGTGCTGACGGCATTGCCATGACCGGCGCGGACGGCATTGCGATGACCGGGGCCGATGGCATCGCTATGACCGGCGCTGACGGGATTGCGATGACGGGCGCAGACGGTATCGCCATGACGGGTGCTGACGGCATTGCCATGACGGGCGCGGACGGTGCGCCCTACGCCGGTGCGAACGGCATCGCCATGACGGGCGTGGACGGCATCGCTATGACCGGCGCTGATGGGATTGCCATGACGGGCGCTGATGGCATCGCTATCACGGGTGCTGACGGCACGCGCTACACGGCCGATTCGGTAGTCGTGCGCCAGCCGAACGGCATCAACGCATCGGGCGCGGACGCCGTGCGCATCGTCGGGGCGGACGGCATTGCCATGACCGGCGCGGACAACTTCAATGCCGCGACCGGCGACGGCATCGCCATGACCGGCGCGGACGGCCTCACCATCAACAGCGCCGACAGCGCCGTTATCATCACGCCGGACGGGCGCACGCTCACCATCTCGCCCAACGGCATCGCCATGACCGGCGCGGACAACGTCGTGGTTACTAAGGCCAACGGCATTGCCATGACCGGCGCGGACAGCATCGCCATGTCGGGCGCGGTCAGGAACGCATTGAACAGCACGACGAGCGTCAGTCTTGCGGGTGCAGACGCGGTCGAGCGTAGCGGCTTGCAGAGTCTCGATCTGGAACTCGCGTTGAAGCTCGACGAGATGGCCGACGATAGCACCGTCAACTGCGTGCTTGTCTATCATCATCTGCCGAGCGACGCAGACCTCGCCGACCTGCAAGGACTTGGCTTCGTCGGCGGCACGCGCTTCCGCGCGCTCCCGATGGTCATTGTCACAGGCACGCGCGAACAGATCATCGCGGTCTCGCACCTGCCGGCCATTCGTTCCATCTACGGCAACCGCTCGCTGCAATTCGCCGCCGACCCGGGGCGTGGCGTGACCGGCGTGGAGCGCGCCGCGCGCGACACTGATTTGACGAATCGCAACGCGGGCATGCCTTACACGGGGCGCGGCGTCACGGTCGCCGTCCTCGACACAGGCGTTGACGGCACGCATAACGATCTGGCGGGGCGCGTCGCCCAGAACGTCAAACTCGCGGACACGCAGAGCGCCAGCATCGGGTTCAGCTATCCGGCGGACGTGGAGAACGTGCCGACGACCGATCAGGCTTACGGGCACGGGACGTTCGTTGCAGGCGTCATCGCGGGCAACGGCGCACGCTCGAATGGCGCTTACACGGGCGTCGCACCGCAGGCTAAGGTCGTGGGCCTCAGCGCGGGTGACGTGAATCTCTTCTACGTGCTCGACGGGTTCGACTATCTGTTGCAGCACGCGCAACAGTTGAACGTGCGCGTCGTCAATTGCAGTTTCTCTGCCGAGACTGTGTTCGACACGAACGATCCCGTCAACGTGGCGACGAAGATGCTGACGGACAGGGGCGTGAACGTCGTCGTCTCCGCCGGCAACACCGGCCCCGGCATGCACACGCTGAACCCTTACGCCGTCGCGCCCTGGGTCGTCAGCGTCGGCGCAACCGACTTCAAAGGTCGGCTCGCTTCGTTCTCTTCGCGCGGGCAGTTTGCCAGCAGCCTGTTCCGCCCGACGCTGGTTGCGCCCGGCGTCGGTATCACCTCCTTACGCGCGACCGGCATCAATCAGACGAGCGCCGAAGGCGTCGCCGTCAATAACGACGCGCAGAACATCCCGCCCACGCTGCTGCCCTTCTACACGACGGCGAGCGGCACAAGTTTTTCCGCGCCGCAGGTCGCGGGCACAATCGCGCTGATGCTCGAAGCCAACCCGAACCTGACGCCCGCGCAGGTGCGCGACATACTCGCGCGCACGGCCACGCCGATGCCGCAGTATTACGCGCACGAGGTCGGCGCTGGCATGCTCAACACGCACGCCGCCGTCCTCGAATCAGCGTTTCCGCAGCGCCGCATGGGCACGTTTCGCGCGACGCAGGAGCGCGGGCAGGTGCGCTTCATCAGCGATCCCTTGCAGCAGATCAAGGGCACGGTGCAACCAGGCACACCCTTTGAGGCGACGGTGAGCGTGCCGCAGAACGCGCTGTTCGCGGCGATGCAGGTCGCTTGGAGCAGCTTGAGCGTAAACGATCTGGGCTTCGCCATGTACGACGCGACCGGCATCAAGCAGGCGGATGTGAATGTCTTGAACCTGCCGGGTCTGACCGGCAAACGCGAGCGCGCCGTTGTCCAACAACCGGCGGCGGGCGCTTGGCGCATGCGCGTCGTGAACACGCTGGGCGTCGTCGGCACGCCGCAGCCGTTCGTCGGCATACTCGAAACGGGCCGCGCCGAGTACGCGCCGCTGCGCGATCTTAAAGACGTGAGCGCCGCCGCGCGCTGCGACATCTATCAGGCCCTGCGCACCTACGTCATGCAACCCGTCGGCGCAAATTTCCGCCCGACGTTCGCCGTCAGTCGCGGCGAACTGGCGGCGGCCATGGTCGTCGCCGGGCGCGTGCCGCAATACCTGCCGGCGCAATCCGCCTACCGCGATGTGCGCGACGCGCAGACCATGCTCTACGTCGAGAGCGCGCAGCGTGCGCCGGGCGGGCCGCTCTTTCCGGACACGCTTATGCGCGACAACTTCTTCGCGCCCGACGCGCCCGTTGATCGCCTGACCGCAGCGGTCGTACTTGTGCGCGCGGCGGGGCTGCAAGCGGACGCCGAAGCCAGCAACTCGCCACTCGCGGTGCTTGATGCGGGTCTCATTTGCGACAAGTGGCGCGGCTACGTCTCCGTCGCGCTCAAGCGCGGACTGCTCACCACCACGAGCCTCAACTTCCGCCCGCAGGCGGGTCTTACACGCGCCGAACTCGCGCACGCGCTCGTTGTGTTGGAAAAGCTGGCGGCGAATTAAACGCCAAAGAGAGATGCGCAGAGGGCGACGACACATAATGTCGTCGCCCTTTTTGTTTGCGCGTGCGCCGCCCGGATGTTCGTCTATTGCCGCATGAACAACTCTTCTGCGTTCCAGAGCGAGAAGGGCGGGAGTGGGCTGGGGCGATAGTTGCCGAGCCGCGTGTTGGCGGCCACAGCAATGTGGCGCGTGACGATGGGGATCAGGGGCAACTGCTCCGCCATGAGCACCTGTATGTCGCGGAAGATGGCGTGGCGTCGTTCGTTGTTCGGCTCGTGCGCCTGCTGCAAGGTCAATTCGTCGAGCCGCGCTTCCCAGTCGGTCGCGGGCTTCGGCTCCTTCGGATACCAGAAGTGCGAGGCGCTGGAACTGCGCAGCACGTCGGCGTAGGAGGACGGGTCTGGCTCGGAGGCGGACGTGCCGTAGAGCACCGCTTCGTAGTCGAAGGTCTGGTTGATCCGGCTCTGCAACTGCGTATTCTCAATCGGCGCGACGTTGACCTTGATGCCGAGGCGCGCGAGGTCTTCCTGCACGACGAGCGCGCTCTTGGCGCGTAGCTCATTCTCCGCCGAGACGATGAGCGTAAACTCGACGCGGTTGTTCTTCGCGTCGTACAACTCCACCGCGTCGCCCGCGCCCTTCGTCGTGAACCCCGCCTCTTTGAGTAGCGCCCGCGCCGCATCAAGGTTGTAATCGGTGCGCGGCAGATCGGTCACGCCCCAAGCGCGGTTGCCGCCGGCGATGAAGCCGTAGAGCGGTGAGGCGAGGCCTTGATAGGTGTTGTTGGCGATGCTGTCGCGGTCAATCGCGTGCGAGACGGCGCGCCGAAAACGCACGTCACGAAACCACGCGAGTTTGGTCGGCTCGACGTATGGCTTACCATCTTTCGCGCCTTCGTTCAGGTTGAACCAGAAGTCGTCGGTATAGAGGCTCGGGCCGAGGTCGAGCGCACGCACAGCCCCTTGCCCGTTCCGCAGCGCGGCAAAGTCTGTCGGCCGGATGCGGTCAATAATGTCTACGGTGTTCTGCTGCAAGCGCGTCACGGCGTTGCTTGAATCGGTGACGACGACGATCTCGATCTGATCGAGATAAGGTAGCGGGTTGCTGGCCTCGTCCCGTTTCCAGTAGTTCGGATTGCGCTTGAGTGTGACGCGCTCGCCGGGCGTCGTGGCGGCGACCATGTAGGGGCCGCTCGTGACGATCTGCTGCGGGTCGGAGGCGATGCCGTAAGCGTCCTTGAGCGTGCCCTTGTTGAGTTCAGCTTCGAGCACGTGGCGCGGCAGCACGCACACGTTCGAGAGATAGTTCTCAGGCGCGGCGATCTGTTCGGGGAACGTGAAGCGCAGGTGGCGCGCGTCCGTGACGGTCGCTTCGATCTTCTTGCCGCCGATGAGCATGGCCTCGCCATAGACGGGCGAAGCCGTGCGCTCGTCGTTGAGCGCGCGCAGCGAGAAGGCTATATCTTCGGCCGTCAGGGGTTGCCCGTCAGAGAATTTCAGACCGTCGCGCACCGTCACTTCAACCGTGCGCCCGTCCGCGCCGAGTTGCCAGCTTTCCGCGAGCGCGGGCACGTAAGCCTGCCGGTCGTGATCGAACTCGACGACGCGGCTGCCCGTCAGGAAGAAGGCGACGATGATGGTCGGCTCGTCGGTTGCCATCAGGTAGTTGAAGGTCTTTGGTGGCGCGCTGACGCGATAGGTGAGCGTGCCGCCGCGCACTCCGCTGGTGCGGGCGCGCGCGGGGAAATCGCCGGGTGCGCTGGTGGCGGGCCCCTGCGTAGGTTGCATGCACGCGCTCGTGAGCGCGCCGACGACGAGCGCAATGATGAGCAAGCGGGGTGATAATTTGAACGGCATTGTTACATTAACCATTGAAAGATCAGTGTTCGACAAAACGCGAGGGGACGATGCCGGGGTCAGGCCGAGCGCGTCGGCGGGATTCAATCACGGATAGGCAGAGTTGTCTAGGGGCGCGCTCGCGGTTTGTCCGAATCAATGAAACTTATCAGGTAGCAATGGAGCGCGCTGATTGCGCCGGGCGTGCGCGGTTTAATTCGTGGCCGGTGAGATTTATTCGGCGCGCGCCGACTGCGTCCTGTAGAATCTGCGACCGTGTTGCGCTTGCTGCTCACGCGCCTGCTGCAAGGCGTCTTTGTGCTGCTTGTCGTCTCCGCGCTGACCTTCTGGCTGCTCGCGGCGGCGGGCGGCGACGTGCTCACGTCTTTGAGCGCCGAGCCGATGGTGTCGCAGACGGCGCTGGCGGAACTGCGCCGCATCTACGGACTCGACCAACCGCTGCCCGTCCGCTACCTGCGCTGGCTCGCCGACCTGCTGCGCGGCCAGTTGGGCTACTCCTTCTATTTCCACGCGCCGGTGGCGACGATCATCATCCCGCGCCTGTTGCGCACGCTGCTGCTGGCCGGCGTGGCGCTCATGATCGCGTGGGGCGTCGCGTTGCCGCTCGGCGCGCTGGCCGCGCGACGACCGGGCAGTTGGCTCGACCGGCTCTGTGCGACGATCATACTGTTGACGGCGTCGCTGCCGCGCATCGTGCTGGCGCTGGCGGCGCTGGCGCTCGCGGCCCGCACGGGGCTGTTCACGGTTGGCGCAGGGACGCGCAACCCTTTGGACTTGTTCGTGCCGGCGTTCGTGCTGGCCGTGCCGCTCGTGGCGCTCTTTCTGGCGCAGACGCGCGAGGGTTTGGGCGCGGCGCTGGCTGAAGACTTCGTTCGGGTCGCGCGGGCAAAGGGACTGCCGGAGCGCACCGTCGTCATGCGCCATGCGCTGCGCGCGGCGTTGAACCCTTTGATTACGATCTTCGGTTACAGTCTGGGCAGCATCGTCAGCGGTTCGATCATTGTCGAGTCGGTGCTGGGCTGGCCCGGGCTTGGTCATTTGAGCGTCGCGGCGGTCGTCAACCGCGACATGCCGTTGCTTCTGGGCGTCGTGCTCATCACGGCGAGCGCCGTGCTGGCCGGAAACCTCTTGGCAGACATCCTGCTGCGCGTCAACGACCCGCGCCTGCGCGCCCCGCGTAAAGATGCGCGCGCCATCAGTTCAGCCGCATGAGCGCCCCCGCTTTCACGCCCGCAGACGCACCGCAGCCCGCCGACGATGGCGATGTGCGCGCGCCCCGATACTGGCGGCGACGGCTGCGACGACGGGCGCGGCTCGTTGCAGGTCTCGGCATCATCGCGTTGTTCTACCTCGTCGCCCTCTCGTCCGATTTAATCGCGCCCTACGACTATCGCGCGCAGGCGCGCAACGAACCGGCCGCGCCGCCCACGCCCGTGCGCTTCCGCGACGCGGGCGGCAACTGGCACGCGCGCCCTTTCATCTACGCACGCCGCCTCGCCGACCCGCTCGCCCGCACCTACGCCGAAGACACCACGCGCGCATATCCGCTCACACTCGGCCCGCGCGGCTACGCCTATCGCCTCTTCGGGCTGATCCCAACCGACCGACACCTGTTCGGCGTCCAGAGCACACCGCAAACAGCGCAGGCAACAAGCGGACAAGCAGCGCACGCGGCCGACGCCGCAGCAACACCGCCGCGCCTCTACCTGCTCGGCGCAGACGCGAGCGGGCGCGACTATTTCTCGCGCCTGTTGCGCGCGACCCGTTTCTCGCTGCTTGTCGGCCCCGTCGGCACGCTCTTGGCCGCCGTCCTCGGCATACTCATCGGCTGCGTCGCCGGTTATGCCGGGCGCACCGTTGACGCCGTGCTCATGCGCGCCGCCGACGCGATGCTCGCGTTGCCGGAACTGCTGCTCGTCCTCGCCGCCCGCGCTGCGTTCCCGATCAAGTTGGAAGCCACGACCGCCGCGCTCCTGCTCGTCGGCATCTTCATGGCGCTTGGCTGGGCGGAGATGGCGCGCGTGACGCGCGGGCTGGTGCTGGCGCTGCGGCAGCGCGAGTTCGTGCTGGCGGCGACGGGGCTGGGGCTATCTGAAACGCGCATACTGTTTCGCTACATACTGCCGAACGCGGCGCGCACGCTCGTCGTGCAGGTCTCGCTTTTGCTGCCCGCCTTCCTGCTGGCCGAGACGGCGCTCTCTTATCTGGGCGTCGGCGTGCAGGAACCGGAAGCGAGTTGGGGCAACATGCTCGCCGCCGCCAGCGACCTGAACATGCTGGCCGCGCATCCCTTCATCGTCCTGACGCCCGCCATCGCCATCTTCATCTTCGTGCTCGGCGTGCGCCTGACGAGCGACGGTCTGCGGCGGCCGAACCGTTGAACCGAGCAACTTAACGCCCGGACTGTTTTTCCTTCACCGCCAGCGCCGCCTGATAACTTTGCGCGCAAGGCGGCCGTCCGGTGCTGCGCGGTCATCATCCTTGCGCGCATTTTTCTTGACTCGTCGCACTCGCGGCGCTATCTTCTCGGCACCTCGCAGAAAGAGAAACCAAACTATGCCTAAAAATGCAAGCAGTAGCGGCGCAACTACAACGACCGTGACGCGCACGGCCGCGCTTCAACTGGAGCAGCAAGTCGGCCGGCAGACGCTGCGGGTCAGAGTCCCACGCGATGTCTCGGACAAAGATTTCGGCCTGATCGGCAAATCAATCATAGATGTCATCCGCAGCCACACGGGCTGTAACTGTCTGTCGGGTGCGATTGACGTTGTCTTTCAGGATGAACTTCGGGACGCCATCCGCGTCGATCTCAGATAATGAACACGGATGCTCAGCAGCCCGAGCTAAACCCGCCGATGGTCGGGCTGCTGAACAATCCGGCCGTCCCTAGCATCGTCGCGGCGGCCGGCAGTCTGGTCGAGTTCATCGCGGTGATGCCGGATCGCCTCTGGTTCGATTTCGGGCCGGGCGGGCGCGGCGGCCGCTTCCACAAGACTCACGCCACCATCGAAACAGTACGTGAACAGGCCCGCACGCGTAAGCTCGTGGGTCATGGCATCGGGCTGTCGCTGCCGAGCGCGATCCCGCTCGACGAAGAGATGCTCGCCGAGATCGCGGCGCTCAATCAGCAGTTGGGCTTCGCGTGGTACAGCGAGCACCTGAGCATGTTTCTCGTCCCGCACGGCAGCGTGCCCAACGCGCAGGCGGGCCTCGGGCTGCCTGCCGTCTACGACGAAGAGACGTTCGCCATCGTCCGCGCCAAACTGGCGCAACTGCGCGCGGCGCTCGGCTGCCAACTCCTGTTAGAGAATCCGAGCATCTTCACACCCATCCCTGACATGGATATGACCGAGCCGGAGTTTCTCAATCGCCTGTGGGCGGAAGAGGGCTGCGCGACGCTGCTGGACATGCACAACCTCTACGTGAGTTGGCGTAATGGCGGCATCAATCCGCGTGAGTATCTGAGCCAACTCAACCCGGAAGCCGTGCTGGAAATTCACATGGCGGGCGGCGATGAGCTGGCCGGCTTCTACACGGATTCGCACTCGCGCGTGACGCCGCCCGAAGTCTGGGACTACGCCTACGAGTTCGTCCCGCGCTTCAGCCGGCTGCGCGGCATCACCTTCGAGTTTCAGGAATCCTACTTTCCGCGTCTCGGCGTGGACGGCATCATCGCGGAGTTGGAGCGTTTGCACGAACTGGCCGCGTGCGTCCGCCGCCCCACGGCCGACGTTGATTCCTATGCTGGCTGAGTTTCAACAGGCGCTCGCCGATCTGGTGTCGTCGCCGCAACTCTGCATCGAGGTGCGCCGCGACCCGGCCGTGCTGCGGGCGCGTTACGACCTGACGGAGCGCGAGGCCCGCCGGCTCGAAGGCGTGGTCAACCATCCATCAATGGAATGCAACTGCATGTTGTATCGCGCGAACCGGCTGGCCCCGCTGGCGCTGAATCTGCCGGGTCTCATCAAAGCCCTCGGCCCTGACTTGCGCGATCTGCTCGACGCCTTCTGGCTGCGCTACACAAACACGGACGTGCATTTTTACGTCGAGTCCTATCGCTTCTGCGAATTTGTCCAAGCCGAGTTGGCGCGCGGACGACCTTTGAGCGCCGACGTTGCGCCCGCGTTGCAGCGCGAGATGGCGACGATGGCCGAGCGGCTCGAAGTCAGCCACACGGAAATCTATAGCCCCCTACGTCAAACCGAACCACTCAATCAGATAAACTAAACCGCAAGCTATACGGCGGCGCGCGCCAGTCTTCGGTGTCAGGGCGCGGGCGGCAAGGGCGGCCCCGTCCGTTGCCAACCCTGCCGCGTTAGCTTCAGTAATAAACTCCGGCCGGTAAAACGCGCGGCTAATGGCTGGCGTTTGCCTTGCGCACTCTGTTATCTTCGGCTGCAACCATTGCTCTAATCACTTCGGCCTCGCACGCTGAAACAATGCCGCGAGTTTCCGATAAGCCCGACGGAGACTTAATGGACAACTTTGAACCAACGGCCGCCGCGCGCCCGACAGACCCGGCCAACGAGCGCATGCCGACCGACATCGTCGGGCTTGACGACGTGCTCGGCGGCGGCTTCCCCGCCAACCGGCTCTACTTGCTTGAAGGCGACCCCGGCACCGGCAAGACGACGTTCGCGCTGCAATTTTTACTCGCGGGCGCACGCCGGGGCGAGCCTGTGCTCTACGTCACGCTCTCCGAGACCGAGGACGAGTTGCGCGCCAACGCCGGTTCGCATGGTTGGACACTCGCTGGCGTCAACATTTTTGAGCTTATCCCGCCGGAAGAGAGCCTGCGCCCCGAAGCGCAGTACACCATCTTTCATCCGTCGGAGATCGAGTTGAGCGACACGACCGGCGCGGTGCTCGCCGAGGTGGAGCGGTTGCAGCCGCGCCGCATCGTCTTCGACTCGCTCTCGGAGATGCGCCTGCTCGCGGGCGACGCGCTGCGCTACCGGCGGCAACTCATCGCGCTCAAACAATACTTTGCCGGCCGCCGCTGCACCGTCCTACTGCTGGACGACCGCACGACGACCGAAGGCGACTTGCAGGTACACTCCATCGCGCACGGCGTGATCTCGCTCGAACAGATCATGCAACCCTACGGCGCGGAGCGCCGCTGCCTGCGCGTGCGCAAACTGCGCGGCTCGCGCTATCGCGGCGGCAATCACGACTTCAAGATCGAGACGGGCGGCAACGTCGTCTTTCCGCGCCTTGTCGCCGCCGAGCATCACGAAGAGTTTGCGCGCATGCCCGTGCCGAGCGGGGTCGGGGAACTCGACGCGCTCTTAGGTGGCGGTCTTGATCGCGGCACAAGCACGCTGCTGCTGGGGCCGGCCGGGTCGGGCAAGTCTTCGGTGGCGGCGCGCTTTGCGGCCACAGCGGCCGAGCGCGGCGAGATATCGGCCATCTACGTCTTCGATGAGACGCTGGCCACTTACATCGCTCGCGCCAGAGGGCTTGGCATTGATCTGCAAGCGTACATTGACACGGGGCGCGTGCGCCTACAGCAGATCGATCCGGCCGAGCTAACGCCGGGCGAGTTCACACATATTCTCTGCCGCGCGGTGGACCAAGAGGGCGCGCGCGTCGTCGTCATAGACAGTTTGAACGGCTACCTGCAAGCGATGCCGGAGGAGCGTTACCTGATCGCGCAGATGCACGAGTTGTTGATGTACCTGAACCAGAAGGGCGTCGTCAGCCTGCTCGTCACGGCGCAGCACGGCTTTCTCGGCTCATCTATGATCGCGCCCGTGGACGTAAGTTATCTGGCGGACACGGTGCTGCTGTTTCGCTATTTCGAGGCGCGCGGCGCGGTGCGCAATGCCATCTCCGTCGTTAAGAAGCGCACTGGCTATCACGAGCGCGCGATCCGCGAGTTGAATATATCGAAGGACGGCGTCGTCGTCGGCCGCCCGCTCACGGAGTTTCACGGCGTGCTCACGGGCGTGCCCTTGTTCAGTGGCTCGGCCAGCACGTTGCGGGAGGCGACAAGTCCGCGCGAGGCGGACGCGACGGGCGATGACCAAGGCTGACGCGCAGCACACGGAGATGCGCGTGCTCGTGCTCGCGCCCACGGGCCGCGACGCGCCGCTCACCTGCGCGGTGCTCGGCGCGCACGACATGGCGGCCGAACCGTGTCCGAGCGTCGAAGCTTTGTGCCGCGAGATCGGGCGGGGCGCGGGCGCGGCCTTTATCACCAGAGAGGCGCTCGCGGGCGCAGGCGCGCAACTGCTCGCCGGCACGCTGGCCGCGCAGCCTTCATGGTCTGATCTGCCGCTCGTCGTGCTGACGGACAACGCGCTGGGCGCGGCGTCCGACACGCAGGCGGCGCGGGCCATGCTCGACGCACTGGGCAATGTGACGCTCATCGAGCGCCCCATGCGCGTCGTCACGCTGGTCAGCGTGCTCAAGTCGGCGCTGCGCGCGCGCCAGCGTCAGTACGAGGTGCGCGCGCAACTAGAGGAACTCGCCCGCGCGCACGACGAACGCGCGCACCTGCTCATCAGCGAACAGGCCGCGCGCCAGCACGCCGAAGCCAACAACCGCCTGAAGGATGAATTCCTCGCCACCATCTCGCACGAACTGCGCACGCCCCTGACCGCCATCATCGGCTGGACGCAATTCCTGCGGCGCGGGCAGCTTGATGCCGCCGCCGCCGAGCACGCGCTCGAAGTCATAGACCGCAACGGGCACGCGCAACTGAATCTCATCGAAGACCTGCTCGACGTGTCGCGCATCATCACCGGCAAGCTGCGGCTGGACGTGCGCGCCGTCGATCTAACGGCCATCATCAGCGCGGCGCTCGACGCCGCCCGCCCGGCCGCGACGGCCAAGGAACTGGCGCTAGAGACTGAGCTTGATCCGGTCGCCGCGCACATCTCCGGCGATGCGGATCGCCTGCAACAGGTCGTCTGGAATCTCGTCAACAACGCGGTCAAGTTCACGCCTGCGGGCGGCCGCGTCCGGGTCAGCACGCGGCGCGTGGCCACGCGCGTCGAGATCAGCGTCAGCGACACGGGCGAAGGTATCGCGCCGCAGTTTCTACCTTACGTCTTCGACCGCTTCCGCCAAGCCGACGCACGCATGACGCGCACGCACGGCGGCCTTGGCCTCGGCCTCGCCATCGTGCGGCAGTTGGTCGAACTGCACGGCGGCACGGTCGCGGTGGCAAGCGAGGGCGTGGGGCGCGGCGCGACCTTCACGGTCAGCCTGCCTCTGCTGCCGGCGCTAACTGCGCCCGAAGCCATGACGACCCCGGCCTCAACGACGCGCCCGCTGAGCGCAGACGAAGATGCTTTTGAATGTGAACCGAAACTGGCGGGCGTGCGCGTGCTCGTCGTGGACGACGAGGCGGACGCGCGCGAGTTGTTCGCTGCGACCCTGTCACACTGCGGCGCACAGGTCTTGACGGCCGCCACGGCCGCCGAAGCCCTCGCGCTCGTCGAACGCGAACGCCCCGACGCGCTCCTCGCAGACATCGGCATGCCCGAAGAGGACGGCTACACACTCATGACCAAAATCCGCCAACTGCCGCCTGAGCGCGGCGGGCGCACACCGGCCGCCGCGCTCACCGCCTACGCCCGCGCCGCAGACCGCCTCCATGCCCTGCGCGCCGGTTTTCAGATACACCTGCCCAAGCCCGTCAAATCCGCCGAGCTAATCGCCGTCGTCGCCAATCTCGCCGGGCGCACGAATGCCGCTTAAACGGCGCGCGCCTGACCATCGCGCAACCGACGCTCAGTTGCCTTTAATGGTTTGAAAGCCTGTGCCGCGTTCAAAGGTGAGGGCGAGTTTCTGTTCGCCGTTGCGGATGTTGACGAGGTTGATCTGATCTTCGTAGAGGTCGCTCAACCAGCGGTCGCTCAGGCGCGCGCCCGCGACGCCCGCCGGCAGTTTGGCCTCGAAGTAGAGCCAGACGTTGTCCACGCCCGCTTCCATGCCGACCCACGCGAGTTTGACCGCGCGCCCGCGCGCATCCTTCAGTTGAAAGACTTCTTGCAGGTAACCGAAGGTTAAGCTCGCGGCGCGCTGCTTGTCGTCCAGACTGACGGGCTTGCCTGTGCGGCGCGTGAGGATGTTTGTGAGATCGTCGGGGAAGGTGCGCAGCGTGATCTGTAGGGCGCGCTCCTTTGTGTTGTAGTCCGCTTCGGCGAAGCTCGTGTGAAACTTGTGCGCGGCCACAGGCGATGGGGCGCACATGAGCAGCACCAGAGCGCCGCCGAGCGCCCGCGCCATGGTCAACTTCGCAAGGTTAAAGCTCATAACTTAAAGACGTGCGTGCACCATGTTTACGGATTGCTCGGTCGCTCCGGCGCTTGTTTGCGTTCGAGTTGCTGCATGGGGTTGGGCGCGGCTTGTGCTTCTTTGAAGAGTTGGAAGCGCGATTTGACGGGGCGGCGCGGGAAGGAGTTGTTGCCCAAGTCCACGTCGGCCGTTTCCAGATGCGGGTCGAGCGTGATGGCGCGCACCTCTTTGGGCGTCATGATCAGTTTCGACACGTCGTAGTTGTTGAGCCGCCAGATTTCGGCCGGGATGCGGAGTTCTTCCTGTGTGCCGTCCTCATATTCGATTTGCAGGATGACGGGCATGACGAGACCGCCGACGTTCTTCAGATCGACGACGTAGAAGTTCATACCGAGTTTCAATAGCTCGCGTTCGCGCGGCGTGAGCGTCGCAAGGAAGCGTTGATACTGAGCGCGATCCTGTTCGGTCACGACGAGTTCATCGTAGGTGTTGTAGAAGTCGCGCAGAGATGGAAACTCGTCCACGCGTTTCGGGAGCGGCTTGTTGCGTTGCTGCGAGAGCGTTTCGGGCTGCGCCGTGCGCTCCTGCTGACGCGCAGCTTTTTCCACGTCCGGGTCGAGCGAATCAAGGCGGAACAGGCGCACGCGCTCAAGCGAGATGTCCACGTGATCGGTCGTGTAGAACCAGCCGCGCCAGAACCAGTCGAGGTCAACGCCGGAGGCGTCCTCCATCGTGCGGAAGAAATCGGCTGGCATCGGCCGCTTGAACTGCCAGCGCCGCGCATACTGCTTGAAAGCGTAGTCGAACAACTCGCGCCCCAACACGGTTTCGCGCAGGATGTTGAGGGCCGTCGCGGGCTTCGAGTAAGCGTTGTTGCCGAATTGCAGGAGCGACTCCGAGTTGGTCATGATCGGCACTTGATTGGCGCTCGCCATGTACTCGGTGATGTTCTTCGGCTCGCCGCGCCGCGACGGATACCCGGTCTCCCATTCCTGCTCGGCCAGATATTGCAGAAAGGTGTTTAGCCCCTCGTCCATCCAAGTCCACTGGCGCTCGTCGGAGTTGACGGTCATCGGAAAATAGTTGTGCCCAACCTCATGTATGACGACCGAGATGAGGCCATACTTGGTGCTCGCCGGATACGTGCCGTCGGGCAAGGGGCGCGGCCCGTTAAAGCAGATCATCGGGTATTCCATGCCGCCGACGGGCCCGTTGATCGACTGCGCCACCGGATATGGAAACGTGAAGGTATAGCGTGAGTAGACGTTCAGGGTGTGCATGATCGCGTGCGTCGAATAGCGCGACCAGAGCGGCTCGCCCTCTTTCGGATAGAAGGACATGGCCAGCACGTGATTGTTGCCAACGTCGTGCCCTTGCGCGTCCCAGATGAATTTGCGCGACGAGGCGAACGCGAAATCGCGCACGTTCTCGGCGGCGAAGACCCAAGTCTTCGTGCCCGTCGGTTTGTGCGCTTCGTTGGTGCGCGCTTCGTCGGGCGTGACGATCATGACAGGCTCTTTGGCCGTGCGGGCTTGCTCAAGTCGCTGGCGTTGCGCGGCGGTCAAGACGGCCTGCGGGTTTTGCAGCACGCCGGTCGCGGCCACGATATGGTCGTCGGGCGCGGTGATGGCGACCCGGTAATTGCCAAACTCAAGCGTGAACTCGCCCGAGCCTAAGAACTGTTTGTGCTGCCAGCCCGACACGTCGTTGTAGGCGGCCATGCGCGGAAACCACTGCGCGATCTCGTAGATATAATTGCCGTCGCCGGGAAAGAACTCGTAGCCGGTGCGCCCGCCGATCTTGCGCGCGTCGTTGATGTTGTAGTGCCAGTCAACCGAGAAGACGGTGTTCTGCGCTGGCGCGAGCGGCGCGGGCAGATCGACGCGCATCATCGTGTCAACCACCGTGTAACGCAGCGGTGCGCCTTTCGCGTCGCGCACGGCCGTGATCTTGTCGCCGCCGTCGAAGTCGCGGCGCGCGAGCATGTTGTCTATCGTCGAGAAGGGCACGCGGTCGAGCGCGGGCGCGGTCTGCGTCGTGTAACTGGCGGAGTTCTTGGCCCAGATGTTCTGATCGAGTTGCAGCCAGAGGTACTGAAGCGTGTCGGGCGAGTTGTTGTAGTAGGTGACGGTTTCCGTGCCCGTGATGGTGTGGTTTATGTCGTCAAGTTCGACCTTCGTGTTGTAGTCGGCGCGCTGCTGCCAGTAGGCGCGCCCGGGCGCGCCCGAGGCGGCGCGCTGCTCGTTGGGCGTCGGCAGATTCTCTTCCAACTGGCGAAACTTATCGCTCGGACTCGTCTTCGACTGGGCGCGCACAGACGGCGCGACGACAAGCACACAGAGCAACAGCGCGAGCGCGAGACGCAGCATCACAGCCACAATCCTTTCTCCGGCAGACTGATTTTTAGTTTGCAACATGCCGCCGGCACGGGCGGCACGCTAAGACATCAACACTCATGCGGGGGCTGGCAACTTAAGGGGCACATTATAACCGACCGCCGCGCGGGCCAAAGAGCAAGCGCGCGCTCATTGCTGCACGGACTTTTCGGCCGCTTGCTTCGCGCCCTCTTTCGCCCCTTCTTTCGCGGCGACGCGCGCCACCTCCTGCGTGACCTCTTTCGCGCCCTCTTTGGCCGCCTCCATGATCTTGTCAATCGGGTGCTGCTGACCGTCGCCCTCTTCGTCGTCACCCTCGTCCAGATCGCAGATCCGCTTGTACTCTTCCTGCAACTCCTTCAACTGCTCGTCCGAGAGTTTGTCGAGATCGATCATCGTATTGCGCGCGCCCTTCGTGGCTCTAACCAACTCGTCGAGTTTGAGGTGGATCGCTTTGGCGTCGCGGTTCTGCGTGTTCTGGACGAGAAAGACCATCAGGAAAGTGATGATGGTCGTGCCCGTATTGATCACAAGCTGCCACGTCTCCGAGTAGTGGAACATCGGGCCCGAAGCGGCCCAAATGAGCACGACGATGACCGCCAGGATGAAGGCCCAAGACGAACCGACCAACTCCGATGTTTTGCTAGAGAACTTGCGGAAGAAACCGTTCATAGTTTTGCGGTCAAACCTCTCTTGACGAGTTGCCGGAGCGGGGATAGATATTGCGGGAGGCGCTTTGGTTGTAGGCGGAAATGCCTTGCCATGTCAAGCACACATTCCGCTCCGGCGCGTCAGCCACAGCCCTATTTAATGCTTGCGGCGCGGCGGCTTCGTCAGTCGTTGACCGGCCGGGCGCGGCCGCGCGGCGGGCGGGGGCGTAGGGGGATTGGCGTAGTAGCCGCGCCGGTAGGTCAGCTTTAGTTTCTGCTTTTGCAGTTCGGGATTGACCACGTCTATGCGTACCTGCCGGAACGTGCCGTCGTGCGCCTTGTTCGTCGGCGCGTAGGAGACGAGATATTGCGTGCGTAGTTCAGCCTGTATCTGCGCGAAGGCGGCGCGCAGGCGCTGCTCGTCTTCGGGGAAGAAGGCGCGCCCGCCCGTGCGTTCGGCGATCTTCTTGAGCGCGCCGCCGTCGAAATCGTCGTCGCCGATGCCGATGGAATAGATGACCGTGTTGTGCTTGAGCGCCGCCTCGATGGCATCGTCTTTATGTAAACGGCTGGACGAGTCTGCGCCGTCGGAGAGCAGGATGATGGCGCGGCGCGTGCGCTCCGGCGTCGCGGCCATGATCTCGTTGGTCGTCGCCCAGATGGTGTCCCAGATGGCGGTGGAGGTGAGCGGGCGGTCGTGCGCGGCGGCGGCTTCGGCGGCGGCCCGCGCGGCTTCGGGCGTCGGGCCTGTGCCGGTGATCTCTTCGGCCGATTCGTTGAAGGGCGGGACGATCTGCAACACGTCAATGGTGTGCTGCAACTTGGCCACGTCGTCCGTCAAGTCCTGTTCGACGGTTGCATCGCGGGCGAAGGAGATGACGGCAACGCGGTCGCGGTCTGGGCGCACGATTGATTCGACGAAGATGTGCGCGGCGGCGCGCTCATCGGGCAGCGTCTTGAGTTGCGAGAGGCTGGTGTCTACAAGGATGGCGAGCGAGAGCGGCAGATCTGTTTCGCGCTCGAAGTTGGCGACCTGCTGCGGCGCGTTGTCCTCGAAGACGCGTATGTCGTCGCTTTTGAGCGTCGTGATGAAGCGGCGGTCTTTGTCGGCGGCGTTAAAGAGAATGTTGACCAGATTCGTCTCGACGCGCTCCACGTCTTCGTCCTGATACGTGGCAGGGGTCGGCGTGGCGACGGGGTCTGCGACGCGGCGCGGGCGTTGCTTTTGCGCGGGCGCGGGGTCTTGCGCGTGCGCGGGCATAAACGCGCGACCGGGCAGCAGGAGCGCGCAGACGAACGCGAGCGCGAGCACGCTTGACCATAAACGAGCCTTGCACCTCATCCCTTCAGCCGCCTCCTTTTTTCGCACCGCGCAGTCGTCCGCCGTCGGACGCAGCAAACATTATTCCCCGTTTGTAGATGCCGGGAAATACGCGCCGGCTTGCCTCTGCTTTTACCTGTTCCCTGTATTTTGATTGCGAAAGCGTACAGTTGCAACCAAAACCGCGCGCGCCCGGCGTTCAGCTTTACGCTCTGGCCCCTCAAAGCTGCGCGTTCGTCCGTCTGTGCTTTAGCGCGCAGACAGGCAGCGCACGGATCGGGCATCATAGCCTGCTTAATTTTCCGACAATTTATCGCCATGACTGCGCGTTAAAACTCAGGCTGGTGAATTGTCGCGGGCAACAGAGAGGCAAGTCTGATTTTGTTTATTCGAGCCGAGGGAGGCAACATGAGAAACAGGCAACAGTTCGGTCTATTATGCGTTTCGTGCATCGTGCTGGCGCTGGCGCTCTTGCAGCCGTCGCTCTGCGCGCATGGACAGGATGAACGTTACGTGGGGCGCACCATCACCGGCACGGCCTATGGCTTTAGCGGTCGCTTCGCCGGGCGTTCAAGCCCGTTCACGCTCATCGTGAACCGGTACACGTCCGCCGCCGACGTGCAGCGGCTCAACGCCGCGCTGCAATCTGGCGGACAGGATGAGCTATTGCGCGCGCTGTCGGGGCTAAACGCGGGGCGCATTCAACTGGGCGGCGGCGTGGGCGTGCCGGCGAACGTCATCATCGCCACGCCGCAGCCAAACGGTGAGACGAAGTTGACCGTCGTCTATCAGCGCAACATACGCTTCTCCGAGTTGCGTTACGGCAGCCGGTCGGAAGACTACAAGTTCGGCTACGCGGAACTCTTTCTGGGGCGCAACGGGCAAGGGCAAGGCACGTTTATTCCGGCCGCCAAGATCAGGCTCAGGGAAGGCAATACGTGGGAGGTCGAAGACTTCGGCACGTTCCCGGCCCGGCTGCTCGGCTTGCGCGCACGCGGCGGGCGCAACGCTCGTTGACCGGAAGTTTGGAGTCTGATGGCCCTTCGGCGGCCTCAGGCCGGCACGAGCGCGACGCGGAAGCCCAAGAGCGACCATTCGCTGTCGCCTTCGACCTCGCTCAGGTAAGAGAAATCGCCCGGCGCGTTCGAGCCGACGGCGTAGCAGGTCGCGTTGCCCGCTTCGTCGCGGTAGAAACCGAGTTCGAGCGTCTCCGTGTCGCTCCATTCGGGATGAAAGATTGTGCCGACGAGATTGAAGATGGCGGGCGGGCAGACGGTGGCGCGATAACCGGCCGGGAGCAGTTGGCGCGTGCGCCAATCGTCGTTGACGACGCGGATGAATTCGCGCAGAGAGAGATAGTTGTGCGCGTAGCGCGTGCCGTTCATCATCCCGGCCCGCCCCATGTACGGG
Source organism: Pyrinomonadaceae bacterium (assembly GCA_036389375.1). Classification (GTDB taxonomy): domain Bacteria; phylum Acidobacteriota; class Blastocatellia; order Pyrinomonadales; family Pyrinomonadaceae; genus QHXQ01. The sequence goes on along the minus strand of DASVQA010000023.1, from coordinate 23,023 downwards.
GCGAACGGGTCAGCCAGAGGGTCGTGCCCGTAGAGGCTGCCGTAGAACTGGCGATTGCCGGGTAGATAACGCGGCTTGGGGGTCGTCTCGACGCCGACGATGCGCCCCTGATGTTGTTCGTGGCCGGCGCGCAGGCGGGCGCGATAGCTCGGCCCGTGTTCGCGCGCGCGCCCGAAATCGCGCGCCGCCGTGGGGTAGAGCCGGGCGAAATAGGCGTCGTCGAGCGCGACCGCCTCGGCCGCCGGGACGACGTGCCACTCGATGTTGAAATGCGCCAGCCCCTCGGCGCTCTCCGGCGGCAGTTCAAAGTGCGCAGCGTCCGCCGCGATGATCTTTGCGTCGCCGTCCAAGTCGAAGAATTCGCGCAGGCGCAAAGTCCGCTCCGCTAACCAGACTGAAGTCATAAAGCACGCTCCTCACCTTCCGTAACACACCTTCGACACGGTAATATAGGCAAAACCGAATAACCTTTGACGACCGCCGGGCGCACCTTAAGTTTAGACTTAACGGCCGCCCACGTCTTCCCCCACTTTTGCGCTGCCGGCAAATATCTGTAACTAGAGTTTGCCGCAGAGCGTCTCCCAATAATAAAGGATTCAGGATAAGAGCAACGTATGTCTTTTTCACTTCTTACTCGCAGGCGTGATATGGCGGCAATGATCTGCCTCATACTCGCCGTCAGCATGCTCGGCGCAGCCTGCGGTCGTTCCGAATCGAAGGCGGACGCGAAAGCCCCGACGACCAAGGGCGGCAACGCCGGGCGCGGCGGTGGCGGCAGCGGCGAGCCTGCGCCCATCACCGTCACGACGGCGACGGCGACCGCGCGCGAAATCCCTTCATATTTTCAAGTGACCGGCAGTTTGAGCGCGCAGGAGACTTCCGACGTTGCGCCGCAGACCTCCGGGCAGATCGTGGCGACGCCCGTCAGCGTCGGCGCGTTCGTGCATCAGGGCGACGTGATTGCGCGGCTCAATCCGCGCGACGCGCAGTTGCGCTATCAACAGGCGCAGGCCAGCGTGCAGCAGGCCATTGCCGGCGTTCGCCAGGCCGAGGCGCGGCTGGGGCTGAGGCCGGGCGGCAATTTCGACGCCAGCATCATTCCGGAAGTGCGCGCCGCGAGTTCCAATGTGACGCAGGCGCAGGCGGATTTGCGGCTGGCCGAAGCGAACGAGAAGCGTTACCGCGCGCTGGTCGAGACGGGCGACGTGGCCTTGAGCGTCTACGATCAATATCGCACGCAGCGCGACACGGCCCGCGCTCGCCTTGATGCCGCGCGCCAGCAATTAGAAGTGGCCATCAACACCGCGCGCCAGAGCAATCAGGCCATCCAGAGCGCGCAGGCGGGCGTCGAATCGGCGCGCTCGCAGGCCGCCATCGCGCAGCAAGCCATCGCGGACACCACCATCCGTGCGCCTTACGCCGGCTACGTCAGCAACCGCCCCGTCGCCGTCGGCGAATACGTCACGCCCTCTTCGGTCGTTGTGACGCTCCTGCGCACCAATCCGATCAAGTTGCAGTTGCAAGTGCCGGAAGCGGAAGTGCCGTTCATCTCGCAGGGCATGGGCGTCTCGCTCGAAGTGGACGCGTTTGCGAAGCGCAAATTTGCCGGGCAGGTGACGGCCGTTAATCCGGCCATTGATCCGGTCTCGCGCGCGGCGACGGTCGAGGCTTCGATTGAGAATAACGACAACTCGCTGCGCTCCGGCATGTTCGCCACCGCGCGCATCGTGCGCCAGGGCGGCGGGCGGGCCGTCTACGTGCCGCGCGCCGCCGTCTTCGCCGATCAGAACACACAGTCCTATCGCGTCTTCGTCATTCAGAACGACACGGCGAAACTGCGCGTCGTTCAGATCGGCGAGGAGGAGGGCGACTGGATACGGATCGCGTCGGGCGTCAACGCCGACGAAGTCCTGGCGACGAGCAACGTCCAACAGCTTTACGAAGGCGCGCGGGTACGCGTAGAACAGAAATAAGCGCGGAACTTAAGTTATGCAGAAATTAGCTGAAATTTGCGTCCAGCGGCCGGTCTTTGCCACGGTCATCGTCCTGTTGTTGACGGTCATCGGCGGCTTCTCTTTCTTCACGCTCGGCGTGGATCGCTTCCCGAAGATCGATCTGCCGACCGTGACGGTTTCGACCGCCAATCAGGGCGCTGCGCCGGCCGAGATGGAGACCGAGATCACGGACGTGATCGAGGGCGTGGTCAACACCGTGCCGGGCATCGAAGAGATGCGTTCGACCTCGGCGCAGGGGCGCTCGAACGTCACCATCACTTTCAATCTCGAAAAAGATCCCGACACCGCCACGCAAGAGGTGCGCGATAAGGTCAGCACCGTCATCAATCGTCTGCCGGAGACGGCGGACGCGCCCGTCGTCACCAAAGCCGACCCTGACTCGCAGCCCGTCATCCAGTACGCTATCAGCGCGCCGCGCTCAAGCATCGAGTTGACCGACCTCGTGCAGCGCCAGATACAGGAGCGCGTCGAATCGGCGGACGGCGTGGGCGAGGTCGTGGTTTACGGCGGGCGGCAACGCCAGATCAAAGTCTACATTGACCCGGATCGCCTGCGCGCCTACAACCTGTCGGTGACGGACGTGGTCAATGCGCTCAGGACGCAGAATCTCGAACTGCCGGGCGGGCGTCTGAACGAGGGCGCAACCTCCGTGACGCTGCGCACCATGTCGCGCGTCGAGAAGGTGGAGCAGTTCAACGACATCGTCATCACGACGAAGAACAAGTATCCGGTCAGAATCAGCGACGTGGGCCACGTCGAAGACAGCGGCGCTGACCCTTCGTCGGCCGCTTCGCTCGACGGCACGCCCTCCGTCTCGCTCGCCGTGCGTAAGCAGTCGGGCGCAAACACCATCGCCGTCATCAAGGCGGTCAAGCAGCGCATGGAAGAGATCAAGCCGGTGCTGCCGAAAGACCTGAAGATCGCCGTCACGCGCGACCAGTCCGAGTTTATCGAAACGAGTCTGCACGCCATCGAGGAGCACTTGATCGTCGGCGGTCTGCTCGCCGCCGTGATCGTCTTTCTGTTCCTCTGGAACTTCCGTTCGACCATGATCGCGGCGTTCGCCATCCCGACCTCGATCATCTCCGCCTTCGCCTTCATCGCATGGCTCGGCTATTCGCTCAACCAGATGACGATGCTCGCGCTGACACTGATGGTCGGCATCGTGATCGACGATGCCATCGTCGTCTTGGAGAACATCTATCGCTTCGTCGAAGAGAAGGGCATGCACCCCTTTCAGGCGGCCATCGAGGGCACGAAAGAGATCGGTCTGGCCGTGATGGCGACGACGCTCTCGCTCCTCGCCGTCTTTATCCCCGTCGGTTTTATGACGGGCATCGTCGGGCGTTTCATGTCGTCGTTCGGCCTCACGTCGGCGGCGGCCATTGCCGTCTCGCTCATCGTCTCGTTCACGCTGACGCCGATGCTCGCGGCGCGCTGGATCAAGCCGCCGAAGAAGTTGCTGACGCCGGAAGGCATGCCGGAGACGAACGTGGACGCGGCGGGCGCAGGTGGCGGCGACGCCAACAATCATCACGTCATTCCGCCGAGTGCCGAGCCGGACGCCGACTGGCAGCAAGACGAAGCGCATGGTGCGCCGCAGGAACATTCATCGAAAGAGGGGCGCTTCTATCGCCCGATTGACCGCACCTACACGTGGCTGCTCAAGCTTTCGATGGCGCATCGCTGGGTGGTCGTGCTGTTGTGCGTCGTGGTCATCGCATCGATCTGGCCGCTCTATCGCTACGTCGGTTACAACTTCCTGCCGGACGAGGACGAATCGGCCTTCAACATCTCTCTGCGCATGCCTGAAGGCACGAGCCTCGCCGCCACGCAGTCCGTGCTCGACCGCATTGCGCGCGATGTGCGCGAAGGGCTGCCGGGCGTGCAGAACACGCTCGCGCTCGCGGGCTTCGGGCGCGGCGGCGGCCCCAACGGCGGCACGGTCAACGTGAGTCTGAAGCCGGTGGCGGAACGTAAATTTTCGCAGACCGATCTGATTCAACGCGCACGCCAGATCATCGCGCAGCGCAAGTTTCCGAAGGAGTACGTCATCGGTGTGTCCGGCACGTCGTCCATCGGCGCGAGCATCGGGCTGGGGCGCGGCGGCTCGTCCGTCGGCTATTACATCAGCGGCCCGGACATACAGAAACTCGATCAGTATTCAAAACAGTTGGTCGAACGCATCCGGCAGGACAAGAGTTTCCGCGAGCCGGATCGTTCGCTGCAACTCGGCAGTCCCGAAGTGCGTGTCCACATTGACCGCGAGCGCGCCGCCGACTTAGGCGTGAAGGCGGGCGACGTGGCGCAGGCTTTGAACACGCTCGCGGCGGGACAGCGCGTCACGACCTTTAGCGAGAACTCGGAGCAGTACGACGTGGTGGTGCAGGCGGAGGAGCAGTATCGCCGCACGCGCGACAGCCTGAAGGATTTCACGGTTGCCTCTTCGACGGCCGGCGCGGTCAACCTCGACAAACTGGTGACGCTCGAAGAGGGCAACAGTCCCGCTTCGATTGATCGGCTGAACCGGCAACGGCAAGTGACCGTCTCGGCCGGTCTCGCGCCGGGCGCGTCGGAGTCTGACGCCGTCGCCGCCATGCAGCGCTACGTCGGCGAATTGAAGATGGAGCCGGGCTATCGCACGGGCGTGACGGGTCAATCCAAAGAGTTGGCGCGCGCGAACCAGTCGTTCATGCTCGCGTTCCTGCTCTCGTTCATCTTCATGTACCTGATTCTGGCGGCGCAGTTCGAGTCGTTCATCCACCCCGTCACGATCCTCTTGACGCTGCCGCTGTCGATCCCGTTCGCGCTCCTGTCCACGCTCATCGCCGGGCAGCGGCTCAACATCTTCTCCGCGCTCGGCATCCTGCTGCTCTTTGGCATCGTCAAGAAGAACGCCATCTTGCAGATCGACCACACGAACGAGCTACGCACGCACGGCATGGAACGCTACAACGCCATCATTCAAGCGAACCGCGACCGCCTGCGCCCCATTTTGATGACGACCATCGCGCTCGTCGCCGGCATGTTCCCGCTTATCATCGGCAGCGGCGCGGGCGCGGCGACGAACAGATCAATCGGCGTGCTCGTCGTCGGCGGGCAGTCGCTCTGCCTGTTGCTGACCTTGCTGGCCGTGCCCGTCTTCTATTCGCTCTTTGAGGACGCGAAGGAATCGCGCGTGTGGGCGGCGGCTGGGGCGCGCTTCAACGATTTCAAGGGCGGCGCAGGCCGGCGTTTCGCGGACGCTTACGCGCGGCTCAAGACGCGCCGCCCGCGCCCCGCGCGCCCGGCTTATCCACGCACGCCGCGCCCGGCGGGCGAGACCTTCTCCCGACGCAAACGAGATGACAGATATGCGGATCAAACTTCAGGCGATTGAGCGTGTACGCGCGTCGGCGCGGCGCGGTGTGGCGTTAACGAATCCGGTCCGGCGTGCGGTCGCAAGCTTACTCGCGGCCGTGCTCCTGTCTGCGCCGTGCTTAGCACTGGCGCAGCCGCAGACGACAACAACACCGCAGACCCAGACGCAAACACCGACGCAACCCGCGCAGCCACAGACGCAGACGCCCACACAGCAGCCCGCGCAGCCGACCACGCAGACTCCGGTCGAGCCGGCGCAGCAGCCCGTGCCCGCGCCCGCGCAGCAGCAACCGCAGACGCCTGCGAACCTGCCGCAATCGCCCGCGACCCAGCCGCAGTCGCCGGCCACGCAGCCGCAACCGCCCGCGGCCGGCACGACGCAGCCCGCGCAGCCGCAGCAGCCGACCACGAACGTCACGCCGTCCGGTCAGACGCAAGGGCAGCCGGGCGTGCCGCAGCCTGCGGGGCAGAACGTAGGCACAGCACCCAACGTGTTGCCGGCCGAACTCCCGACCGAGCCGCCGCCCATCGCGCCGAACTTTGAAGCGCCCGCGCGCCCGCTCCCTTCAGCCGAGCGCGTCGGCGTGGACATCAGCAATCAGACGCCGCTCACGTTAAAAGATGCCATCGCGCTCGCCCTGCGCAACAACAACGACATTGACGGCTCGCGCATAGACGTTGAGATCGCCGAGTATGGCTTGAGCGCCGCGCGCGGCATCTATGATCCCGTGCTTTCGACCTACAACTTCTTCGAGCGGCGCACGACGCCGACCGCTTCGACCATCGGCGGCGCGGGCGCAACCGGCTCCGTCACGCAGACGAGCACGAACGGCACGGCCGGCGTCGAAGGCTTCTCGCCCTATCTCGGCGGCTCGTACACCTTCAACTTCAACGCGGCGCGCACGTCCACCAACAACCAGAACGCGACGCTCAACCCGCAGTATCCGTCGTCGCTCGCGTTCACCTACACGCAACCGCTTTTGCGCGGCTTGCGCTTTGACAACAACCGCCGCCAGATCGAGATCGCCAAGAAGAATCTGACGCTGACGGACGCACAGTTTCGCCAGCGCGCCATTGACGTGATCGCGCAGGTCGAGCAGGCTTACTGGGACTTGGTCTTTTCGCTCCGCAATCTGCAAGTGCAGATTGACGCCGTGAAGCAGGCGCGCTTGCAGGTCGAGAGCAACCAGCGGCTCGTCGCGCAGGGCGTGCTTGCGCCCATAGACATCGTCGCCGCGAACACGCAGGTGACGACCTTCGAGCAGAACGTTTACACCGCGCAGGAGCAGGTGACGCGCTCGGAGAACACCTTGAAGACTTTGATCCTGCCCGACCGCACCGCCGCGCTCTGGACGCAGCCGCTCACGCCCGTTACGCCCGTCAACCTTGAACCGCCGCGCGTGCCGCTCGAACAGGCGCTCGTCGCCGCCTTGCAGAACCGGCCTGAAATCACGCAACTGCGCACCAACTCCGAGATCAACCAGATCGACACGCGCTATTTCCGCGAGTTGACCAAACCGCAGGTTGACCTAGTCGGCACTTACGCGGCGGCGGGGCTGGCGGGCGCGTTGACGGATGTGGCCACGACCCCGCGCAATGCCACGAACCCGCTGCTGCTTGCGCGCATCAACCAACTATCCACGCTCGCCGGTCTCGATCCGCTCGTCATCACGGCGACGGCCAATCCGCCGCCCGATGTGCTCGTCGGCGGGCTGCCAAAATCGCTGACGAATCTGGCGACGGCCAAATTCCCGACCTACAACCTCGGCGTGCGCGTCTCGCTGCCTTTGCGCAACCGCACGGCCGAGGCGAATCTCGGGCGCTCGCTCGCTGAAGGGCGGCGCATAGACAATCAACGCGCGCAGACCGAGCAGTTGATCGAGGCCGACGTGCGCAACGCCACACAGTCTTTGCGTTCAGCCGAAGCACGCTTGGCAGCGGCGGCGGCCGCGCGTTCATCCTCCGAGCAACAGTACGAGAGCGAGCAGCGCCAACTGCGCGCGGGCACGACGACCGTCTTTCTCGTCCTGCAACGCCAGACCGAACTGCTCGCCGCGCGCGGGCGCGAGCTACAGGCGCAGACTGATCTCAACAAAGCCATCGCCCTCTTCCAACACGCCACCGGCAACACGCTCACGGCCAATAACGTCGCCGTCCGCACCGACACCCGTGAGTTGGAGATGCGTACCGATGCCGCCGACCTACTGACCGCGCCCGCCGCCGCGAAACCGGCCGGCGCAAGCGCGGAAGCAGGCGGCGGGCATGACAATTAACTTCCGGCCATGACAATTAACTTTCGCCCATCGGCGCAGACACACCGGCGCGCACGCCTGCTGTTGCTTGCGTGCGCGTTCGGCTTGCTGGCCACAGGCTGCGGCGGCACGCGCGAAGATGAGACGGCGGCCGGCGTCATCGTCGTGAACGCACCGGCGACGGGCGAGGTGCGGCGCGTGCTCGTGCGCGAAGGCGCGCCGGTTAACGAAGGCGAGGCGCTGATCGAGATCGCCGTCAGCAAGGGCCAAGTGAGCGCGCAGCCGACGCCGACCGAAGACCCGCAGGCGCGTGCGGCGCGTAACGTGACGGCCGCGCAGTCTGAGACGGAAGCGGCACGCGCCGAGGTGGTGCGCACCGAGATCGAGGTGCAGCGTTTGACGCCGCTCGTGGCTGCGGGGCAGGCGACGCAGGGCGAGTTGGACGGTGCGCGTGCACAGTACGACCGCGCGCAGCAACGCTTCCGGCAGGCGCAGGAAGCCGCGCAGAGTGCGCAGACGGGTCTCCTGACGGCGCGCCAGCAGCCCGCAAACACAACGCCGGCCATAATGAAGCCCATCGTCGAGATCGTCGCGGCGCGTGCCTCGTCCGCCGGAACTGTGCGCGCCATCAGCGCGCGCGTCGGCGAACACGTCAACGCCGGTCAACCTTTGGCGACGCTGCGCGCCGCGACGCCCTGACTAAAGAGAGTTGCCTGATGATGGAAGCGGCGAACATCGGCCCGCGTGAACGGCGCAAGCGGCGCGTGCTCGGCCTCGTCTCGTTGACGGTGGGCGTGGGCGTCGCGTTTGTGCTGGTCGTCTATGGTGCGCCGCGCTGGTGGCGGCTCGTGGTCTTCTTTCCCCTCTGGCTGGCGGGGCTGGGGCTGCTACAGGCGCGCGCACAGACCTGCATCGCTTTGGCCGCGCGCGGAACGTGCAACATGGACGCGGGCGAGGAGCGCCTGACGGACGCGAGCCTCATCACGGAGGTGCGCACCAAAGCCCGAAGTATTCATCGCCGCGCACTTGTCACGGCGGCCGCGATCACGCTCGTCACACTCGTCTTTCCGTGAAGTCATGCCAGCGTTAATTGCGCGCATCAATTGCGCGCATCGGGCAGACGAAAAAAAGGCGCGGTCAAGAGTTTTGACCGCGCCGTAAATTTTCTCGGATTTCTCTACCGGGTTATGAATTCTTGTTCTTGTCCACCACTGACTTCAACGCCTGAAAGGTCGGCGGCCAGAGGCCCACGAAGATGCCGGCCTGCTTGTTGCCGCTGAAAAATAGCGCGAGCGACGCGCCGATTGAACCGATGGTCAGAATGTGGAACAGGCTCACGCCCGTCGCACCTTTGGTTGACTCATCAATCGTCTTGAGCACGGACTCTGCCGCGTCGCGGTTGGCGAGTGCGCCACCCTGTGTACCCAATCCCGTGCCCGTTCCCGTCTCTCGACCCAATGCTTGTGCTGACATAATCTGCTGTTCTCCCCTTAACTTGTTGGTTGATCCTTAACTCGCCCCTTCAGCGCGGCCAGTCCGAATAGCGCCACGAGCGCCGCCCCCGCGATCACAAATCCCGCGAGCGGGCGCGGGCGTTTAGCCGGTGCTGGTGCCGGCATCGCTGCCGCCGGCTGGCTCGTCTCGTTCGTCTCGTTCGTCTCGTTTATCTCGTTCGCCTGCATTCACTATCCACCCCGCCCGTCGTGAGCCACTGATGAACTTATACCTGAGTTTCATCGCGCAATTGTGGTCAACCTCATGCATTTGTGTCTGTGCCGCACGCCGCACCGCTCACACTCCTGCCGGGCCGCACAACGTGCCCGGCCCTGCTCTTGTTGCCTTAATGCACCGCTTCGACACGCTTACGCGACCGCGCAGACAGATTGCGCCTTGTCGGTCGCAGCAGCGGCTTTGACTGTCCGTGACGAATATGAGATAGATTCTTGCTCAAACGAAAGCACAATTGACAGGAGTTCAGCCCGGCCGAAAAGAGACCATGAGCCTGATTGAATCAGTTTACGCGCGCGAGATACTGGATTCGCGCGGCAACCCAACCATCGAAGCGGAAGTCGTCCTGTTGAGCGGCGAGACGGGGCGCGCCGCCGTGCCCTCCGGCGCTTCCACCGGCGAACACGAGGCGGTCGAGCTACGCGACAATGACAAGCGGCGTTATGGCGGCAAGGGCGTGCAGCAAGCGGTCACGAACGTCAACGAACGCATCGCGCCCGCGCTCGCCGGCTACGACGCGCTCGATCAGGCGGAAGTTGACGCGGCGCTCATCGCGCTCGACGGCACGCCGACGAAGGCTAAGCTCGGCGCAAACGCCCTGCTCGCCGTCTCGCTCGCCAATGCCCGCGCCGCCGCCGCTTACGTGGAACTGCCGCTCTATCGTTATCTCGGCGGGGCCAACGCGCGCACGCTGCCCGTGCCCATGATGAACATCCTGAACGGCGGCGCACACGCCGACAACAACGTGGACTTTCAGGAGTTCATGATCATGCCCATCGGTGCGCCGAGTTTCAGCGAGGCGCTGCGCGTCGGCGCAGAGATTTTTCACGCGCTCAAAGCGGTGCTGAAAAAACGTGGTCTGGCCACTTCGGTCGGCGACGAGGGCGGCTTCGCGCCGAACCTCAGATCGAACGAGGAAGCGATTGAGACGATCCTCGAAGCGATCAAACAGGCGGGCTACGACGCGGGCGCAAACGTCATGCTCGCGCTCGACCCGGCGGCCAGCGAGTTCTACGACGGTAAACAGTACGTCTTCAAAAAATCTGACGGGCGGAAACTGTCGAGCGATGAGATGGTCGCCTACTGGCAGACGTGGGCCACCGCCTACCCGATCATCTCAATCGAAGACGGCATGGCCGAGAACGACTGGGCCGGTTGGCGCACGCTGACGGACGCCCTCGGCAGCCGCGTCCAACTCGTCGGCGATGATCTGTTCGTCACCAACACGGAATTTTTGCGGCGCGGCATCGCGCGCGGCGTCGCCAATTCGATCCTGATCAAAGTCAACCAGATCGGTACGCTGACCGAGACGCTCGACTGCATCGAACTGGCGCGCACGCACGGTCGCACTGCCATCATCTCGCACCGCTCCGGCGAGACGGAAGACACCTTTATTGCCGACTTGGCCGTTGCAACCAACGCCGGTCAGATCAAGACCGGCTCGCTCTCGCGCAGCGACCGCATCGCCAAGTACAATCAACTGCTCCGCATCGAAGCAGACCTGCGCGCCGCCGCGCGCTTCCCCGGTCGCGCCGCCCTCTATCAACTGGCCCCTGAGGCGCAGCCGGCCGCGTCGGCAGAGCGCGCGCCGGCCGGTGGCAAGCGCGCGCACGGTGCGGCGAAGAAAGCGCGCGCAGCGAAGCGTTAACCGGGTAAGCATCAACTGAAGGAGTTAACCTTGTTCTTCTTCTTTATCATTGGCACGCGCTTTCTGACGTGGGGCGCGGCGCAGACCGCGCAGGCGGTGCATTGCGGCCGGTGCGGCACGGTCGCGCCGTTCACGCTCAAGCGTGGGATGCAGTTCATCACGCTGTTCTTCATCATCCCGGTCATCCCGCTCAGCGGCGTCAAGCAACTCGCGCAATGCCCCAACTGCGGCACGCGCTATCAAGCGACGCCTGAGATGCTCGGCGCGCAAGCGGGCGGCCCGCAGTTTCGTTAAGCGCGGCAGCGTCCAACAGATTCAAGGAGGCGATATTTTGACTGTGCCACAGGGGCCGCTCGCGCTCATCATCCTCGACGGGTTCGGCTACCGGGCGGAACGCGAAGGCAACGCCGTCGCGCTCGCGCAAATGCCGTTCTACAACGAACTGTTGGAGAAGTATCCGCACACGTTGATCGAAGCGTCGGGCGAGTGTGTGGGTCTGCCGACGGGCGTGATGGGCAACTCGAACGTGGGCCATCTGTGCATGGGCGCGGGGCGCGTCGTGCGGACGGACTTGGAGCGCATCAACTACGAGGTTAAGACGGGCGAGTTCGCGCAGAACCTCGCGCTCAACGCGGCGCTCGACAGCGCGCTCAGACACGACCGCGCGCTGCACATCATGGGTCTCACGTCGGACGGTCTCGTCCATTCGTCGCAGGAGCACGCCTACGCGCTGCTGCGCATGGCCCACGCGCGGGGTCTGCGCCGCGTCTACGTCCACTGCTTCCTCGACGGGCGCGACACGCCGCCCTCGTCCGCCGACCGCTACGTCGCGGCCATGCAGGCGCAGTGTGCGGAGTTGGGCTGCGGCGAAGTGGCCTCCGTCTGCGGGCGTTACTATGCGATGGATCGGGACAAGCGTTGGGAGCGCACGGAGCGCGCCTACAAGTTGCTCGTCAATGGCGAAGGCGAGCGGGCGAGCGATCCGGTCGCCGCCATCCGTGCGTCTTACGAGCGCGGCATAACGGACGAGTTCATCGAGCCGGTCGTCGTCGTGCGCGCGGACGGCGAGCCGGTGGCGACCTTCAAAGATGGCGACTCCGTGATCTTCTTCAACTTCCGCGCCGACCGCGCACGCCAGATCACTTCGGCACTCGCCGTGCCCGGCTTTGAAGATTTTCCGACGCCGCAGCGCCCGCACACGCACTTTGTCTGCTTCGCTATCTACGACAAGAACTACCCGCTGCCCGTCGCCTTTCCGCCCACGCAGCCGCACAACATTCTCGCCGAAGTCTTCGCCGGGTTGGGCGTGCGCAACTATCGCATGGCCGAGACGGAGAAGTACGCACACGTCACCTACTTCTTCAACGGCGGCACGGAGCGCGAGTTTCCCCACGAGCGTCGTCTGCTCGTGCCCTCGCCCAAAGTGGCGACCTACGACCTCGCCCCTGAGATGGCCGCCTTCAAACTCACAGACAAAATCCTCCGCGCGATGGACGAGGGCGACACGGACGCCTACATCATCAACTTCGCCAACCCCGACATGGTCGGTCACACCGGGAACTTGGCGAAGACTATCGAAGCCGTCCAATACGTTGACACCTGTCTCGGCTGGATCACCAAACGGCTCAAGACCGCACGCGGGCGCTGTCTCATCACGGCCGATCACGGCAACTGCGAACAGATGCTCGACCCGCAGACCGGCCAACCACACACCGCGCACACTACGAACCCCGTGCCCTTCCTCTTGATTGACGAAGCCGCACGCGGCGTCAAACTCCGCGCCGACGGCGCACTCGAAGACGTTGCGCCCACCATGCTCGGTCTACTCGGCATCAAGCAACCAACCGAGATGACCGGCCGGGACTTGCGCGAAACCTGATAAGCAAAACACTCGCCGGTTTGTGCAGCGAGTGTCATTGATCAGCGCACCTACGCTGTAAGCGGCCGCGCCGGCTAACTCACATCAACCGGATGAGCCGCAGCGCTAACGCTTATGTCTGAAGAAGCCAACCCCAATCAAATCCCGGCCGGCTTCACCCTCCGGCATACACTCGGCGGAAATAATGATGTCTTCATGCACCTTGCGTGGTCGCCGGACGGGCAGACCATCGCCGCCGGGAGCAGCGATGGCACTGTCCGGCTGTGGGACGCCGAGACCGGCCGCTTGCGGCGCACGTTCTACTTAAATTCCGGCCGGATTGCGTGGTCGCCCGATGGACGAATGTTCGCGGCCGGCAGTGCTGGCAGCAATGACATCAATCTTTGGGACATCGAGACGGGGCAGCAACGCCTCCACATCCGAACCGCGCACTTAAACTCCGACTGTGTCGTTTGGTCGCCCGACGGCACGATGCTGGCCGCCGGGAGCAACTATGGCACTGTCCGCCTGTGGAGCGCCAAGACGGGTTATCTGCTCCGCCCGCCTTCAGAGCGCCCTGACCGCGTCAACAGTATCGCGTGGTCGCCCGACGGACAGACGCTCGCCGCCCAGAACGACAAGGGCCTCATCCGCCTGAGAGACGCCGACACCGGCCAACTACGGTATACGCTGCAAGGGTCGTTCGCCCCTGACAGTATCGCGTGGTCGCCCGACGGGCAGACGCTCGCCGCCGGCAGCTTCGATGGCACTGTCCAGATGTGGGACGCGGCGACGGGGCAGCGGCTCATAAGCATTGAAGGCCACACCGATTATGTTATCAGTGTTGCTTTCTCCTCTACGGGCGACATCCTCGCCTCAAAATCCATGGACAACACCATCCGCCTATGGCGCTGCGATACGGGCGATAACGTCGCAGTGCTTGACGAGCCGTCCTTCTATGAGGCGAGTGGTTTAGCCTTCCATCCGCACGCGCCCGTGCTCGCTACGCTCAGCGAAAAAAACAGGGTGCTCCGCATCTGGGATCTAGATTTTGCTGTCATCCTAGCTGCGCCCTCGGTCGCGCCCAGCATCAGTTACACCAACGCTAAAGTCGTACTCGTGGGCGATACGGGCGTAGGCAAGACGGGTCTCGGCGTGCGTCTGGCCGAGGGCGTGTGGCGGCCGACGCCCGGCTCGACGCACGGGATGAACGTGTGGCCGCTCTATAGCGAGCCGGAGCGCGAAGTGATGTTGTGGGACTTCGCGGGGCAGGACGAGTACCGGCTGACGCATCAGCTTTTCATGAACGAGACGAACGTTGCGCTGCTGCTCTACGACCCGACGAAATCGCAGGACACATTCTTCGGGATCGACTATTGGGAGAAGGCGCTCAGGAACACTGTCGCGGGCGAGGTGCAGAAGCTGCTCGTGGCCGCGCGGGTGGACGCGGGCGGCGTCCGCATGACTGAAGACGACATCGCAGCTTATTGCCGAGCGCACGGCTATCTCGCGCACTTCACAACGAGTGCCGAGACGAATGAAGGCTGCGACGAATTGCGCGCAGCGATCATGGCGGCCATCCCGTGGGAGCAACTGCCCCGCACGCGCAGCCCCGAAGTCTTCAAGCGCATCAAGGACTTTCTGACCACTGTGCGACAGGGCAACAGAATACTCGTGCGCCAGCCTGACCTGCGGGCGGAGTTCGATGCAGCAGCGGGCGTTGAAGGCGCGCCGACCGAAGATGAGTTTCGTACCGTCATCGGGCATGTCGAAATTGCCGGCCTGATCAAACGCCTTTCCTTCGGCGACTTCGTCCTGCTCAAGCCAGAGCTATTGAACGGTTATGCCGCCGACATCGTGGACGCGGCGCGGCGGCACACAGACGGGTTGGGCGCGGTGCGTAAAGGTGACGTGCTGGACGGGCGCATTAAGTTGAAAGATGAGGGTGGGCTGAAGCAATCGGACAAGATTTTTCTGCTCCACGCGACCGTTGAGTTGTTCTTAAGATTGGGGCTGGCATTGGAGCAGGACGGTAATCTCGTCTTCCCTTCAAAATTCAACCGGCGGATGCCGCCGCTTGAAGCAGACCCGGTCATCCAAGTCGAGTTCGACTTTGAAGGGCAGGTAGAAAATCTCTACACCACGCTAGTCGTCAAGCTCTATTACGGCGGCATCTTCAAGTTAAAGAGGCTCTGGAAGAACGCCGCCGAGTTTCTAGCCCCCAGCAAGCCCGTTCGCGTCTGCGGCTTTCAACTGCACAGTGAAGGCGACGGGCGCGGCACGCTGAAGGTGTTCTACGCCGATGGCGTGAGCGACGATCACAAGGCCCTCTTTCTTAAAATCATCGCCGACCATTTTAACGATAAGGGCGTCGCGGTAAGACCGCGCGGCATTTATCGCTGCCCGCACTGCGGTGAGCTAGTGCAGGATCGCCGTGTGATTGAGATAAAGCTGGCGCGGGGCGAGACACAGATGCGTTGCCAGTACTGTGACGAAAAGTTTCCGCTACGTGATGCGCTGCAAATGCTCTATCGTGACGAGCAAAGATTCCACTCGCAGATTGAGGAGATAAAGAATCGCGCCGAGGCGCACATGGAACGTGGCGGCGAACTCGTCGCCGCATCGGCGGAATTGCGCACTGAGAACTTTAAGACATGGGCGGGCGGGGCAGACATAGCCACCGTCGCAGTCGTGTTTACCGATGTGGTTGATAGCACTAAGCTCAACGTGGAATCCGGCGACGAACGTTGGCGACAGGTGCGTGAAGCACATTTTGCCCGCACGCAGGAATTGATTCGGCACGGTCATGGCTATTTGATCAAGAACAAGGGCGATGGCGTCATGGCGGCTTTTCACAGCGCGAGCGATGCGCTGGATTTCGCGTTGGCCCTCAATCGTGATGCCGGTCACGAGCTAGTCAAAATCCGGGCCGGCATCCACATCGGGCCGGTTGAGGTCAACGCCGGTGATGCTTTCGGGCAGCACGTTAACATGGCCGCCAGAGTCGAGGCGCATGCTAAGGGTGCGGGTATTCGGGTCAGCATGAAAGTTAAAGAGGACGTGGACAGCCTGCGCGCCGCGCGCCACAAAAAACTGAAGTGGATTGAGCACACTGATCAGGAGCTTAAAGGGTTTCCACAAAAATATACGCTCTGGTCTGTGGCCGAGTAAGCGGTGGCCCGGTCTCGCTTGCAGCAAGCGATGACGGCAAGCCTTCTCTTTCTGGATCACAGATTGTTTAGTAGAATCACGGCCGCCTCGTTGCTCACGTAAAGATAGGAACTAAGCCTTTGTCTAATTTCAGAAAATATCTGCTGCCGCTTGTGTTGCTGCTGGTCGTAGTGGCTCTCTTTATCTACGTCCGCAATCGCGTGCCGCCGCCGACGCCGCCGGAGAGCCGGCCCGCGCCGACCACCGCGCGTGTGCCGGTTAGTCCGAACGTTGCGCTCGGTAATCCGAGCGATGCGTCGAGCGTTGCAAGTAACAAGAATAATTACTTGCTGGTGAAGCCGCAGTATGTGCTCTCTTACAATGACGAGAAGGGCGAGCCGAACTGGGTGAGTTGGCATTTGCAGGCGTCGGACATAGGCGACGTGCAGCGGCAGAACAATTTTCATCCTGAGGCGGCGCTGCCCGCCGGGTTCAAGCGCGTCACGCCGGATGATTACACGGGCACGGGCTTTGATCGCGGACACGTCTGCAACTCGAAAGACAGAACCGCCACCGAGGCGGACAACTCCGAGACGTTCAGCATGGCGAACATGCTGCCGCAGACGCCCGATCTGAACCGGCAGGTCTGGGAGTCGTTGGAATCCTATAGCCGCACGCTCGCGCAGCAGGGCAAACAGCTTTACATCATCGCGGGCGGCTACGGCGCGGCCAAGACGATAGGCAAAGCGAACAAGGTCAACGTGCCGACGAACTGTTGGAAGATCGTGCTCGTCGCGCCCGCCGGGAGCGACTTTTCGCAGATCGATCGGAACGCGCGCGTCATCGCCGTAGATATGCCGAACGTGCAGGGCATCGCGCTCGACCCGTGGCAGAAATACATCACGACGGTCAGCGACCTTGAGCAGAAGACGGGTTATCACTTCCTCTCGGATTTGCCGGTGGACGTGCAGGCAGCGTTGAAGGCGAAGAAAGATGCCGGTCGCTGAATTTTGCCGGCGCGCAAGCAGGCAGTGTTGGGATGAATTAGTGCGCGGGAAGTGAGCAGCCGTGCGACCTCGCGCCGTTTAAGTCTCAACCACTTTTGTCGTGACGCCGGCCAGACTGCCGGCCGCCGTCTTGCCGACCACGTAGACATCGGCTTCGGTGTCGCCGACCTTATAGACTTTAATGTCGCTCAGATTTTCTTTCAGGGCTTTGACGAGCGCCTGAAATTTACGGGCGGTCGCGCGCGCCTCCGGCGTCTGCCAGTCCTGTTCCTCCATGGCGCTCTGGAAGAAACTGTCGAACCCGACTTCGTTGACCGCCGCGTTCGGCCCGGCTTTCTTCGAGGCGACGAAATCCTGCGGCGACATTGCCGGCTGCCCTTTCGGCGCTTGCACGAACGGCTTAACTGCGTAGTCCGACTCGCTCATAAACAGCAAGTCCTTCGTCAATGTTTTCAGTTCGCGCAACAGGGCCGCATCATCCTTGCTCATCCCGGTTTCCCTCTGAAAAGTTTCGCGTCGAGCACTCGTTTTGATGGTGGGTGAACCTGCGGACATATTAGCATAACGACGACAGACGATAGTCCGCACCCGTTTCGACTGCCATGAGTCAGCCAGCCTTCATCTCCGGCCGCGCGCTCAGCGAAGCCTTCTACCGCGAAGCGGTACGCCCGTTGTTCGACGCGCACTTTCCAACCGTGCCGCACGCGGCGGCGCTCGTCGGCTGGGGTTCGGACGTGCTCGGCTACGACGACGCGCAGTCCACAGATCACTTCTGGGGCCCGCGCTGTTACATCTTTTTGGCCGAGCCGGATCGCGTGCGCTACGCCGAGCAGGTCGGCGCAATGTTCGGCGCGCAACTGCCCTACACGTTTCGCGGCTACCCAACCAACTTCGAGGGCGAGCACGAGGGCGACGTGCGGCGGATGAAGCCGCGCGCCGTGCGCCCCGTCGCGCATCAGGTCTATTGCGAGAGCGTCCAGAACTTTTGCCAGTGGTATCTCGGCTGCGATCCGTTGAGCGAACTCAGCCCGGCCGTATGGCTCAGCCTGTCCGAACACAAACTGCTCGGCGTGACCGCCGGCCGGGTCTTTCACGACGGGCTGGGTGAGTTGACCGAGGTGCGGCGCAGGCTCGGCTATTATCCGCGCGATGTCTGGCTCTGCCTGCTCGCTGCGCAGTGGTTGAAGTTGAGCGAGGAGGAGGCCTTCGTCGGCCGTTGCGGTCAACTCGGCGACGAACTCGGCTCGGCGGTCATCGCCGCGCGGCAGGTGAAAAACCTGATGCGGCTCTGCTTCTTCATCGAGCGCAAGTATGCGCCCTACAGCAAGTGGTTCGGCACGGGCTTCGCAGAGCTTGCTTGTGCCGCCGCGCTCAGTCCGACGCTCAGAAAAGTGCTACAGTCTGCGACGTGGGCGGAACGCGAAGCGCACATGGCGCTGGCTTATGAAGCGGTGGCCGCGCGTTTCAACGCGCTCGGCGTCGCGCCGCCCGTTGCGCCGGAGACGCGCAACTATTACCAGCGCCCGTTTCGCGTCCTGCACGCCGAGCGCTTCGCCGAAGCGACGTGGGCTGCCATCGGCGACGAGTGGCTGCGGCACACGAGTTTCAGCAAAGGCTCGATCAATCAATGGGTGGATTCGGATAATCGCGTCGCCGCCGTGGATTTCAGCCAGCGTTTGCGGGCGTTGTATGAGTGAACGGGCTAAGCGGGGCGAACCTGCGGGCCGGTTTTGACGTTAGTTTTCGAGCGATGAGTTTTAATCCGCACAATATTCTGGTGATCGATTTCGGCCAACTCGGCGACGTGGTCTTGAGTCTGCCGGCGCTGCACGCCGTCCGCGCGCGCTTTCCGCGCGCACGCATCACGGTCGCGGTCGGCAAGCCGGGCAAACAGGTGGTTGAGTTGGCCGGTTGCGCCGACGAGGTGTTGGTCGTGGATCGCGTGGCGCTGCGCGACGGCTTCGTGCCCGTCTCGCTCTGGCAGATCGCGCGGATCGTGCGCGACGTGCGCCGACGCGGCTTCGACTTTGTCATCGATCTACACAGCCTGTCGGAAACAAACCTGCTCGGTTATCTGTCCGGCGCGCCGCAGCGCCTGTACGCGCGCCGCCCGACGCGCTCGCTCGATGCGCTCTCTAACTTCCGCCCGCGCCCGCCCGTCGAAGACACGTCAAAGCATGCGATTGAACGCTACCTTGACGTGCTCGCGCCGTTGAATGTGCCGGCGGTCGCGCGTGTGCCGCGTCTGCCGCTCCGCGCGGATGCGCAAGCCACGGTCGAACAGATTTTTCGCAAGGAGAAACTCGTCGGCGACGCACCGCTCGTCGGCCTTTTTCCCGGTGCGGGGCATCCGAGCCGCCAGTGGCCGCTTGAGCGTTTCGTCGAACTGGCCGGTCGTTTAGAGCGCAACGACGACGTGCGCGTGGTCGTCTTCGTCGGGCCGGAAGAGCGCGGGCGACTACGCGAGTTGCGCGCTGCGTTCTCGCGCACCACCAAGTTCATAGACCAACTCACCATCCCGCAACTCGCGGCGGCGCTCGCGCGCCTGAGCGTCTTCGTCACAAACGACACGGGGCCGCTGCATATCGCCACGGCGGTCGGCACACCCGTCGTCGTGCTGCTCGGCCACCCGACGAATAAGACTTACATGCCGACCGAGCCGCGCCACCGCGTCATACATGGCGGCAGCATCACAGACATCTCCGTGGACGAGGCTTACATCAACACGCGCTCCGCCTTCACCTCCACCGAGCGCACCGCCTCGCTCTTTGCCAGCTAAGACCAATGACCAAGCCGCGCAGACCGTCACGCACGTTCACGAGCCGCGCGTGCGCGCTCATGCTGTTAACGTTGGTGCTCGTCCTCGCGCAGTGCGGCGGTCAAGCGCAGTCTGCGCGCGAGCAGAAAACAGGCTCGCCGCAAAGCACGCGAAGCAGCGCGCTGGCCGCAGGCGGCAGAGCGCCAGCGCCAACCGCACGCACTGAAAAGACGCGCGCGGCGGACGCAGAGTTTGCGCGGCGCGTCGCTAAGGAGATTGACGAGGGCGAGTTCGCGGCGGCGCGTTGGGGCGTGCTCGTCGTCAGTCTGCGTGACGGGCGCGTGCTTTATCAGCGCGACGCCGACCGGCTGTTTCTGCCCGCGTCGAACCTGAAACTTTACACGACGGCCGCGGCGCTCGATCTGCTCGGCGCGGATTATCGCTGGCGCACCTCCGTCTATGCGGCCGCGCCGCCGGACGCGCAAGGCACAATCGGCGGCGACCTCACGCTCTACGGGCGCGGTGCGCCCGACCTCGCCGCGCACGTGACGCGCCACACGCCGGTCGATCATGTGCAGCAACTCGCAGACGAGCTTTACCGGCGCGGCGTGCGGCGCGTGCGTGGGCGTGTCGTCGGCGATGAAAGTTTTCTGCGCGGCGAGGCGCTGGGCGACGGTTGGTTATGGACGGACGTGCAGTGGTACTTCGGCGCAGAGCCGAGCGCGCTCTCGCTCGACGGCAACGAGATCACGGTCAGCCTCAAGCCCGGTGCGAAGGTGGGCGACGCGGCGCAGGTGCGGCTCGTACCTGAGACGGATTATGTGCGCGTGACAAACGACGCAGGCACGGCAGAGCGCGGCGTGCGCCCGACGCTCGGCGTCACGCGCGGCTTGTCGGACAACGAGGTGCGCGTCTGGGGCGATCTGCCGCTCGGACATCCCGGCTACAGTGTGCGGCTGGCCGTACACAGGCCCGCGCTGTGGGCCGCGCAAGCCTTCAAGCGTGCGCTCGCGGCGCGCGAGATCAAGGTTGACGGCGAGCCGGTCACGCGTGATGCGCGCGTGCGCGCGGCTGAACGCTTCGAGCCGGCGCGCGCCGTCGAGTTGGCCGCAGTTGTCAGTGACACGCTCGCTGAAGTTGTGCGCGTGACAAACAAGGAGAGCATCAACCTGAACGCCGAATTGATGCTGCGCACGCTGGGCCACGAGCGCGGGCAGACTTACGCGCCCGACGAGGATCAGGCAAAGACGCAGCAGCGCGGGGACGACGAAGCGGGCACGGCCGTCATACGTCGCTGGCTCAATGAACGCGCGGGTGCAGACACGACGCGGCTCGCGCTGCACGATGGCAGCGGCCTTTCGCGCCTCGACCTCGTCACGCCCGCAGCCACCGTCAAGCTGCTTGAACGCATGGCGCGCAGCCCGGCCGCCGCAGCCTTCAACGCCTCACTCCCCACCGCCGGGCGCGATGGCACGCTAGCCGCCCGCCTGCGCGGCGCACGCACCGCCGAGCACATCAGCGCCAAGACCGGCACGATCACCTACGTCCACGCGCTCTCCGGCTACGCCACGACCGCCGAGGGCGAGCCGCTCGCCTTCGCCATCATCTGCAACGAAGAGACCGAGCGCGCGCCCGCCACAAGTGCCGTCGATGCTATCGCCGCCCTGCTCGCCACCTACCCGGATTTTCCCGCCGCCCCAAACAAATAAGCCGAAACGCCAAGTAATCCGGCGCACAGCCATGTTTGATATAGACAAACATGGTTTAATATGTGATACTTGCTCTGCCGTCAGACCGGCGGCAGCAGACAGTTACGTGTGCGACGTGCGGCGACTAATGGGCCGCAGATTCGGTAGCAGCTCGATCCCACTTCTAGCCCGCAACCCACGACGCGCCCCCGTCGAGGGCCACCGCGCTGCAAATCCAAAACTGAAGTAGAAGCGGCTTCTGAAGCAAGACACGGGCGGAAGCCCTCGCCCGGTCGGCCCGACGTGCCCGCCCGGTTGCGCCCGCCGACCGCACACGCTCCGCACCCGCCCGGCGCTTTCTCTCAAGTGCCTATCGAAATGGAGTGATCGACTATGCTGACACGAACCCGACTCCCCCTGCTCCTCCTCTTGCTGACGGCGACTTCAGCCGTCGCCTCGGCCCGCATGCCGGGCGCGCTGCGCTTCATGCTCGCGCGCGCGGCTGCTGCTGCGCCCGGCGACGCGACCGAGACAGACCGCGACCGCGACGGTTTGAGCGGCCCCGTGCGGCGCATCCGCACCGAGACCGCGAAGGTGCTTGTTAAGGAAGGCAAGATCGTCGAAGGGCCGCGCGTCGTGCTTGAGACGGCGACCTACGACATGAAGGGCGTCAAGATCGACAACGCCTACTTCCTCTCGGCCGGCGGCTCGCTCACAGGCAAAGAGGTCTACAAGTACGACGACAAGGGCAACATCATCGAGATGACGCTCTTTAACGCCGACGGCTCGGTTATGAGCAAAGAGGTCTACCAGTACGAGTTCGACGCGATGAACAATTGGACGAAGATGGTCACGTCCGTCGCCATCATCGAAAACGGCAAGCTGACGTTCGAGCCGACCGAAGTGACCTATCGTTCGATCAGCTACTACCTCGAAGAGAACGTCGCCAAGAAACTTCAGCCCGGCACACAGCAGCCAGCCGCGCCGGTCGCCGCCGCGCCGTCGAGCGCGCAGGCGCAGCCCGTTTCGGTCGTCAAGACGAACGCGCCCGCGCCCAACAACACTAATACAGCGCCCGCCGTCAAACTCAACAATGCTGCGTTGCCGAACGCCGCCATGAATACCGGCGCGAGCGTCGCCCTGAGCGCGCCGACGAACAATGCGAACGCCGGCACGCCCGCGAACTCCGCCGCCGTCGTGAAAACCGACGACGGCCCGCCGCCGCCCGCGCCCAAAGCGCCCGTCAAGCCGATGTCCGGCGGCGTGCTCAACGGGCGCGCGGTGACGCTGCCCGCACCCGAATATCCCGAGCCGGCCAAGCGCATGCGCGCTTCCGGTCTGGTCACGGTCGAAGTGGTCGTGGACGTGACGGGGCGCGTCATCTCGGCCAAGGCGCTCACCGGCCATACAACGCTGCGCGCGGCAGCCGAGCAGGCAGCACTGCGCGCGCGCTTCTCGCCCACGCTCCTGTCGGGTCAGCCCGTCAAGGTCGTCGGCACGATCAACTATAACTTCGCGTTCTAAAACTCGACCGGGGCGCGCGTGGTTGTTAAGTCACG
>DASVQA010000022.1:0-12757 GCA_036389375.1 Pyrinomonadaceae bacterium | reverse complement strand
TGACCCAGTCACTCAAACGCACCCGGCCCGCGCTGGCCTTAAGAATAACTGCTCGCGGCTTAGCCGACGGGCGTGGGCACGACGACTTCGTGGATGGCGCGCACCTCTGCGACAAGCCGGTCGTACTGTTCCAGCGTGAGTGCCTGCGCGCCGTCCGAGAGCGCCTTCTCCGGTTGGTCGTGGACTTCGATGATGAGTCCGTCCGCGCCGGTGGCGACGCCTGCACGCGCGAGCGGCGCGACCATGTAGTTGTGCCCCGTGCCGTGCGACGGATCGATCACGATGGGCAGGTGCGAGATGCGCCGCACGGCCGGCACGGCCGCGAGGTCTAAGGTGTTGCGCGTGTGCTGCGCGAAGGTGCGGACGCCGCGCTCGCACAGGATCACGTTGTAGTTGCCCTCGCCCATGATGTACTCGGCGGCGAGCAGCCATTCGTCGAGCGTCGCCGCTAAGCCCCGTTTCAACAGCACGGGCAGGTGCGAGCGCCCGGCGCGCTTGAGCAGCGAGAAGTTCTGCATGTTGCGCGCGCCGAGTTGGATCATGTCGCCGTAGCGTTCGACCAGATCGACGCCGTGCTCGTCGAGCGCCTCCGTCACGATCTTCAGTCCATAGCCCTCGCGCACCTCCGCCATGATCTTCAGGCCCTCTTCGCCGAGACCCTGAAAGGCGTAGGGGCTGGTGCGCGGCTTGAACGCGCCGCCGCGAAAGAAGCGCGCGCCGGAGCGGCGCACAGCCTCGGCGATGGCGAACGCCTGCGCGCGGCTCTCGATGGCGCAAGGGCCGGCGATGAGCGCCAATTCGTCGCCACCCACCGCCGCGTCGCCGACGCGCACGACCGTCTTTTCCGGTTTCAGATCGAGCGTGATCAGCTTGTAGGGTTTGCTGACGCGGATCGCGTCGGCCACGCCCGGCAGGTTCTCGAAGTGCGATGCGTCAACCGCGCCCTGATTGCCGGTGATGCCGATGGCGGTGCGCTGCGCGCCCGGCAGCGGGTGGCCGCGCAAACCAAGTTCTTCGATCACGCGCAACACGTCCGCGATCTCGCGCTCGGTCGCGTCAGTCTTCATTACAATCAACATAAGTTTGAACGCCTTCAGTCTCGTCAGCTAACAGTCAGACAATTAAACAATGCGCGCCGCGCCGTTAGGAAAACCATAATCCGTGTTCGCGCTCATACTAATATACGTTTACGGCGCGTTAAAAGTGTGGCGAACTGCGCGCGGACTCCTGTGCAAATCGTCACATCCGGTCGGGTACGCTGATGCCGAGCGTGCCAAGCGCGGCGCGCAACTGCTGCCGCACGAGGTCTGCGATGCGGATCAAGACGCCGCGCCGCGCCGCATCTTCCTCGCCGCGTATGCGATAGCGATGATAGAAGAGGTTGAAGGCGCGTGCGAGTTGGAACGTGTACTTGGCCAGATGCGCCGGTTCTTCCTGCGTCGCCGCCTGTGCGACGGCCTCATCGAGCCGCGCGGCTAACGTGACGAGCGACCAGAGTTCATCGCCGCCCGCGCCCGCGAACACCTGCCGCACCGCTTCCGTCTGCGCCTCGTTCGTGCCGATGGCGCTGACAAGCTGGCTCGCTTCTGCGAGCAACGCCGGTTCGAGCTTACGAAAGATCGAGTTGGCGCGCACGGCCGCATACTGACAATAGGGGCCGGTCTCGCCCTCGAACGAAAGCGCCTCTTTGAAATCAAA
Organism: Pyrinomonadaceae bacterium; assembly: GCA_036389375.1. Classification (GTDB taxonomy): domain Bacteria; phylum Acidobacteriota; class Blastocatellia; order Pyrinomonadales; family Pyrinomonadaceae; genus QHXQ01. Next base: position 11,059 of record DASVQA010000022.1, on the reverse strand, counting down.
CGCGATCAGCGAATTGCGCGTCCACTTGAGCAGAAAATAGCGCAGCGCGCCGATGGCGATGGCGTGGGCGGTCTGCAACTTGTCCGCCTGCGGCAAGTCCGCGTGGCGCGCTTCAACCTCCGCGAGCGCACCGGCTTCAAGCCGGTTAACGAGATCGTCCACCTTGACGCCGAGACCTTTGCGCCCGCTCATCTCGATGAAGGGGCGCGTACGATCTTCCGCGCTCAACTCGAACCCGAGTTCCTCGCACGCAGCGGGCGAGAGCGCCACCATCTCGTAAGCCAGATGCACGCTCGCCGCCGCGCCCACGTCCGGCGCAACGGCCGCTGCGCCGCGCCGCACCACGTCCTGCGTATAGGACTGGCGCGAGTCAATCACGTTATAGACCATGCGCCCGCCCCCGAAGTGCGGCGGCTTCGGTGCGTCCGCGTCAACCGGTTCGCTGGTCGTAACCCAGACGACGTGCCCGTCCTCGTAGGTGCGAAACGGCCGGTAGTAGAAATCTTGGCCGAGCCGGCCCAGTTTCCAGAGTTGATAGGCGATGTCTTTGCCGGCGTAGGTGACGATGCCGTTGGAGCGGACGATGATCTTGTCGGCCTCGTGCTCGTCCGTGCCTTCGTGCAGGTCGGTCGGCATAACCCAGCAGCCCGCGTGCTTGCCTTCGGTCTCAAGCCGGATCGTGCCCGTCTCTTTCAGCCGCTCGAAGGCGCGTTGCCAGAAGCCGAGCCGTAGAATGTCGGATTCGCGCGGCAGCAGATCGTAACGTATGTCGAGCCGCCCCATCGTCCGCAGGTGGCATTCGACGATGCGCGTGGCGACATAATCGGCGAGTGTCGCCGTCTCGTTGTCGCCCGCTTCAAGCGCGTGTAGCGTCTCGACGCGCAGCTTGAGCCGCTCCGGGTCTTCTTTCGCGTCCGCGTCGCCGTTGCGATAGAACAGACCGACGCTGGCATACAAATCCCAGCAGTAGTAATCGAATGGGCGCTCCGGCGGCAACGATCGGTCGAGCGCGCGCACGTCCGCCAGCGTCATCTGCTCGACGTGCATAAAGCCGACGACCACGTCGGCGACCTGTACGCCGGTGTTGTCAATATAGTTGTCAACTTCAACCTCTGTGCCGGTGGCACGCAGCACGCGCACGAAGGCGTCGCCCAGCACGGCATTGCGTAGGTGGCCGATGTGCGCCGCCTTGTTCGGATTGATGTTGGTGTGTTCGACGATGACTTTGCGTCCGTCGCCGTGCGTCGGTTCGGCGCTGCTGCGCGTTGTGTCGGCGGCGAGTTGCGCCCACAGTGCCGCACGGTCGAAGAAGACGTTCAGGTAGCCTGCGCCCGCGACCTCGACCCGCGCAACGTGCGGTTCGGCTTCAAGCGCGGCCTTCAGTTCATCGGCGATGGCGCGCGGGTTGGCCTTCTGCCCTGTGGTCTGTTTGATCCGCTTGGCGAGTTCAAAGGCGACGGGGAAGGCCAAATCGCCAAGCTCCGTGCGCGGCGGGATTTCAGCCGTGACCGTTTCCAGCGCGACGCCGAATTTCGCGGCGGCGGTCGCGCGCACGCGCTCGCGCAAGGTCTGTTGTAGTTCTGCCAGCTTCAAAGTTGTCGGCTTCCTTCTCGCTCATTGCGCGGCCCCGTGGTCTTTGCGCCAACCGGAGCCTGCGGAAAAGACCAAAGTATAACGCACGACCTTTCGTGCTGACTAATGACTCGCCCATGACCCGGCGCGGCGACGACCCGCAAGCAGTTGAAAGCGCCTTGCTTGACACTTTAGTGGCGCGCTCTGCTACCATCGCGGCTGAACACACGATGCAGCTACACACGCCCACCGATGCGCTGGAAGAAGTGCGCGCGCGGCTCAGCCGGGCACAGCGCGTCTTCGTCCTGACGGGCGCGGGCGTCTCGGCCGAGAGCGGCGTGCCCACGTTTCGCGGCGGCGGGCAATCGGCCGTGTGGCAGGGGCTGCCCTTCGACGTGATCTCTTCGGCCGCGATGCTCGAACGCGACCTGCCGGCCGTCTGGGCGTGGTTCGACTACCGACGCGATCTCTTGCAGCACTTGCAACCCAATCCCGCGCACCGGCTGCTGGCCAGTTGGCAGGACAGGTTCGACCTGTTCACGCTCGCCACGCAGAACGTAGACGACCTGCACGCGCAGGCCGGTGCGCGCAACGTGCTCGAACTACACGGCAATATCTGGCGTGCGCGCTGCACGCGCTGTCAGGCGCGCAGCAGCCTGCGCGCAACGGACGACGGCGCGCGCCCGCCCGCCTGTCGCGCGTGCGGCGCACCGATGCGCCCCGACGTTGTGCTCTTTGGCGAGATGCTGCCCGGCGGCGTCTTCGAGCAGGCGGCGCTCGGCGCGGCGCAAGCTGATCTCTGTTTCGTGATCGGCACGTCCGCTCTCGTCTATCCGGCCATGCAGTTGCCGGAGATCGCGCTGCAAGCGGGCGCGTACACGGTCGAGATTAACCCTGAGCGCACACCGTTCTCGGACTACTGCGACGCCGCGCTGGCCGGCCCCGCAAGCGAAATCTTAAAGGCCGTGACGAGTGACGAGTGACAAGTGACAAGTTAAGAACTTGTTCCTGCTCGTCACTCGGCACTTGTCACTTGTCACTGCTCTTATGCGTTTGCTCTACTTCGATTGCTTTGCCGGTGTCAGCGGCGACATGACGCTGGGCGCGCTTGTGAGCGCCGGGGCGGACGGGCGTGCGCTCGCGGAGCAGTTGGCGCGGCTTGATGTCGGTGACTTTGAGGTGGAGTTCGAGCAGGTTGAACGTGCGGGCATCAGCGCCGTGCGCGCGCACGTGCGGACGGGCGAACAGCATCACCACCGGGGCTTGAGCCAGATTCTCAAGATCATCGAAGCCGCGCGCCTGAGCGCAGGTGTTAAGGCCCGAGCCGCGCAAATCTTCACGCGGCTCGCGGAAGCAGAAGCGCGCGTTCATAATATGCCGGTCGAACAGGTTCATTTTCACGAGGTAGGCGCGCTCGACGCGATCATAGATGTGGTCGGCGCGTGCATCGGCTTCGAGTTGCTGGGCGTCGAAGGGTTCGCCGCGTCGGCGCTGCACGTCGGGAGCGGCACGGTCGAGATGGCGCACGGGCGCTTTCCCATCCCGCCGCCTGCGGTCGTCGAACTGCTGCGCGACCGGCCCATCTACGCCACCGATATCACGGGCGAGTTGGTCACGCCGACCGGCGCGGCCATCGTCAGCACGCTCAGCGCAAACTACGGCCCCATGCCGGCTATGCGCGTGCAGGCGACGGGCTATGGCGCGGGCGGGCGAACTTACGAGAAATTTCCAAACGTGCTGCGCGTCATGGTCGGCGATGTTGAGACGGACGCGCAACGCGAACGGCTGCTGATGCTGGAGACGAATCTGGACGACGTGTCGCCGCAGATCGTCGGGCACTTGATGGAACTTGCTTTGCAGCGCGGGGCGCTCGACTGCTTTTTCACGCCCGTACAGATGAAGAAGAACCGGCCGGGCGTACACGTCTCGATCCTGTGTCGCCCGGCGGAGCGCGCGGCGCTTGAGCAGCTACTTTTTGCTGAGACAACCACACTCGGCGTGCGCAGCTACGAGGTCGAGCGCAAAGCACTGGCGCGCGAGATCGTGTCGGTCGAAACGCGCTACGGCCCCCTACGGGTCAAAGTCGCACGGCTCGACGGGCGCATCAGCCACGCCACGCCCGAATACGAAGACTGTCGCGCCGCCGCCGCCGCGCACAACGCACCGCTCCGCGATGTCGAAGCAACGGCGCGGGCAGAGTTCTTTAAGACAGTGACGAATGATGAGTGACGAGTGACAAGCTAAAGACAAGTTCTTATCTCTAACTTCTCGCTTGTTGCCCGTCTCTGTCAGTGGAGTTGCCTTATGACCAGAAGCTATTCCGCGACCGAGCCGGAGGATGAAGAGTTGGCGGCAGCGTCGTCGCCTGCTGCTCTGCCGGCCGCCGCTTTGGCGAAGATCGCGCAGGGCGTGCGGTTAATTCTTGAGGGCATCGGAGAAGACCCGGCGCGACCGGGCCTGCAACGAACACCTTCGCGCGTCGCGGAGATGTATGCGGAACTGACCGCAGGGATGCGCGAAGACCCGCACGAGCACGTCGTCGCATTGCCGGGCGATAAGCACGACGAGATGGTGATCGTGAAAGACATACAGATCGCGTCGCTCTGCGAGCATCATCTCGCGCCGTTCGTCGGGCGTTGCCACATCGCTTACATCCCGCAGGGCGGACGCATCCTTGGCCTCTCGAAACTCGCGCGTCTGGCTGAAACCTTTGCGCGCCGGCTGCAAGTGCAGGAGCGGCTGACCGCCGAGATCGCGGACACTTTGCAGGACGGGCTTAAACCGCTTGGCGTGATGGTCGTGGTCGAAGCGGAACACACTTGCATGACGTTGCGCGGCGTGAAGAAGCCGGGCGCGATCACGATCACGTCCGCCATACGCGGCGCGTTTCGCAAAGACTCGCGCACGCGCGCCGAGGCGATGGCGCTGATTCGCGGGCGCGAATAAAGACAGTTGGCAGATGTAAAGGGCTATTTGAAGAAGGGAAGTGTTGGCAGTATGAAGTGCTTAACAGAGGCTAGTCGTTACAGAATGTGCCGTGCGCTCTGCCTGATCGCGGCGCTCGCAACAGTTGTCGGCGCACATACGGGCGGCGCAGCCAACGGTCTCATCAGCGAAGCCACAGTGCGCGCGCACATCAAGTTTCTCGCGGATGATCTGCTGGAAGGACGCGGCACAGGTGCGCCGGGCGGCGAGTTGGCGGCCAAGTACATCGCCGCGCAGCTTGAGGCGTTGGGACTAAAGGGTGCAGGCGCGGACGGCAGTTTCTTTCAGCCCGCTTCGCTCGTCGGCGTTAAGGCTGACCCGAACACCTTGTTGACCGTGAGCGGCGCGGGCGGCACGGAGTCGTTCAAGTTCGCGGACGATTACGTGGCCTTCACGGGCGCGCAGACTGCGGACGTGTCTATCAAAGCGCCGCTCGTTTTTGTCGGCTACGGCATAGATGCGCCGGAGCAGCGTTGGAACGATTACAAGGGCGCGGCGGACGATTATCGCGGCAAGATTCTGGTCATGCTAGTCAACGATCCGCCTGCGACGGCGCAGGAGCCGAACCTCTTTGGCGGGCGCGCGCTGACCTACTACGGGCGCTGGACGTACAAATACGAAGAGGGCGCGCGGCGCGGCGCGGCCGGCGTCATTCTGTTGCACACGGACGAGTCGGCCGGTTATCCGTGGAGCGTCGTGCGTACCTCGAACGCCACGTGGCGCTTCGACATCGCGCACGAGGCGGGCGATAAGACGCCGTTTCTCAACTTGCGCTCGTGGATGACCGACGCGGCGGCGCGGCGCATGATGAAAGTGGCGGGGCAAGACCTTGACGCGCTCAGACGCGCCGCTGCCACGCGCGACTTCAAACCCGTGCCGTTGAATTTGACGGGCGCGATTGATCTGCACAGCGAAGTGAAACGCGTGGCCGCGCCGAACGTCGTCGGCATTCTGCCCGGCCGCGATGCGCGCCTGCGCGACGAGTACGTCGTCTATAGCGCGCACTGGGATCACTTCGGCATCGGCGAGCCGGACAAGACGGGCGACCGGATTTACAACGGCGCGCTCGACAACGCAACAGGCGTCGGGGCCGTGCTGGGCATCGCACAGGCCTTGACGAACCTGCCGCCGGCCGAGCGACCGCGCCGCTCGATCCTGTTCCTGTTCACGACCGCCGAAGAACAGGGCCTGCTCGGCGCGGAGTGGTACGCGCGCCACCCGCTCGTGCCGCTCGCGCGGACGGCTGCGGATGTCAATCTCGATTCGATGAACGTGCTCGGCCTCACGCGCGACTTCGCGCCGCTCGGCGCGGAACGCTCGACGCTGCAAGCGGTAGTCGAAGCCGTGGCCCGCGAGCGCGGCATGGAGGTCAAACCCGATCAGCGGCCCGAACAAGGCTCGTTCTATCGCTCGGATCACTTTCCGTTCGCTAAAGTCGGCGTGCCTTCGATCAGTTTGAAGGAGGGCGACAATTTCGTGGGCCGGCCCGCCGGTTGGGGCGCAGAGCAGTTCGCCGCCTACAACACGGCGCACTATCATCAACCGTCGGATGAGTACCGCGACACGTGGGACTTCAAAGGCTTGTTGCAGGAAACCGAGGTTGCGCTCGCCATCGGTCGCCGCATCGCCGACGCTGAGGAGTTGCCGCGCTTCAATCCGAACGACGAGTTTGCGAAAGTGAAAAGATAGTTAATTGATGAACACCTTCTACGCGACCACCCCGATCTATTACGCCAACAGCTTGCCGCATCTGGGGCATCTGTACACGACGCTGGTCGTGGACTGCGTCGTGCGTGCGCACCGCCAACGCGGCTGCGACACCTACTTTCTGACCGGCACGGACGAGCACGGCACGAACGTCCAGCGCGCCGCCGCCCGCGCCGGCAAGACGCCCCGCGCGCACGTGGATTACATCGTCGGCGAGTTGCAAAAGATGTTCGCCAGCTTCCAACTCGACGGCGCGCATGGCGGCTACGACGTGTTTATGCGGACGAGCGCCGAGTTTCACTATCGCGCGGTTGATGCGTTCTGGCGGCGCGTCGCAGCGGGGCAGACACCGAAGGGGCGCGCGCCGATCTATAAAGGTTTTTACGAAGGCTGGTTTTGTGCGCCGTGCGCTACGTTCAAGACCGAAGACGAATACGCCAAGCCTGCGCGCGCAGGCGACCCGCCGACCTGTCTGGTGCATGAAGGCACACCGCTCGACCGCGTATCGGAAGAGAGCTATTTCTTCCGGCTCTCTGATTACGACGAGGCGCTGCTGGTGCTCTATGCCGCAGTGCCGCAGTTCGTCCAGCCCGACGTGCGGCGCAATGAAGTCGTCAGCTTCGTGCAGCGCGGCTTGCAGGATTTGTCCATCAGTCGCCTGAAGTCGTCGGTCAGTTGGGCGATCCCCGTGCCGGACGACCCGGCGCACACCATCTACATCTGGCTCGACGCGCTGACGAACTACATCACCGCGCTCGGCTGGGGCACGGACGATGCCGAGCGCGCCGGGCTGTTTGAAAAATTCTGGCCGCAACGCAGCCCGAACGACCCGCGCATCGCGCTCCACTTCATCGGCAAAGACATACTGCGCCAGCACGCGATCTACTGGCCCGCTTTCCTGCTCGCGGCCGGATTGCCGTTGCCGACGGGCGTCGTCGCGCATGGCACCTGGCTCGATCAGTCCGGGCGCAAGATGTCCAAGACGCTCGGTAATTCGGTGGACATCAATCTGCTGCGGCGGCACTTCTCGGTTGATGCCGTCCGTTATTACGCGCTGCGCGAGATGGTCTTCGGGCAGGACTCAAACTTCAGCTACGACGCGCTCATCGCGCGCATGAACAGCGATCTGGCGGGGGGCTTGGGGAATCTCGTCAGCCGCACGCTGACGATGATCACGCGCTATTGCGACGGGCGCGTGCCTGCGCCCGACATCGCGGAAGCACAGCGCCTCGCCGCCAAACGCACGGGCGTTGACCCGGACGCGCAGGGCTTAGCGAGCGTGCTTGAACACGCGCGCGACCAATTTACGCGTCTGCTCGACGAACACGCCTTCAGTCGTGCGCTGGAAACGGCGTGGACGATCATCGCGCGCGCGGACAAGATGATCTCGGATGCGAAGCCTTGGGAGTTGGCGAAGGACGAAGCGCAGCGGCCGGTGCTGGACGCCGTCCTCTATCGCGCCGCCGAGTCGCTGCGCTGGCTCGCGGTCATGCTCTATCCATTCATGCCCGAAGCGGCGCGCGCCATCTGGCAGCAGCTTGGGCAGCCAGATGATCCGGCCGCATACGATCCAACAAAACTAACGTGGGGAGGCTTGAGCGTAGGGCAGAGCATCGGCACAGTTGCGCCGATCTTTCCACGCCTCGACAAGACAAAGAAGATGGCAGAGATTGAACAGGAACTCGCACAGACAACCGCCGCGCAGGAGTCCACAGAGACAGGCGCAGCCGCCGCGACCGCCACGCCCTCAAGCGACGCGCTGACTGCTTCAGGCGCGCACGCGACCGAAGCCGATGCTGTGCCGGGCGCAGAGCGCGAGGCGACCAAGTCCGCGCCGCCCATGCGCGGCGCGACGGAAGCGGACGCCGTCCCCGGTGCGCCGCAGACGGCCGCGACCGAAGGCGTGGTCAATCAGATCGAGATCGGCGACTTCGCCAAGATCGAGTTGCGCGTCGGCGAGGTCTTGACGGCCGAGCGCATCCCGAAATCCGATAAGCTGTTACGCTTCACGGTCGATCTCGGCGAAGCGCAGCCGCGTCAGATTCTGGCCGGGATTGCCGAACACTACGCGCCGGAGACGCTTGTCGGGCGCAAACTCATCTTCGTCGCCAATCTGAAGCCGCGCAAATTACGCGGGCTGGAATCACAGGGCATGGTGCTCGCCGCCTCAATCGGCGACGAGGGCCGGCCCGTGCTCGCCACCTTCATCGAAGACGTGCCGAACGGCGCAAGGCTAAAATAAACAATGCACGCGCTGAGCGTGGCACGATGAACTGCGAATGCAGTTGAACTGCAACCACAGTTGGCACAATTCATCGCGCCCGCGCTCGGCGCGTGTGCCGTCGTCCTTATGTTTGTTGACTCGCACGCACACATTGACGGCCCCGACTACGACGCGGATCGCGCCGAAGTGATCGCGCGCGCGGGCGCGGCGGGCGTGACGGCCATCTTGAACGTGGGTACGGGCGACCCGCAGAGCGGCGCGTTTGAGCGTGCGCTTGAAGTGGCGGAACGTTATGAAGGGGTTTATGCGGCGGCGGGCGTACACCCGCACGATGCGCGGCTATTTGACGAGCGCGTGGCGGAGCGCCTTGAGCAACTCCTTCGTAGCAGTAAGCGCGTGCTGGCGTGGGGCGAGATCGGGCTTGATTATCATTACGACCATTCGCCGCGCGAAGTGCAGCGCGCAGTCTTTACCGAGCAATTGCGGCGGGCGCGGGCGGCGCGTTTGCCCATCATCATTCATTCGCGCGCGGCAGACGATGACACGGCCATGATCTTGCGCGCGGAGTGGGCGGGCGCAGAGGCGGGCGGCATCATGCACTGCTTCGGCGGCGGCCCGGTTCTGGCCAACGCGGCGCTCGAACTCGGGCTGCACATCTCTTTCGCCGGCAACGTCACATTCAAAAACGCCGAGCCATTGCGCGAGATTGCCCGCCGCATCCCGCTCGACCGCTTGCTGGTTGAAACCGACTGCCCGTTTCTAACGCCCGTGCCGTTTCGCGGGCGGCGCAACGAGCCTGCGCGCGTGGTGGAAACAGCGCGCGTCTTGGCCGGGCTGCACGGCCTCGACACGGCCGAATTTGGGCGCATCACGAGCGCCAACTTTGCGCGCCTCTTCAACCTGCAACTTACCTGAGCGCGCGGCGCGCGGGGAAAGCGCATGTGCCGCTTTCGCCGGTCGCAAGTTAATGTTATAAAAGGCACGACGGAGTTTAAGTGACGATCCCGCTTGTCATTTGTCAGCCGTCACCTGTCACCCTATGAACACCGCTCATCTCGCCACGCTCGAAGAACCGCAACTGACGGCGGCGCGCATCTTCAATCTGGTTGCGGCGGAACTGCGTCTGGTCGAAGCCGAGTTCGAGCGGCAGGCGCGCTCCAACATTCAGGTGATCGCGTACATCGGCGATTATCTGCGCGCTTCGGGCGGCAAACGCGTGCGCCCGGCGCTGACCTTGCTCGCCACCTACGCGGTCGGCGGCGATGCCGCTCGCCCCAACGTCATCCGCATGGCCACCGTGATGGAGTTTCTGCACACGGCGACGCTCGTCCACGACGACATCATTGACAACGCGGAGACGCGCCGCAACCGGCTCTCGATCAACAGTCGCTTCGGCAATCAGACTGCCGTGCTCATGGGCGACTGGCTCTACATGTCTGCCTTCGAGACGAGTCTGGCCGAACGCTCGCTGCCGGTGCTCGACATTCTCACCGCCGTCACGCGCAAGATGACCGAGGGCGAACTGCTCCAACTGACGACGCTCGGCCGCGCCGACCTGAGCGAAGAACAGTATTTCGACATACTGCTACGCAAGACCGCGTACCTGTTTAGCGCCTGCTGCGAGATCGGCGCGATGATCGGCGGCGGCGACGAGACGGCGCAACAAGCACTCCGCGATTACGGGCTTAATCTCGGCGCGGCCTTCCAGCTAATAGACGATCTGCTGGATTTCACCGCGACCCACGATGCGCTCGGCAAACCGGCCGGCGTCGATCTACTTGAAGGCAAGTTGACGCTGCCGCTCATCTATCTGCTGGCCGCCGACCCGGCGCAACGCGCCGCCGTGCAATCCGTCATGCGCGCCGGCAGCTACGAAGCAACTTCGCGGGCCGCGCTCATCAGCGCCGCCGAACAGACCGGCGCACTCGCACGCGCCCGCACACGCGCCCGCGCCTTTGCCGAAACCGCGCGCCACGCGCTCGACCGCTTGCCCGATTCGCCTTATCGTGACGCCCTGCGCGCCATCCCGACTTACATCTTGGAGCGCGACAGCTAAACAGCATCTACCGACTTAAGTCTTTGCCCATATGCCAGACGAAAACCTGCTTGCGACACTTGAACAGAGCCTGCGTCAGACGCGCGCCACGCGCAACCGTCTGGCGGCGCGCTTGGCCGATCTCGAACTTGAGGCCGAGAAACTGCGCACGGAGATGTCCGAGATGGACGCCATCGCCAACCAGACCGAGGCGGCGATGCTGCGCATCCTCTCCACCTTCATCAACCCCATGCCAGCGCCGCCCTCTGATGCCGAGATCGAGAGTGCGATCCGCCGCGACGAACTGAAAGTCGCCGCGTCGCCCTCCTTGCCCTCAGCTTATGCGCCGCAAGCCCCTTACAACATCGCGCGCCAGCCGCAGCCGTCGAGTGTGCCGCATCACATCCCCCCCGTGCGCAGTGAAATTGAAGCTAAAGACGACCGCTTCTTGGATCGCACCATCCCGCAGGCCACCGCCATGATCCTGCGCGAGGCGGGCGGGCCGCTCCACGTTAATGAGATTTACAACCGGTTGG
>DASVQA010000021.1:0-6309 GCA_036389375.1 Pyrinomonadaceae bacterium | reverse complement strand
TGTGGCTCTTGGGTCTGGTGGCGCACATCGGCGGTGGCTTGATTCACCTGCTGCTCGTGGTGGCGCTCATTGTGTTCGTCGTCAACCTGTTGACGGGCCGGCGCACGGTCTAAACGAGCAACTAAAACGAAATCTTCAGACAAGGTGGGAACGGGGATGCGCTTTCGAGCGAAGGACGCATCCCCTACTTATTCTGCTGCGCCGACGCAAATTCGACGAGGCGCGCACGGAGCGGCGCGGTGATGCGCCCGACCGGGTAGAGACTCATCTGCCTGTCCCAATAGGGCGAGCGCGCATAGAAGAAGCGCAGACGCTCAGACGCACTGGCGGCAAACTTCGGATCACTCGCCACGCGCTGCTCAAACTCGCGCCGCACCTTCTCGTCCTGCGCCAGCATCTCGCGCGCCAACTTCTCTAACACGTAATTTTCCCCGAACTCCTTCTGCTCGAAGATCGAATTGAAGAAACCCCACACCACGAACGAATCCGGTGCGTCGGGTTCGAGCAGGTTGAGCGCGACGCGGGCCGCACGTTGCGCCATCGGCACGACAACCGAGCCGGCCGGGTACATGCGCCGTTCGCGCACCGGCTGATTCTTCTGCGTCACCAGCACGCGCCCCTCAAACGAACTGCTGCCCCACTTCACCTCGCTGAACCGATAGCTCTCAACCTCGATGCTCGTGGCTTCAGCCAGCCGTTCGAGGTGCAACCCATGTGCGGCGAGCACGGCAATCGCGTCCGTCCATTGTGGTGGAATGACGTAATAGAGCGGCGGCGCAACGCTCGTGACCACGCGCGTCTCGTTGAAGAACGGCACGGTATAATCCATCGGCTTCGTGCCATAGACCACGCGCTCAGCGCCCGACACGTCGCTCTGTTCCGTGTGAAATTCGACCCCCTTGATGAGACGCGGCACAGGTTTGTCCGTGAAATCGAGCCGCACAGCAACCTTGTGCGCCGGATCGTACGCGCGCCCCTCATTGATCACCTCTTCGTCGGCCGCCCGGACAACGCGTCTTAAACCATCCGGATCGCGGTTGACCTCTTCAAGCGCCGCGCGCAACAGGTCGTATGTGCCACGCACGCGCGTGCGATAGTCCTTGAGCATGTGCGTCTCGATGAGCAGGCCGGGCCGGTTGCGCAGCGGCGCATAGCCGGTAGCGAAGCGCGGCGTCGAGATAAAACCTTCGACGCCTTTGCCCACCGGGTCGCGGTTGTCGCGGAAGACCAGATACGTGGAGAACAGGTTCTCCGTCCCTTCGGCGGCGGGCACGACGCGCGCCTCGTAGGCCGTCCGCCACCATTCGCGCAGAGGGGCGGGCACGTTCGCGCCCGTCTCGTATTGATAGGTGACGTTGTAGCGAAAGTCAGCGCCGTCCGTTACGTGACAGTCAATAAAGAGATCAGGCTGCCACGTGTTCCACAGGCGCAGCCACGCGCGCGTCTCCGGCGCGTCCGCCTTCATGTAGTCGCGGTTCAGGTTCAGGTTGGTGGCGTTGGCGCGCCAGCCCATCTCGGCCGGGCCGTTCTGATTGATCCGATTGTAAGGGCTGCGCCGCTCGTGCCCGTCCACGTTGTAGATCGGAATGAAGAGGACGACCGCATGATCGAGGAGGCCGGCGCGCGTCTTTGTGATGACGATGTCGCGCAGCAGGGCTAGGCCCGCGTCCTTACCGTCGGTTTCACCGGCGTGGATGTTCGCTTGAATGAGAACGACGACCTTGCCCGCGCGTTCGGCCGCAGCGGGCGTGAAGGTTCGGCCCTTCGCGGCGATCAGGAGCGGCAGAGCGCGGCCTTCGCCGCTTCGGCCAAACTCCACATAGCGGATCGCGTTCGCAGCGGCGGCGAGTTTGCGACAGTAGGCGACGGTCTCTTCGTAGCGCGGCGTCTCGCGGTAGTCGGTCTGCTCTGCGTGTGTGCGCCACGCGGGCGGGACGGGCGGCGTGAATTGTGCGTCTGTGTTGCGCGTCAAGATGATTGACCAGCCAAGCAAGCCGAGCAGCGCGACGCAAAAGGCGCGCAGCCGCAGCTTGCCGCAGTTAACGGTTAGAGACTTGTGCGTGCGCATCCCTTTGCCGACCGCTCAGGGGAGCGCCTGCCCGCAGGCGCGACAGTGCGTGCGGCGCTTTGCGTTGAGCGTGCCGCAGCCCGTGCAGCTTTTGTACATCGTGCGCGCGAACCATTGCGTGATGAGCGCGCTGATGCCGAGGATGGCGACGAGCAGGCCGATGCTGAGCAGCGTGTCTTTCAACCCTGAGGCCGCTCCCGCAAACTCGCGTGATAGGCTTGCCCGCGCTCGTAGCCGCGCCGGAACGCTTCCTGTTCGGCCGCGTCGCCGTAGCTGGCGCGCAGCCGCTCCGCCGCATTCCCGTAGGCCGTGCCGCGCGCCTGTGGATGGAGCGCCGCCTCGAAGCCGCGCCGGAAGAGTGGCTCATCGCTCTTAAAGTCGCCGCCCGCGCCCGTGTACGCTTCGGCTTCCGCGTCGCGCAGCCCGATCCACCATTCATCGCGCGCCGCATCGACGGTCTCCGCGCCGGCCTGCGCAAACGCATGCTGCGCCGCCTCGCCCTGCTCGTCTGTGTCCGCGACGGCGATGACGACCGTGCGCCCCTGGCGCAATGCGTCTTCGTAGACGAACAGCTCGTCGTGCGGCAACCCGGTTGCGATGTTCTCTTCGACCTTGCTGCCGGCGGCAGCGCCCGCCGCCGCGCCGCCCGCGCCAAAGAGCGCCGCGCCGACCAGCCCAATCGCCAGCACAGGCCCGACACCGGGCACGAGCAGACTCGCCAGCGCCGACCCCAGATGCAGCCCGCCCGCAATGCCTATCGCGCCCCCGGCGACCGTGCCAAAGGCCGTGCCCATGCCCGGCTGTTCCGTCTCGGTCGTTGGCACGCGCTCGTCCAATTCTTCGGGCGTCGTGCCGGGCGTCAGCAGCGAGATGTTATTCTCCGCCAGCCCTAGCGAGCGCAGTTGCTCGACGGCTTGCTCGGCGTCCGCCCGTGCGTTGAAGATACCAGCCACAGTTTTCATCCGGTCAATCGTTTGCGCCGCCGCCAGAAGCAGACGGCTGCCGGTCGCCTTTCCTCGACCGTCACGTCTCCAAGAATCAAACCGACTACTGAAGAAGACTTAATTGGGCCGCGATTCTATCATGAACCGGCGCAGGCTGAGACCAGCAAACACTCAGCCGGCGCACACCAGCATTGAGGCTGATGCCGGCGACGTGTTAAAGTAGCGGCGCACGTCATTCCGGCGCGAAGCAGACGGGGATAAAGCATGATTGAAGTCATCGAAAAACATTGGCCCATGTCGGTCGGCGACGGGAAAGCCGCGCGGAAGAAGAAGCCGCGCATACTGGCCATTACGACCGACTGCTGCACCGGCTGCTCCGGCTCGCCCGCGTGCATCGAGTATTGCCCGATTGAGGCCTGCATGTTCTGGGTGCCCGACGAAGACCATCCGCCATTCGGGCGCATAGAGGTTGACCCGGAACTCTGTATCGGTTGTCAGAAGTGCATCAGCAAGGGGCCGGAGGGCGCGTTCCTCGACGGTTGTCCGTGGGACGCGATTGAGATGGTGCCGACCGCTGACTGGGAAGCCGCGCACGGCATCGTCCTGCCGGATGCTCCGGCATCTGCGCCTTAAGCTCTTATTTCGTCTGATTGTTTTCCGCCGCGCGGCGCTTGATGGCTTCGACTGTCAGCGCCGCTTCTCTTTTGCTCTCCGCCGACAGCCCCCCCGCGCCTGCCGCGTAACGCTCGATCTCTGGCAAGTCCTCCGTCGTCGCCACGAAGCGCAAAGCGACCAGCGCGTTCAGCACGCTATCTTCATCAGGCGCAAGCGTGACGAGCGGTTGCCCCGCAACGATCTGCGCGCCGACCGCAACTGCGCTCTGCGCGATCCGGCCCGGCAAAGGCGAACGAATCTCGGCCACAGCGCCCGCATCCGTTCTGATACGCGCGAGCATGCTGTCGCGTTTGACGGGCGTGCCCGGCGCGAGCAGCGAAACGAGTTGCCCCGTGCGCGGCGAGTTGAACGTGTAGGGGCGCAGCATGGCGAGCAGTTCCGCGCGCCCGCTCGCATCGTTGGCGGGGACGAGCGCGAGCGCCGCGTTGCGCCGCACAATCGGCTCTGCATCCGCGAGCAGTTGGCCGAGCGCCGCGTGAAACTCCGGCGCACGCGCATCCTTCCCCATCACCCATGCGGTGGTCATACGCACGTCCGCGTGCCGGCTCGACGCGAGGCCGGCGATCTGCGGATACCAGCGGTGCACGTCCGCGTCGTGCTGCTCCATGTGCCCGGCGATCTGCGCCAGCGCATGCTGCTCGTGGCGCGGGTTCGCCTCATCGCGCAGATACTTTTCAATCTCCGCATCGCTCAACGGCCGGCCGAACCACGTGCCGTACCAGAAGATAAACGGCACGATGATGAGGAGCGCCGCGACGACGACCAACGGCCACGGCGAACGACGGCGCGCAAAGCTCGGCGCAGGCGGCGCGGGTCGCGTCTGATGATGGCCGTTGTTCTCCGTCATACGTTGGGCGCTTCCGGTGCGGGCCCTAGCGAGCCGGATAGAGTTGATAGAGCATGAGGTAGACCAACACGCCCGTGATTGAGACGTAGAGCCAGAGCGGAAACGTCCAACGCGCGATGCGCATGTGTCGGCCGTAGTCGCCGCCGAGCGCGCGTCTGAGCGTGACAGCAATGAGCGGCACAATGACGACGGCCAAGACGGTGTGCGTTGTCAGGATGAAGAAATAGACGGGGCGGGCCGCGCCCTGCCCGGTAAAGCGGGTCGTGCCGTGCTGCGCGTGGTAGACGAGATAAGAGGCCAGAAAGACGACCGACGCCGCGAGCGCCGCGAGCATACAGGTCAGATGCGCCTTGACGCGGCGCTGCCGGATCAAGAAGAAGCCGGTCAGCAGCAGCACGCCGCTCGTCGCGTTCAGCACGGCGTTCAGATGCGGGAGCGTGTCGTAGCCCATAAAAGCAGAGGTCAGAGGTTAGAGGTCGGAGGTCAGTGCTTCGGTCTGTTACTGACCTCTAACCTCTGACCTCTGCTCTCTACTCCTTCCCGCCCGGGGGCAATTCACCCGGCTTCTTCGCGGTGTGTGCGACGGCCTTTTTGGCGGCGGCTGGCTTCTCGCTCAGTTCCTCGTAGCCGCAGCGTTCGCACTGCCAGACCGGAAAGACCTCTGCGGGGTCTTTGCTTTCGTAAACTGCGCGCAGCGACGGGATGATCTTGCCGGCGCAACGCGGACAGATGCGCCCGCGTATGCTCGCGCGCCTGTTGTCCACCGTGGGCTTCTGTTCTTCAGCCATAATTTTTAAGCGCGCAGATGCCGGTTTCACTCGTCGTCGCCGGGCGGCCGACGATGCTTGTAGGTGAGATAGATGAAGGCGCAGAAGATTGCGACCGGCGGCGAAACCATCAACATGATCGCCTCGTTCATGTGGCGGGCCGCGACGCCGTCAAGCCCCGCCGCAGAGGCTTTGCACATGGCGCACTGCGCGAGCGCCGACGCACACGACGCAAAGACCGCCCCCGTTAAGCCGAGCGCCCGCATGCACAGGTTTTGCCAGCCGCGCCTTCGCATAAATTACTCGTGCTCGCCAGCCGTCGCCGTAGGGGCCGGCGTCCGCTCGCCATAGGTGCGCATGTGTAGGAGCCGTTTGCTGTCGGGGAAGAAGATGAACAACAGGCAGATGCAGATAACGAGCATCGGCACAAGCGTCAGCACCAGACTCATGCGCTCAAAGCGCAGGTGCATGAAATAGGCGACGATGAGCGCCGCTTTGATGACGGACAGGCCGATCAGGATCGTCAGCATGATCACGAGCGGCACATGAAAGTAGGCGAGCAGCACCTCAACGAGGGTCAATAGGAGCAGCCCGCCAAGCACGGCCAGAAACAGCTTGGTCGTGCCCTCGAAGTGCATGTCAACGACGGGCGCGTCGCCTTCAGCCTCGGCCGCGAACAGCCCGTGCTCATGCGCCCAGAGCGCCGGATGAATCATGAAGACGCCGGCGAGAAACAGCATGGTGGCGGTGATAAAGAGACTGTCAATGGTCAGAAAGCTGCCTGCGCTGGTCACATTCTTCACGGCGAAGGCGAGGAAGATGAGCGCGAACAGGATGCAGATCGCGTTTAAGATCACGTCCTGCTTCTGGCTGTTTGACGAATCGGTGCGGCTACTCATGCGTTTTCAGTGCCTCACTGCTGGTTGATAGATTCAGCCCCCTTGCTCCGGCTTTAGCCACTGAAATCCACCGACAGCAGGTAGATCAACGGGAAGACGAACATCCAGA
>DASVQA010000020.1:0-19836 GCA_036389375.1 Pyrinomonadaceae bacterium | reverse complement strand
CGCGTTCCGCGTCGCGCTGCGCCCGCTCAACCTCGCGTTGCGCGCGTTCCACCTCGCGCTCGACCTGTCGTTGGATCGCTTCCTCTGACTGCCCATAGTCGTCGTCGCCCGTGCTCGTCAGTTGATTCCGGACGGGACTCAAGGGGCGACCGTCGCCCGCGTGGCGCAGATGGATCGGGCCGTTGACGTTGCCGAGTCTGATCTGCGGGCCGCCCTGACCGATCTGCCCGGCCAAGTCCACGCCGACGTAGCGCCCGTGCCGCACAGGCAGACCAAAGTCGTTCGTGATCGTGCCGTGGACGGTGCTCGCTTTGACGAACGCGTTCACGTTCGACGGCAGGATCAAGCTGACCGGGCCGTTGACGGAGTTTAGCCCGACCGTCCTATCGGCCAGCTGATTGAAGGTGGCTTCGAGCGGGCCGTTGATGGTGGAGAGTTTCGCTTGGCCCGAGAGGTCGCGCGCCGTCACCTTGCCGTTGATCGAAGAGGCGTGTACGTCGCCCGTGAGACCGGTGAGATCGAGCGAGCCGTTGATCAACTCGATGTTTTCCAGCCGGGCGCTGCGCGGCACGTTCAAGGTGTATTCGACGGTCGCCGGGTTGTCATACATGCGCGGCGGTTCGTCCGTGAAGGTCTGCGTCTCGTAAGGGTAGCGCGTGCGAATCTCGATGCTGTCGGCGACGGAGCGCACGTCAATCGTCGCTTCGTCGAGCCGCGAGCGTTTGTAGGCGCTCTTGACGGCGTCGAGGCGCACTTCGTCGCGCTCCCAGCCTTGAATGTGTACGCTGCCGTTGATGTTGTGCAGCATGACGCGCCCGTTCGCGTCCAGCCGGTAAGACTGGTGCATCTCGTCGCGCAACAGTTCACGACCGCTCTCGCGCTGGGCACGAGCTTGGCCCGCGAGCGCGGGGAGGATGGCGAGGCTCAATGTCAGGCTGATGATCCGTTTAAGCATTATTTATTCCCGTCCGTAACGATGCGTGTGTATGAAAGTTGCTCAGGCGGCGCGTGCGCGGCGGCGAAAAGGGAGCCCGGCTTTCTCGTCCGCCGACATCCGCGCCGCCTGAACCCGTGTGGCGCGAACTAGCCGCGCGGCGCAAGCCGCACGTGCCCGTTGACGCCGGAGACATTGATCGGCGCACCACCGCTGCCGATCTGTGCGTTGAAGTTCGAGCGATTGACGCGCCCCTGCACCACGACGTTCGGCACGTCGGCGACGACCGAGCCGTTGATGCCGTTCACGTGCAGGTCTGCGTTCAAAGCATCGGCAAAGCGCAATTCGACGCCGCCGTTGATGCCGCTCACGCGTATGCCGCGCTCGCCGAGTTGCGTGATCGTGATGGCGACCGAGCCGTTGATGCCGGAGATGTCCGAGAAGCCGCGCGCCTGCGCCACTTCAACCTTGCCGTTGATGCCGGACAGGCGGACGGGGCCGTCAATCTCGCCGACGGTGGCGCGCCCGTTGATGCCGCTCGCTTCAAACTCGATCTGGCGCGGCACTCTGAGCGTGACGCGCTGGCGCACGTCGCCCCAACGCTTGTCGCCCCATTTGTTGTTCTCCTGCTCGCCGTGTATGTAGAGACCCGAAGCGGTCTGCTCGACGAGGACGCGGTGATGTTCGAGGTCTGCGCGCGTGCGCGCCGTGCGGACGATGTGGACTTCGGCGGTGGAGATGTTCGCCGTCTCGACGATCATCGTGCCGTTGATGCCCGACACCCTGACGTTCGCGCCCGAGGCGAGCGGATAGTTCTGATCAAACGCATCGCGCTCCGGCCATTCGTCGTCGTTATCCGTGTCGCGCTGGCGCTTCTCCTGCGCGGCGGCGGTGAAACTGCTGAAGGCCGCGCCGCCCTGCGCCACGAACCGCAAACGCTCCGCCGCCTGTGGTGCGGCGAGTAGCGCGCCGAGCGCGAGCATTAACATGTAAGCCAATCTGTTTTTCATCTTCGTCTCACTCCTCAATCTTCTACGCGAGGGCGGGAAAACTCGTGCGCCTGATTTACACGCCCGCGCGATGCAGGCGGATATTGCCGCTGATGCTGAAGAACTCCATCGGTGCGCCGCCCGCGCCGACACGCCCCGTGAACTCGTTATCGCGCAGCTTGGTGACGGTGATGCGCGCGCCGTCGGCGATCACGTCGCCACTAATGCTCTCAACTCGCACGTCGGCGTTCACGTCGTCCGAGACACCCACATCGACGCTGCCGCTGACGCTTGTGACCCGCAGGCCGCGCCCGCCGAGCCGCGTCAGATTGATCTGGACGCGCCCGCTAATCGAGTTGAACGTAGCGGCGTCGAGCGCCGACGCGATCTCCACGTTGCCACTGATGCTATTGAACCGGACGGAGCCACGCACGTTGCCGGCCGTCGCGTTGCCACTGATGCTTGAAAACTCTGTGGGGCCGCCGATGTTGCCGACGGTGGCATGACCGCTGATGCTCGTGAAATTGACAGCGCCTTCGATGTCGCCCGCCGTGACGTGGCCACTGACGGACTCGACGGTGAGATTGAAGCGCCGGGGCAGACGCAGGGTCACGTCCTGCCGCACGTGTGCGTTCCGGCAAGCGCGGCGCTGATCGTTGCCGTCAATGCGCAGGCTCGCGTCCGCGTGTTCGATCCGCACGGGGCGGCAATCCAACTCTTCACGCGTGCGCGCCCGGCGAACGACGTGGACTTCGGCCGTGTCCGTGTCGGCAGTCTCAATCCTGACCGAGCCGCTGATGGAATGCACCGTGACCTCCGCGCCGGACGCGAGGCGGTACGTTTCGTTGATCTCGTCGCGCTCGCGCTGATCGTCGTCGCCGGCCGTCGCAACGCCGGGGCGCGCCTGGGTGCAGGTGAGCAACAGACTGCCGGTTAGTAGCAGCGTGCTCAAGATGGTGCTGAGTTTCGTTTTCATGGCTGAGCCTCTCCTCGTGCTGGCGCGGGGCGCATTGAGCGTAGTTTGCCTGAGCCACTCGCAAGCGACGTGCGCCGTGTGAGCGGGCCTTCGTGTTTCGGCTGATTCAGTTGCGTCGGTTAGTTGTCGTTCTTGTGTGCGTCGCAGTCCAGGCCCTTGGCGTCAACGCTGGTCGAGGCCATGATGACGAAGGGTGCGACATCGAACTCGCGCTGCTCGGCGTTCGGGCGCGCGTTGGGCCGCTTGGTGCGCGTCTTGTTGCTGTTGCGTCTCGGTTCTTCCACGGTTGGGAGACCGGGCCGGTTCTCGTCTTCATTATTGCCGCGCGCCAACTCAAGCGGGGCGGCGACTGCACTCCCGGCGAAACTGTTGGCAAAGGGCAGCAACGGCGCTTCAAACTGCGCGGAGCGGACGGGCGCGATGCGGCGCACCTTAATAGTCTCGACGGCTGCTTTGATCCGCAGCGCCTTCAACTTCGCTTCCAAGTCCTGCCCCTTGATGATCTCGGCGAACTGCTGCGCGTTGAGTTTCGCGCCCAGCGCATGGGCGGCGCTCTCGGTCGCGCGTTCAATCTCGCGGGCCACCTGCTCGCGCTCCGTCACGACGACGGCGCGTGGACGGCGGGCGATCTGAAGCGCGGGGCGCGCGCTCGGCGCATGGGCGCGCAACACGGCGACCGTCTGCTCGCTGCGGCGCTCAGTACTCGGGCAAGCTATTGCTGTCGGCACTTGCGGGGCGGCGGCGGGGAGCGAGAGGCTGGCCATCAAACCGTAGCTGGCTGTGCCCTGCTCGTCGGTGCGCGTGATGAGCGGTGCGACCTGATGATAGTCGTAGCGGTCGGGCAGGGCGCGGTCGTTCGTGCTCTCGGCGTAGACGAGGAAGCTGCCGCCGAGGCTGGTGCGCGCCCACTGGTGCAACGACTGGCTGAGGTCTTGAAACTGCTTGACCGCTTCCGGCGTGCCCGCTAGGGCTGTGGCGACGATGAGTAATGCGACACCGAGTTTGCGTTTCATCTTTCTTCCCTCCTGACGAGGCTGCATGCGTTCGGACGAGGTCGGCGGCCCGCTATCGCAATCCCAATTTCGGGAAGGCGGCTTCTCGAATCTGGCAGGCCGCGAGCGCGGTTTCATGCAGATAGACGCGCCTTCCGGCTCAAATGTTTCGCGCGCGTCCTGTCAACCCACTGCCTTTGTCTACCTTGAAAACACCGCACTCGTTGATTTTGTGGCAAAATATTTTTCGCTCAGTGACAAGCGGCAAGTAAATTGTGACGAGCGGCCCGGACGATCTTCTGCACCCGCGCACCGTCAGTTATTCAATAGTGCATAACTCGTGCCATAAGGACAGTGCCGGGTGACAAGTGCCAAGTGATGAGCAGGCACAAGTCTTTAACTTGTCACCGGTCGCTGGTCACTGGTCACTGCTTTACTGCTGTTTCCGTAGGCGCACCGAGCCGCTGAAGGATGCGAGGGTAAGTGTGGCGTCGCCTTTTTCGTTTCGACCGTAGACGCCCGTTAGATTGCCACCTGAAAGCACGACGTTGCCTTTCGGCTGGTCGGGTTTCGACCCGTCGGCTGCGGGGCAATCCCGGCAACCGGGAGCGGGCATCAAGCGGATCGGGAAATCGGTGACGATGTCGCCGCCGTAGAAGACCTTGGCGTTGAGGAAGAAAGAGGACTCGACGGGCAGCGTCACGGTCACGTCGCCGTTGCTCGTCTTGAGGTCGTAGAAGCCGCCGTGCGCGAGCACGCCCGCGAGGTTGACACTGCCGGCGGCCGTGTTCGCCTCGACGTGCGCGTGCCGCACATCTGTGAGCGTGATGTCGCCGCTCGTAGTTTTGGCCCACACATCGTCGCCCGCCTCTTGTGGCCCGGCATCCTTCACTTCGATTAAACCGCTGATGGTGCGCAGCCGCACGCGCCCCCGTGCGCGTTCGAGCGTGATGTCGCCGTTGGCGGTCGTCACTTCGGCGAGCCGCGAAATGTCGCGCAGGTCTATGCTGCCGCTCAACGTATCGGCGCGGATGTTGGCGACGCTGGTCACGTCTATGTCGCCGCTCCCGCCTTTGAGTTGCACGCTGCTGCCGCGCGGCACGTCCAGTTCAATATCGCCGGAGCGGCCGCACTCGCCGGGGCGCGGTTGGATCTGTGGCGACTCCGACATGAGCACCTCGATGCGTGTGGCGGGCGCTGCGCCGCTCTGCGCATCGGCGCGGCGCAACACGATCTGCCCGCCGCTCGCGTTGCGCGCGCGCACCTCTTTGCGCTCCCAGCCGCGCACGATGATGCCGCCCGACTCCACGCAGAGCATGACCGTCACGGCCGAATCGGCCGCAATCGTCTGCTCGCCCACCGGCCCGGTCGCCGTCGCTACGGCTGCGCGCGGCGCACTCGCACAGACGGCGAGCAGCGCGGCGCAGATGATGAATGAAAGCTTGAATCTCATGCTCGATGAAAGCGGCGCGCGCCGGACAACAGTCTGCGCCGCAACGCAGCAGCTTAATCGCAGCTTAATCTCTGGCGGCGATAAACTGCGTCTGATCCGACACGGTCGTTAAGAGATCGACCTTGTTCTGATAGGCGGCGCGCAGGAATTCCTTCGCGTCCGCGCTCTGCGGATTACGCCGCGCGGCGACGCGCGTAGCGATGATCTGTTCGTCCACGAGCGCGAGGTTGCGTTCATATTCCGCGCGCAGAGAGGGCGGCAGAGACTTTGCGCCCTGCGCCTTGATCGCTACGTCGAGCGTGGCAATCGTCCGCAGATAATTCTTCTCGTCCGGCAGTAGCGGGGCTAGTTCGCGCGGTGGCGCGGGCGAATTTTCGTCGCTCATTTTCTGCGCGCCGCGCCGCGCCGCACTCGTATAACTCGCAGTCTCAAGGCGCACCGCTCTGGCTTTCAACCGGCCGCCGGTCGCTTTGCTGCCGGCGACTTGTCCACCGGACGCGGCCTGCGGCGCAGGGCTGTCCGTGCTGATTTTAGCGGGCTGCGATGCAGGAATTTGCGGTAGGGCTGCGATCTGCTCTCCGTTGGTTAGCTGCTTTTGGCGCAGCGCCGTCAGCGTCACGGTCAGCGCGACGGCGAGGAGGAAACTGGCAAAGGCGGCGGCTTGGCGCGGCGTGACGGCGAAGGATGCGGCGAGCGCACTCCACCATGCGCGCAGGCGCGAGCCGGGCGTTTCGATGATGCGGTGGGCGGGCACTTGCAGGTCGGCGATGGCGTCTTCGAGGCGTGCGCGCAGGCGCTCGGTCGGCGGCGGGGCGCTCAGGACGGGCGCGAACGCGGTCGAGAACAGCGCGTATTCGTGCTCCGCTTCGTGCGCCAGTTCCGCGCAGGTCGCGCAGGCGGCGAGGTGCTGCGCGGTCGCTTCCATCTGCGCGCCCGGCAGTTCGCCGTCCATGTAAGCCTGCAACATGCCTTCGTCGAGACACGTGTTCATTGCCGTCCTCCGATCTTGCCGTACACCCTGACAAACTCTTTCCGCCCGCGCGCGACCAGACTGCCGACGTAACTCTCGTTCACCTGAAGCGTCTGCGCGATTTCACGATAAGACAAGCCCTGCTGCTTCAGCAGCAAACAACTTCGCATCGGTTCGTCTATCTTCTGCAAGGCCGCGCGGGCCGCTTCGATCTCCTGCCGCCGCTCGTAATCGTCGTCAATGGCCGGGGCAAGCGCGCCTTCGCCGCCCGCCTGTTTGAAGAACTCGGCTTCACGCGCGCCCGCACGGCTGCGTGTCCGCATCGTGTTGTGCGCGACGTTGATGGCGACGCGCAAGAGCCACGGGCGCAACTCGTCGTCCTGCGGCGCGCTCGGCTGGTAGCGGTAGAGGCGCAGGAAAGTCTCCTGCGTCACGTCCTCCGCCAACCCCCGGTCGCGGACGAGCGCATAAGCCGTGTGATAGACCGCGCGGTGATGCAGCATAAACGCCTCATCGAAACTGAGCGCAGGGCTATCAGGCTGTTGTACCTGATCAAGCATATCGCGGGCTGCTAGGGCGGTCGCCGGTTTGCTCATCTTCCCTGCTCTCATAACGTAAACACCGCAGGCGCGGGCTTTGTGGCAACTATTTTCCGGCCGGCTGTCCCTTCGGAATGGCAACTTATGGTTTTATGATGATCTTAGCCACTAAAATGTTTCAGTTCAGGACAGAACGGGCGCGCGCCGCTACCACTCCGGGGCGCACGTATTGTAGTCTGCTGCCGGGACGCCCGAACCACGACCGGCTGAAGGGGCACGCCCAAACCTGAGTCCAAAAACTGTACGGCCGGGCGCGCGCGCAGGTTTCGATTTCGCCCGGCGGCCCGAAGCCCAAGCCTGACCCTAAAGGCATGAAGCACGCACGCACCCGCCATAACACGCACAACTCGACTGCCGGTTTGTGTTATTACGGGCGCTTGCGTAGTTAAATTTCCTTGATTCAACCAATGAGCGAGCCAGCAACCGAAACCAAGACGGCGGCGACCGCGCCGACGCCCGACCTGCTCTACAACAGCCCGTTTATGCGCGCGTGCCGGCGCGAGCCTGTGCCCTACACGCCGGTCTGGTTGATGCGGCAGGCCGGGCGCTACATGCAGGAATACCGCGAGGTGCGCGCCCGCCACACGTTCCTTGAGTTGTGCAAACAGCCGGAGGTCGCCGCCGAGGTCACGGTCTATGCCGCGCACCGCTTGAACGTGGACGCCGCGATCATCTTCGCCGACATTCTGCTCATCCTTGAGCCGATGGGGCTTGAGCTTGAGTTCGCCAAGGGCGAAGGGCCGGTGATTCACAATCCCGTCCGTACGGCTGCCGACGTGGCGCGCGTGCGCGAAGTCGAGACGGTTGCGGCGCTCGACTACGTCATGCAGGCGATCCGCGTGACGCGCCGCGAGTTGCGGCCCGATTTGCCGCTCATCGGTTTCGCCGGTGCGCCCTTCACGCTCGCCTCCTACATCTGCGAAGGCGGCGGCTCGCGCAACTACGTCCACGCCAAGACGCTCATGTACACCGACGCGGGCGCGTGGCACGCGCTTATGTCGCTCATCGCGCGCGCGCTCGGCCAATATCTCAACGCGCAGATCGCGGCCGGCGCGCAGGTCGTCCAACTCTTCGACTCTTGGGTTGGCTGTCTCAGCCCCGACGACTATCGTGAGTACGTCCTGCCGCACACGGCGCAGGTCATCCAAAGCATCACGCCGGGCACGCCCGTCATACACTTCGGCACGGGCACGGGCACGCTGCTCGAACTGCTGCGCGAGGCGGGCGGCGACGTAATCGGTCTCGATTGGCGGATTGACTTGGCCGAAGGCTGGCGGCGCGTCGGCCATGATCGCGCCATCATGGGCAACTTCGATCCGGTCGCGCTCTTTGCCGGCGTCGAACACGTCCGCGCGCAAGCGCGCCGCATACTCGACCGCGCCGAAGGTCGTAATGGTCACATCTTCAACCTCGGCCACGGCATCCTGCCGCAGACGCCGGTTGATACGGTCGTCGCGCTCGTCGAAGCCGTGCATGAAATGAGCCGGCGTTAATTGTCACGCCCCACGAATATGGAACAAGCTTACGATGCGATCCTGCTCGTCTCCTTCGGCGGCCCCGAAGCGATGGACGAGGTCATGCCCTTTCTGGCGAACGTGCTGCGCGGGCGCAACGTGCCGCCGGAGCGAATGAAAGCCGTCGCGCATCACTACGAACTGTTCGGCGGCGTCAGCCCCATCAACGAGCAGAACCGCAAACTGATCGCGGCGCTCAGGCAGGAGCTTGATGCACACGGCCCGCGCCTGCCCATCTACTGGGGCAATCGCAACTGGCATCCGCTCCTCGCGGACACGCTCCGGCAGATGCGCGCCGACGGCCGGCAACGCGCGCTCGCCTTCGTCACCTCCGCTTACAGTTCTTACTCCGGTTGCCGGCAGTACCGCGAGAACATCGAACAGGCGCGCGCGGAAGTGGGCGATGGCGCGCCGCAGGTCGAGAAACTACGCGCCTTCTACAATCATCCCGGCTTTATCGCCCCGAACATTGAAAACGTGCGCGCGGCGCTCGCGCAAGTGCCTGAAGCGCAGCGCGCCGCGACACAACTGGCCTTCACCGCCCACAGCATCCCGCGTGCAATGGCGGACGGCTGCGCGTATGAAGCGCAACTGCTTGAGACGTGCCGGCTCGTGGCCGAAGGCGCGGGGCACGCGCGCTGGCGGCTGGTCTTTCAGAGTCGCTCAGGGCCGCCCACGCAGCCGTGGCTTGAGCCGGACATCTGCGACTACTTACGCGAACTCAAAACGGCTAGCACAACCGATGTAATCGTTGCGCCCGTCGGCTTCATCTCCGACCACATGGAGGTGCTCTACGACCTCGACACGGAAGCGCGCCAACTCGCCGCTGAACTCGGCCTCAACCTGATCCGCGCGGCGACCGTCGGCACGCACCCAACCTTCATCAGCATGATCCGCGAGCTAATCCTCGAACGCATCGAGCCGCACACCGAGCGCCGCGCGCTCGGCACGCGCGGCCCCGTGCCCGACGTATGCCCCACCGATTGTTGTCTGTTGGGCGCGACCCGGCCCACGAGCCTCGTCGCCGCGCAACCCGCCGCGATTGCCGCTACGCATGACCAGCCCGCCACAAACTGAAGCGCCGCACGTCGTCGTCATCGGCGGCGGCATCAGCGGTCTGGCGGCGGCCTATCAACTCGCACGCGGGAGCGCCGCAGCAGGCCGCGCACTTCAGGTGTCGCTGCTCGAAGCGGGCGCGCGCGTGGGCGGGACGGTGCAGACAACAGAGCGCGCAGGCTTCCTGCTCGAAGCCGGCCCCGATTCGTTCATCTCGGAGAAACCGGAGGCGTTGACGCTTGCACGCGAGCTTGGGCTTGAGCCGCGTCTGATCCCTACGCAGGCGGCACACCGGCGCAGCTTCATCGTGCGCCGCGGCCGCTTGCGCCCCGTGCCCGAAGGTTTTCAGATGCTCGCGCCCACGCGTTTCTGGCCCTTCGTCACCACCGACATCTTCAGTTGGCCGGGCAAGGCGCGCATGGCGCTCGACCTTGTGCTGCCGCGTCGGCGCGCGCAGGAGAACGGCGACGCAGACGAAAGCCTCGCGCAGTTCGTCCGGCGGCGGCTGGGGCAAGAGGCGCTTGAGCGCATGGCACAGCCGATGATCGGCGGCATCTACACGGCCGACCCGGAACAGCTCTCCCTGCGGGCGGCAATGCCCCGTTTTCTCGACATGGAGCGCGAGCACCGCAGCGTCATCTCCGCTATGTGGCACGCCCGCCGCCGCGCCGCAGACCGCCACGCGCGTGGCACAAGCGGCGCGCGCTACAGCATGTTTTTCACGCTCGATGCGGGTCTGCAACTGCTCACGGACGCGCTCGCCGCACGGCTGCCGCCGGACGCGATCAGACTCAACACACGCGTCAGCGCGCTTGCGTTTGACGCGACCACGCACCGCTGGCGCTTGACCACCGACGCGGGCGCGCAGTTGACGGCCGACGCCGTCTGTCTCGCGCTCCCAGCCTATGCGGCGGCCGAACTGCTGCGCGCGACGGACGCACAACTCGCCGTCGAACTCGACGCCATCCCCTACGCTTCAACCGCCACCGTCAATCTCGCTTACCGGCGCGCAGACATCCCGCACCTGCTCGACGGCTTCGGCTTCGTCGTGCCCTTCATCGAACGCCGCACGACGCTCGCCTGCACGTTCAGCAGCGTCAAGTTCGCGGGGCGCGCGCCCGCCGAGCACGCGCTCCTGCGCGCCTTCGTCGGCGGTGCACTGCAACCGGACATGTTCGCGCTGGATGAAGATCAGATGCTCGCGGGCGTCAGCACCGACCTGCGCGCCCTGCTCGGCATCACAGCGCCGCCCCGCTTCGCGCAGGTCGCCAAGTGGCCGCGCTCGATGGCGCAGTATCACCTCGGCCACCTCGACCGCGTCGCGCGCATCAAGCACCGCCTGCGCGAACTGCCCACACTCCAACTCGCCGGTAACGCCTACAACGGCACGGGTCTCCCCGACTGCATCCGCAGCGGGCGCACCGCCGCCGACCAACTGCTCGAAGCCGTCTCAGGCCGTTAGCTTCGCTGCGCCGGACATTTGCAGACTTACAGGTAGATGACGTGTGCGCGCCGCCAGAGGTTGCCGGGGATTGTGCCGGGCGCGGCGGTGGTCAAGAGGATGACGTAGTGCGCGTCGTCCGTCGCGGACGCGGCGATGGCGCTCAGGTAGTCGGGCGGTGTGGCAGCCGTCCGGGCGGTCACACCTGTTGTCGGCCGGGCGAGCGCGAGCCGACGTAGAGAGGCATAGAGGTGTTCGCGCCCCCCGCCGTATGTGCCTGTCTGGTCGCCGAGCGTGAGTTGCACGTCCGCGCGTTCTTCGATGAAGTGGGCGACGAGCGAGGCGGCCAGCGTGACGCCGCGCTCGAAGCGTGTAGCCGCGTCCTTGTCGTGTTCAGCGCCGAGCGGCTGCACGTCTGCTTCGGCCGCGCCCGTTTGCAGGCGCGTGTCAAAGACGATGTGGACGCGCCAGAGGTCTTCGGCGGTGAATTCGCGCACCATCAAACGCCGCGCGCGCGCCGTCGCCTTCCAGTCTATGTGGCGCACGTCGTCCTGCGCCTGATAGTCGCGCAGAGAGTGGAGGTCGTGCCCCGCGCCGCGCCGGGCCGAGAGCATGCGGCCGGCGCTCATCGGCAGCAGGTGTAGTTCGTCGCCGAGCGGTTCGGGCTTCGGATAGATGACGAGGTCAACGTCGCGCGGCGCGTGCAGGTGGCGACGCAGGCGGAACAGACCGAACGGGAAACGGGTTGAAAGCTCAAACCCGGTGACGAGCACGTGCCCGCGCCGGTCGAAGGTCTGTTCGACGCGCTGCTGCCCGCGTGTGCGATGCGGGACGTGCAGGAAGTATGCGAGCGGGCGTTTGATAAAGCGTGCGCGCCGACGGCGGCGGCGCAACGGCGGGCGCGGCGCATCGTCGTGCGCCGGTTCGTCTGCGCGGCAGCGCGCCTCAACCAGAATCGAGAAGGACGGCAGCGCGCGCTTGGTGTTGTGCAGTTGGACGTGGACGGGCGCTGGCTCGCCGGCAAAGATGTGGTCGGGAAAGCGCGCCGAGACGACCAGATCGCGCAGGCTGGCGCGCGCCGCCGCCCAGGCCACAAAGAGCGTCGAGGTCAGCACGGAGAAGATCAGAAAGAGCAGGTTGTTGCCCGTGTTGTAAGCGGCGAAGCCGACGACGAGGAAGATGCCGACGACGATCACGCCGCCCGTCGTCACCTGAAAGGCCGGATCGAAGCGGGCCACCTCGCGCCGCGCCGAACGCAGGAGCGGCGGCACGACGAAGATCGTAATCAGCGCCACGAACACGAGCGACAGGATCGCGCCGAGGCGCGCCACCTCCCAGTCGCCCGCCTGTCGCCCCAGCCACGTCACCGCAGCCGTCGCCGCGCCGCCCGCCACCAGCAGCGTCCCGACAATTGCTCTCCACCAGTTGCGCAGCATAAGAGATGCGAGGTCAGAGGTCAGAGGTTAGAGGCCAGTGAGAGACGTTGTTTTAACTGACCTCTAACCTCTAGCCCCTGCCCTCTGCTGTTCACACGGGCACGCTGACGGTCTTTAAGAGTTCGCGCAGGGCGGCTTCGGCCTCTTCGCTGCGGCGCAGGGAGGAGGAGAAGCGCGAGTTGACGACGAGGCGGTGGGCGAAGACGGGGAGCACGAGGCGCTTGATGTCGTCGGGCACGCAGTAGTCGCGCTCCTCTGTGAGCGCGAGCGCCTGCGCGGCGCGAAATAGCGCGAGCGTGCCGCGCGGCGAGACCCCCAGATCGAGCATCTCCGAGTCGCGCGTGGCCGCGACGATCCGCATCAGGTAGTCCACGAGCGCGTCGTCCACCGCGACCTGCATGACGCTGCGCTGTAATTCGGCCACGTCGTCGGCCGTCAGTGCGGGCCGCAACGCGTCGAGCGGGTCGCCCTGTGCGCGTGCGCGCAGGATTAGCTTCTCGCTTTCGGCGTCCGGGTAGCCGACGCGTATGCGGAGCATGAAGCGGTCGAGTTGCGATTCGGGCAGCGGGTACGTGCCGTGATGCTCGATGGGGTTCTGCGTGGCAATGACGATGAAGGGCGCGGGCAGTTGATAGGTCGTACCTTCGACCGTGACCTGACGCTCGCCCATCGCTTCGAGGAGCGCCGATTGCGTCTTCGGCGTCGTGCGGTTGATCTCGTCGGCCAAGACGACGTTGGCGAAGATGGGGCCGGAGCGAAACTCGAACGCGCCCGTGCGCTCGTTGAAGACCGAGAGGCCCGTCACGTCCGAGGGCAGCAGATCGGAGGTGAACTGGATGCGTTGAAAGGTGCAATCGAGCGTGCGCGCCAGCGCCTGCGCGAGCGTGGTCTTGCCGACGCCGGGCACGTCCTCGACCAGCAGATGCCCGCCCGCCAGAAGCGTCACGACCGCGAGCCGCACCGCCTCAGTCTTACCCTTGATGACGCTCTCGACGCCCGCGCGCAAAGCCGCGATCTTCCCGGCCGCCACAGTCGCCGCCATCTCCTGATCCGCCGCTTGTAAACGTCTCATGCCCTGCCTCTTTAAGATGCCCGCACATTCTACAATAAAGCAGAGGTTAGAGGTCAGAGGTCAGCGGCTGGTTCCGGTTTTAATTGGCCCTTGAAGGCGCGCGTCGCGGCAACTATTACCGCTCGCTAACTTCTGCCCTCTGACCTCTCCTTTCTGTCCCGCGCCGTCGTGTAGTAGAATTTGTGTTGCTGCATTGCGTGTGCTTGGCGACTAGGTGAGGCGGAGATTGTGGAACGAGTCAACAGACGCGCCGTGTAAGCGGTTGAGAGGAGAGATTATTTTATGCGACAAACTGTTAAGACAAGGGCGCACGGGCAGCGCGGTTTTTCGCTGATCGAATTGATGATCGTGATCGCCATTATCGGCATCCTGATCGGCGTCGGTATTCCGGCGTGGAAGAACTCGGTCATCGCCGCCAACGAGTCGGGCGCGATTCGCACGCTCAACGCCATCAACGCCGAGGAGCGCACCTATTACATCCGCCACAGCAGCTACGGCACGTTCGACCAACTGATTGACGCGGGCGCGCTCGACTCGCGCTTTGCGGGTGAAAGCCCGACGGTCAACGGCTACACCTTCGTGATCAAAGTGACGCCGAAGGCCAGCAACCAACCGGCCGCGTTCACCGTCAACGCCGACCCGCAGGTTTCCGAAGGCTTCAGCGCGACCGGCAAGCGCCACTTCTACATCGGCTCGGATGTCAACACCGTGCGCGCCAACGAGACGCAGCCTGCCACCGCCCAAGACGCGCCGCCGGGCAGCTAAAGCGCCCGCATTCACCCATAAACACGACCGGCGCGGCTCGCTTGACGCCGCGCCGGTCGCTTGTTAGCATCCCGTTCTCAATTCAAGAATAACGTTTGAAAATTTAATTGCCCGCTTAGCTCAGCGGTAGAGCACGCGCCTCACACGCGCGGGGTCAGTAGTTCGAATCTACTAGCGGGCATTATTCATCCTCACCGAGAAGTGCCACCTATGAAGCGCATCCCTAAACTGCACTTCACACAAATCAATAGATTCCTATCACTTGTCGATCAATCCAATGGGCCTGATGCTTGCTGGCAGTGGCAAGGCTTCATTGGGCCCAACGGTTACGGACTGATCAATATTCAAGGCGCGAACTATAAGGCGCATCGTGTGTCGTATTTCCTAGCTAACGGCCGCATTAATGATAATCTTTTGGTGCTGCACCTTTGTGACATACGCGGCTGTGTTAATCCTAAACATCTACTTCAAGGCACACCTAGAGATAACTCACAGGATGCTGTTCGTAAGGGTAGGCACACTCGGCTGTATGGAGAAAAGAACGGCAAAGCCAAGCTAACAGTGCGTAAGGTGAAGGCCATTAAACGGATGCTGCAAGCAGTAGCAGACGGAAAGCTCAAAATGTATCAGTATGAAATAGCGCATTATTACAACGTCAGTTCGGCAACCGTCTCTTATCTCAAGAACGGTGGACGGTGGGATAAATCCATCCTTACTTAAATCTGCCTCAATTACTCCAAAGCGCAAGGTAAGCGTCTGCCAACTGATCGCGCCAAGTTGTCCAGTTGTGCCCGGCGGACTGCTCGTGATAGGTGACGGGGTAGCCTTTGCCGGCGAGCATGACGCGGACGCGGCGGCTTGCTGCCCAAGTCGGTTCGAGCAAACCGCTGTCGAGATAGAAACGCAAGGGGCGCGTTTGGTCGAACGGTGGCAGCGCGGCCAGTGCGGCGACCTCGCGCTCGTCGTCAATCCAGAAGGAGCACGACTGCCCGCCGATGCGCGCAAACACGCCCGGATAGTTCAGCCCCGTCCAGTATGAAATCTCGCCGCCGAGACTCGCGCCGAGCAGCGCGCGGGCGTTGCGGTCGGCGCGCGTGCGGTAGCGCCCGTCAATGAAAGGCACAAGCTCGGTCGCCATGAACGCGGCGAAGCGGTCGTTTAGCCAGTACTCGCGCGTGCGTTCAACGGGATCGATGAAGACGATGATAAACGGCGCGACACGCCCCGTTGTGATCAACTGATCCGCGATGACGGCGGCGCGCGCACGGCGCACGTAGTCAGAGCCGTCTTGCAGATAGAGGACGGGATAGCGCACGTCGGCTTTGTCGTAATCCGGGGGCAGATAGATTTGCAGTTTGCGTCGTCCGCCGTCGAGCAGGCGCGTCGGCACTTCAGTGGCTGCAAGCTGGCCGCGCAGGTCGTCTCTGTCAGTAGCGAGCGCGGCGGGGCGATAGCCGGGCATCGTGAAATAGTTGTTGAAGCCGCCGACGCCGTTATCGAGTTTCTGCGGGTTGAGCGGGTCGTTGATCCACTCGCCGTCGGCGATGAGTTTGTATTCGACGCGCGCGGCGCGTGTGAACTTGCGGGTCAGGTATTTGACGTTCGTGCCGGGCAGCGCGCGCAGGTACAACCCGGCCGGCGACCAACCCGTAAAATCGCCGACCACTTCGACGCTCTGCGCCGCGCCGCGATAGGTGAACGTGACCGCCTCATCGTTGACCAGCGGGCCTTGCTTGCTCTCCTTAAGTTGCTCGATCTCTGCGGGCGACGGCGCGGTCTGCTTTTCATAAGCGCGCTGCTCGTCCGCTGTCAGCCCGCGCAGGGCGAGTCGCGTGAGGCCGGTTGCGCCGTCAGCTTTGACGGTGGCGATGACGAGCACGGATTCGCCGGCCGGCACGTTCACGTCCAGACGCACTGTCTCCGGGCCAGCGCGGGGCAACTCGCGCGCCTCGTCGCCGATGAGCGCGAAGACGCGCGTGTCCGGCGCGACCCGCCCGACAGAACTCAGGCTCACGCCTGCGTTCAAATGGCGCAGCAGGTCTGCGTCGGGCAGCGCGGCATTGAACGCACCGGCATTGCGCGGCGGCGCTTGTTTGACGTAGCGGGCGGCGACGATGTCAGGCGTCTCAAGGTTGCGCCCGGCTTCCAGGTTGACGGCGAGCCGGATGAACTGGCCCATCGTCCACGCGAGCGGCGTCGCGGAGCCTGTGCCTTCACCGATGCGGAACGGGCCACCGGACATATCCCAAACCTGTTCGGGCAGCATCAAGCCTTCGTTGGCGAAGCCGAGCATGTGGTCGAGCCGCCGGGCGGCAGCCGCACGTGCGCCGCGCGCTAGTTCGTACTCGCCGCGCTCACCCGCGAGCAAGGCCCAGAGCCGACCCTTGCCGGTGTATCTGCCGTCGAAGTTCCAGGGCCGGCCGTCGTCCATCTCGCCGTAGCCGTCGTGGTTGTAGCGATACCAGAGCGGGCCATTGGGCGTCTCGACCTTGATCACTTGGTCTATAACCGCGACCGATTTGGCGATCAACGGATCGTCGGGCGGCTTGATGCCGAGCCGCACCAACTCAAGAAAGCCAGCGTCAACATAATCGCGCTCGTCATAGTCGCCGCCGCCGTTGCCGGCGTTCATGACTTGCCCGTCGTCGGGGTCGTCGTTCTCGCTCAGGCGCAGATAGTAATTGCCGTCGCCGTGTTTGCCGGTCGAGGTCGCCGTCCAGCGTTCGACGTTGCGCTGCCAATCGTCGGCGGTGGCGAGGTAGATGGCGGCGGCGGCTTGTGCGTCGTTGCGGCGCGCGATCTCGGCGGCACAGACGAGACCGGCGATCTCGGCCGCGATGGTCGAAGGCGAATAGCCGGGCTTCTCTTCCCAGCGTTCCTGCGGCGTGCGCGGGCCCGTCTTAACTAAGAAGTCGGCGGCGGGCTTGACGTGCTTCGTCCATGTCTCGTTGTCTGTGCGACCGAGCGTGTAGGCGAGGATGAGCGGGAAGGCAACCTCGTCCAACTGCAAACTGCCCCAGAAAGGGCGACCGTCGAGCCATGAGTTCTGCGGAAAACTGCCGTCCGGTTTCTGCTGCACGCGGAACAGATAATCGAGCGCGCGATCCGCGCCCGCCTTGTCGCCCAAAGCGTAGAGCGCCGTCGCCACCTGATAGAGATCGCGCGACCAGACCAGATGATAACCGCCGACGTTCGGCTCGTTCGCGTTCGCGCCGCCGCCCCACGGCACGGAGAGCGAAGCGATCTGCGCGCCGCGATAAGTCTTATCTTCGTGCGCCCGCAAGGTCATCGCCGCCACGTCGAACTGCGCCTGATACTTTGGTGCGCCGCGCCGCAGCGTGCCCACGTAATCGTGCCAGCCCCGTTCATACTCGCCGCGACAACGCGCAAAGCCTTGCGCCAGAGACGCGCGCGCATGCTTGCCCGCCTCAAATTCATCCTTGCCGAACGCGAGCGCGAGCGTGAAGGCCGGGCCGGGGCGGAGCGCGGCCACCTGCACAACGTTGCCGTCCGCCGCCCGCGCGTATTCATCTGCGAGCCGGCCCTGCGCGCGTAATTGCGTCAGCCCGTCGCTCGTGCCGAGATAGCCGTTGGTCGTCGCAGTAAACCCCGTGCTCGCCGCGAGCGCAGACGTTTTACCCGCGTCGGAGGCGAACAGCAGCCCGCCGCTCGTCCAAGCGGAGTCGTGCAGGCCGCTATTGTTGATTGAAGGGTCGTAATAGACGTAGAGCGCGTAAGGCGCGCGTGCGTTGCGCCGTGCGCGAAACTGCACGTCAATGAGCAGTGTGCTGCGGGCCGGGTCGGTCGTGTAAGTCTTCGTGATCGTCCATGCGCCATTCTTCGCGGTGTTCGTCTGCCGGTAAGTGAGCGCGTGGG
The DNA here is from genome assembly GCA_036389375.1 of Pyrinomonadaceae bacterium. Classification (GTDB taxonomy): domain Bacteria; phylum Acidobacteriota; class Blastocatellia; order Pyrinomonadales; family Pyrinomonadaceae; genus QHXQ01. The sequence continues at coordinate 1,763 of DASVQA010000020.1, read as the reverse complement.
GGTCGAGCAGTTCGATGCGATGCGTCGCGTCGGCGCTTTCAGTTTCAACCCGGCCGCCGGGCGCGACGACGACGAACTGCAACTCCTGCACATTCGCCACATCAACGGTCGGGTAATAGACCTCTGTCAGCACGCCCGCGCGCAGCGTGAACCAGACCTTCGAGTCCAGCGTGTTCGACGTGCCGACGCCGTCCTTGCCCGCGCTCGCCCATTGCGCGTCGCGCCCCGGCGCACCCGGCGCAAGCCTGTCGCCGGACTGCGCGCGCAACGGGCCGCACACGACACAGACAAAAAGAGCGCACCACAACGATGCGCCCGACAGTCGCAAGAGATTCATCGTGCCCGTTTTCCAGTTCAACACAAACTTCGCGTCCCTCTCTTCGCGGCTGTGCGTGAGGCTTATCTTTTGTCCGCAATAACCGCACGTAAAGCCACAAAGAAAGGGCGCAGATAGGTCTCAGCCGCGTTTGCGTCCGGCCATGTCCAAGCCGACCGCCGCGACGAGGATCGCGCCCTTGATGATGTTCTGCGTGTAGGGCGCGACGTTCTTTAGCGACATGCCGTTGTCGAGGCTCGACATGATGAGCGCGCCGATGATCGCGCCGAAGACCGTGCCACGCCCGCCCATCAGACTCGTCCCGCCGATGACGCACGCCGCAATCGCGTCCAACTCAAGCAGCCCGCCCGCGTCCGGCGAAGCACTGCCGACGCGCGCCGTGTAGATGACGGAAGCAACTCCGGCGAGCACGCCCATCAGGCAAAAGACGGCGAGCAGGTGTTTGCGTATACTGATGCCGGAGAGGCGCGCGGCGTCGGGGTTGCCGCCGATGGCGTAGAGGTAGCGGCCGAAGGTCGTGTTCTGCGTGAGGAACGCGCCGCCGAGTGCGACGGCGAGCAGGATGAGCACAGGCACGGGGATGCCCGCGAACCGACCGGGCGCGATCTCGTAAGAGTTCATCATGTAGATGAACCAGACGATAACGGCCGCCGGCAGCAGGATACGTATAACGGTCGGCGCAAGGCCAGGCACGCCCAAGCCATGTCGTTGCCGCGCGCGGTTGCGGCTCAACGTCAGCCACACAATCGCCGCCACCGCGAGCGCCGCCAGTGCCCAGCCAACTAGCGGGCCGACGTAGTCCTGCCCGATGGCTTTGAACGCGGGCAACCTGATCGGCACGGTCTCGCCGCCCGTCCAACCTAGAATCACGCCGCGCCACGCGAGCAAACCGCCGAGCGTGACGATGAAGGCCGGGATGTTGAGATAAGCGACCAGCGCGCCCTGCACCGCGCCGATAGCGAACGCGATGGCGATGCCGATAGCCAGCGCGGGCACAAGCCCCCAACCATGCGCGAGACCCTGCATGATCGCGGCCGCGCCGCCCGCCAGACCCACTAATGAGCCGACCGACAGGTCGATCTGGCCGGTCACGATGATCATCAACATCCCGACCGCGAGCACGCCGGTCACGGAGGTCTGCCGCATCAGGTTCGAGAAGTTGCGCGGCTCAAGAAAGATGTGGTCGGTCGAAAAATGGAAAAAGAGCCAGATGACGATGAGCGCGAAGACCATCGTGTAGGCGCGCAAGGTGTCGGTCGGAATACTGAAGCCGCCGATCTTCGTCTGCGGCGTCACCTCTGCGGCAGCCGGCGCAGGCGTTACGTCCGCGTTTGTGAGCGGACGCTCGACCACAGGCTCGTTAGCTGGCTTGCTCATAAGCTCCTCCGGCAGGAGAGATCAGAGATCAGGCGCAGAAAAAGTTTTT
>DASVQA010000019.1:0-5853 GCA_036389375.1 Pyrinomonadaceae bacterium | reverse complement strand
CGACCGCCTCGCCTTCGCCGCCGTAGATCGTCAACGGCACAAGCCCCGCGCGGCGCACGCGCCCTGCGTCGTTCTTGCCGCGCCCCTCGCGCCGGATGGCGCGCACCGTAATCTCTTTTCTCTCTGCCATAAATACCTCGTGAATCGTGGATCGTAAATCGTGAATAGAGAAACCTATTTACGATTCACAACTTACTATTTACTTCTCTTCATACGAAGAGCGAGGAGACGCTGGTCTCCTCGTGGATCGACTTGATCGCTTTCGCCAGTAGCGGCGCGATGCTCAGAATCTTGATATTGCCTGTCTCGCACATGGTCGCTTCGAGCGGGATCGTGTTGGTCGTCACCGCTTGCTCGATGTCCGACTTGTTCAACTTCTCGCAGGCCGTGCCGGACAGAACCGGGTGCGTAAAGCACGCGTGGATGCGTTCTGCGCCCGCCTCCCTGAGCGCCTTCGCCACTTTCGTCAACGATCCGCCCGTGTCGCACATGTCATCAACGATTAGACAGTTGCGCCCTTCGACATCGCCAACCACGTTCATCACTTCCGCCACGTTCGCCTTCTCGCGCCGTTTATCGCAGAGCGCCAGTTCGGCGTCCAGTCGTTTCGCGTAAGCGCGGGCGCGTTCTGCGCCGCCGGTATCGGGCGCTACCACCGTCAACTTCGGCAGGGGGTTCGCCTGATAGTAGCCGATGAAGGCAGGCGCGGCGTAGAGGTGATCCACTGGAATGTCAAAGAAGCCTTGAATCTGCGCCGCGTGCAAGTCCATCGTCAGCACGCGATCCGCGCCGGCCGTTGCGATCAGGTTCGACACCAGCTTGGCGGCAATCGGCACGCGCGGGCGATCCTTCTTGTCGGAGCGCGCATAGCCGTAATACGGAATCACGGCCGTGACGCGCTCGGCCGACGAACGCCGGAACGCATCGAGCATGACGAGCAACTCCATCAAGTGCGCGTCGGTCGGCGGGCAGGTCGGCTGCACGATAAAGACATCCGCGCCGCGCACGTTCTCGGTGATCTGAAAGTTGAACTCACCATCCGAGAAGCGCCCTGCCGTCGCCGCGCCGGGATCGCAACTCAGGTAGTTGCAAATCTCCTCGGTCAATGCCCGGTTCGCGTTCCCCGAAAAAACTTTGATGCCGCCAGTCGTCGTCATAAAAGTTAGAGGTCAGAGCTTAGAGGTCAGAGGTCAGGATTCTGTTTTAACTAACCTCTGACCTCTGATCTCTAACCTCTTATAATCTGGCTGGGGCGGAAGGATTCGAACCTACGAATGCCGGTTCCAAAGACCGGTGCCTTACCACTTGGCTACGCCCCAAAGTCTCTCGCGCGCCGGGCGCGGCTCTTCAGGCCAGCAAGGCCGCGCACGCGCCGAGCGCCTGCCGGTAAGCAGTCCGCGCGAGCGTCGTACAGGCGAAAACCTGCCAGCCCGCTTCGGTCTGCAACGCGGTGTGTGCGCTTCCCCGTGTTCGTTCGCTGTCAAAGATGCCGAAGACGCTTGCGCCGCTGCCGGAGAGCGCTGCTGCGCGTGCGCCTACCTTCAGGAGTGCTGCGTGGGCGCGGGCGATTTCCGGCTGAAGCCGGAAGACAACCGGCGCGAAATCGTTTGTCAGTTCAACTGAGAGCGCACGGGCCGCATCCGCCTGCGTGCGAGAAATAGGCAGATTAGCGGGGCTGTCTGCCTTTGTCAAGGCGGGCGCGCTCAGCGCTTTGTAAGCTTCGGCAGTCGAGATTTTGACGCCCGGCGTGACCACGATCAAATGCATTTTCGGGTGGTCGGCGAGCGCACTGATCTCCGTGCCGCGCCCTGTGCCGAGCGCCGTGCCGCCATTGAAAAAGAAGGGCACGTCTGCGCCGAGTCGCGCCCCAATTTCGTGCAGCTCCTGCGCGTTGGTTTTGATTTGCCAAAGGTGCGCCAGCCCCACGAGCGCGACGGCGGCATCGGATGAGCCGCCGCCGAGGCCGCCGCCTGCGGGGATGCGTTTTGTTAACTCGATCCGCGCGCCAGAGCGCAGGTTGTAGCGTTCGCGCAGAGCGGCGGCGGCGCGTTGGACGAGATTTGTGTCGTCGGTCGGAATGTCGGGCGCGGCGCAGGCGAGTTCGATGCGTGTGTCGGGGCGCGCGGTGAAGGTCAGATCGTCGTGGAGCGTGATGGTCTGAAAGACGGTGCGCAGTTCGTGGTAGCCGTCAGGGCGGCGACCGAGCACGCGCAAGCCGAGATTGATCTTGGCGTAGGCGGGCAGAGTGAAACTGGCAACGGCTCGTTCGGCGGACAAAATTTTAGCGGCTGACCTCGCTTTCCCGGCGCGAGTTTCAGCCGCTTTGCAAGTGCGTTTTTAAGCGACGGCTGTTAGCGCGCGATGAAGACCTGCGTGAAATAGACGCGTCCGTCGGGCGTGCGCGCGACGCCAAGACCTGTGTGCGTGAAGCCGGCGCGCATGATGTTGTCGCGGTGCTTTTCGGACTTGAGCCAGCGTTCCACGGCGAAACCCGAAGGATCGTCGAAGCCCTGATTATACGCGATGTTTTCGGCGAGCGCGGCCCAGCCTGAGAGACCGAGCGCGCGCGCACGCATGAGCGGGCTGCGCCCGTCCGGGCCTTCGTGCGCTAAGTAGTTCTGCCGCGCCATGTCGTCGGAATGTTGCCGGGCCATGCGCGCGGCTTCGGCGTCCCAAGAGAGCGGCGCGTAGCCGTGCGCGCGGCGTGCGGCGTTGATCAAGTCGAAGGCGCGGCGCTCGTCCATCGTGGCCATGGCGGGCGTGGGCGTGACGGCGCTGGCATGCGCGTTGGCGCGTTCGTTATTGACCGTGCGCGGGCGCGAGGGGACGGGCGCGATGGCGTGATTGGCCGAAGCGATCAGGCGCGCGACGGGGCGCGATTGATTGGCTTGGCCGCTTGCGCTGCTGAACAGACCGCCGGCGAGTAACAGGCAGGAGACGATGAGCGCGGTGCGCGTACGCCGGCAAACAGGGGTCTGGGGGAACGAATTGTAATTCATCGGGGGAACCGTTTCCTCTTATTAATTTAATGCTTGGAGAGGAAGCAACTGGTCAGACCGCAGGCAAGGGGCGCATCGGTCTCACTGATCGCAGTCTAGCTTTCGGGCGGGGGCCCGTCAATGTGTTATTTTTACGCAGTTGCAGCTAAACCGGACAAGGCGCATCGCAGCCGGTTTAACAGTCCCGCCGACAACATTTTTAACTGCTGGATTTAAGTGCCTGCCGGAGCGAGCGCGGCCGATTTACAACGGGCCGAGAACCGGACAGGAGGTCAAATGTAGCGACCGCGCATCGGTGTCAGACTAGGGCGCGCGGCGACTTCATTTCTGCGTGTCGCTGCCCAGTTTCGCCTTGATGCGGGCCATGTCTGTGGCTTCGGTGGCGAGCGAGAGGGCTTTGCGCCAGGCGGCGCGCGCCTCTTCCGTTTTGCCGCGTCGTTGTTGCAGGTCGCCCAAATGCTCTTGGACTGCGAGCGAGCGCTTGTTGCGCCGGGCGGCGTCGCTCAGATAACGCTCGGCTTCGTCGAGTTGTCCGAGTTTGAAATAGACCCAGCCGAGACTGTCGAGATACGAGGCGTTGGTCGGCTCGGCTTTAACGGCCCGCTTGGTCATGTCGAGCGCCTCTTCGAGCCGTTCGTTGTGTTCGGCCAGAAAGTAGCCGAGGTTATTGAGCGTGGTCGGGTTGTTCGGATCGCGGGCTAGGATGCGCCGCAGCGTCTCTTCCGCGCCCTTCATGTCGCCCGCGCGTTCCTGCGCCGACGACAACATGACGAGCGCCTGTGTCTGCAACTCAGGCTGATCGGCCGGCGCAAGTTCTAACAGTTTGCGCGCCGCCTCCGTAGCCTGCTTCCCGCGCCCGGCTTCCAAATACATGCTGGCGATGGAGAGATATGTGCCGTAGTCCTCTTCGGGTTTGCCGGTCAGGCGACCGCGCAAGAGTTCCGCCGCTTCGTCCGGGCGACCGAGTTGCGCGAGCGTCGAGGCTTCGAGTTGGAGGAAGGCTTGCTGCACCGCAGGCATCTGGTACTTCAAACGCGCCGCGCGGATCGCGTCGAGCGCCTCGCGCCGCTTGCCCTGTTCGCGCAGCAGCAGCGCGGTCTGAAAATCGGCCTGCGGGTCATCGGGGCCGAGCAGGCGGCGCATGCGCTCAACCGTGGCGAGCGCATCGTCCGTGTGCCCCGACTGGCGTTGTAGCTCGATGATGCGCGTCAACAGGCGCGCGGCCGTCTGTTTGTCGCTGTCGGCGGTGAGCAGTTTGTCCGTGATGCCGCGCGCCTTGAGCAAGTCCTCGTAAGCTTGGATGGCTTCCTGATAACGCAGCGCGTCGGTCAGCACTTCGGCGAGATCGTCCACGAGCAGCCGGCGCTCACGCTCGCCTGTCTTGCGATTGTCTATGCCGGCGCGCAACGTGGCGACGGCGGCGTCTACTTGGCCCGCGCGCGCCTGCGTGTGTGCGAGCAGACTGACGGCTGCCGCGTTCGCCGGGTTGGCGACGATCATGCGTTTGAGATCGTCCGCCGCGCCGGCATCGCCGCCGCTCGTGGCGAGCGCCTGACCGAGCAGTGCCAGATAGCGCGCATTGTCAGGACTACCGGCGAGCGCGCGGCGGATCGCACCGACCGCTTCAGCCGTGCGCCCGGCGCGCAGGAGCGCCTCGCCGAGACGCGCGGCCGCCGCATCCTGCGAGAGATCGCTGCCCTGCGTGATGACCTGATAGAAGCGCACATCTACGGCGGGCGGCGCGGCGGCCCAGCGCGTGAAGGCGTCAATCGCTTCACTGGATTTGCCGGTCAGTTGATAGAACTCGCCGAGCAGCGCCAACGCTTCCGGGTCGTTCGGGTCGAGCCGCACCACCTCGCGCAACTCCGCGATGGCGCGCTCGGCCACGGCTCTGTCCAGTTTCGCTTCGTCCAGTCCGGCCTTGAGCGCGTAGATGCGCGAGAGCAGGCGATGACCGCCGAAGTTGTCGCGGTCTATGCGCGTAGCGGCGCTGGCTTCGCGCTCGGCCGCGTCGAGGTCGTCGAGAAAGAAGAAGTTGATCTCGGCGAGCGCGGTGTGTGCTTCGGCGAGCACCGGGTCGAGTTCGGCCGCTTCGTTGAGTACGGCCTGTGCGCGTGTGACCGATTCCTTCGTCATGCCGCCGGCGCTACGCGCGCCGGAGAGGAAGCGTTGCCCTTCGAGCAGTTTTGCGTAAGCGCGGGCGCGTCGTTCGCGCGTAACGGGCGCGGGCTGTGCGGCGGTTTGCGGCGCAGGCGCGACGGCGGCGGCGCTCTTTTTCTCCGGTGCTGCGACGGGCGCGGGCGTGTTGGCCGGCGTGGGCGTCGGCGTCTGCGCGCGCGCGCCGCCGGTGAGCGTGCCGTTGAGGACGAAGACGCACGCGAGCGGCGCGGCAAAGGCGGCGAGGCCGTTTAAGAACTTCACGCGGGTGTTCCTTTCGCGGGCGGCACGTCGGTCAGACCGCCCGGCTGTTGTGTGGCACGGACGACGCGCTGCCACGCGGCACGGCGGGGATAACAATAGACGAGGACGGCGATGGCGATCACGGCCGCGTTGCGCATGTTCGTCGTGTCGGAACTGAGCACCGTCAAGGCGTAGCCGAGCATGGCGATTGTGCCGCCGAGCAGCGCGACCAGCGTGGTCGTGCGTTGCAGGGTGGCGAGCAGCCCCGACGTGCCGCGCAGGGCCGCAATCGCGTCGAGCCGCACGGGGGCGAAGCGCGCACGGCGCACGGCAATCGCGCCCAGCCCGCAAAAGAGGATGATGATCCAGAGCACGCCGTAGAGGACGGGGTTATAGAGGCTCGCGGGCAGACGCGGCAACACGCCCACGAAGGCGAGCACGACTAAGAGCGCGG
>DASVQA010000018.1:0-6638 GCA_036389375.1 Pyrinomonadaceae bacterium | reverse complement strand
GGCTACGGCATCGAGTTTCTATATCGCCGCGTGCGTCCGCTCGCGCTCGGCCTGATCGCCGTCGCGCTCGCCGTTGCGCTCTACCAGACTTATCAACTCAACTTCATACACTACGACGACGACAGTTATCCTTACGTCTACGCCCACACGACGCGCGGCTACCTGCAACTGATCCGACAGGTTGACGAACTCGCTGCGCGCGCCGGCACAGGTTTCGACACGCACATCAACGTCGCTTCGCCCGACTATTGGCCGATGCCCTGGTACTTGCGCGACTATAAGAACGTCGGCTATCTCGGCCGCCTCGCCCCGACGGATGATGCCATCGTCATCACCAACACCAACCAGCAGCCGGAAGCCGCCGCCCTGCTCGGCGAGCAATACCGGCAGGTCGGCACATACCCCTTGCGCCCCGGCGTCACGCTCGTCCTCTACGCCCGGCGTACCATCGCCGATTAACTCCGCCGCGCAAACGTCCGCGTTGTTGACACGCGCTCCGGCGCGATGCTAATTTCGCGCGCACAAGTCTGAAATCCCGACAATCGTGTCCGCGCCCCTGAGGTGAAAGCCCCCGCTTTGACCCGACCGAAGCGACCTCCGTGCGCGTGATTTCGATTCCCCCTGCAAGTTTTCCGTCGGTTGCCGCCGTGCTTCGATGTATCGCGTGCGTGTTCCGGTCTGGCCCTTTGAGACCTTGCCGCCGCGCGTCCGGTCACGCCGCGCAATCTGTTCGCAACGAAAGAGCAAGCGAAAGATCATTTGACACGTAGCCCGCGCTACCCGCCCGGCTCAAGTATTTCTCAACCGGCGCGCACTACTGTCTCGTGCATCACGTTGGCTCAAAGTCTCTGCCTTAGACGCCCGGCCGGGGCAGACGCTAAACCAAGGCCCGCAAGCGGTCGAAACAAGCCCCGCGCCGCAAGTTCTTCGCGCGCGGCCCAAGCGGTGTCACCTTGCACGCGAATACCTTTTACGGTTCTGGAGGAAACAAGTGATGAACAAGCGTAGGGTTGCCCTGATGACGTTGCTGTGTCTATTGCTGTGCGCCGTCGTCATGCCCAATCGTTTCGGCTCGAAAGTCGAAGCCGTGCGGACGCCGCAGACGGTGCGCCCCGAAGGTGCGCTCGGCCACGTCGCCAACGCCAACCGGCCGTCGCAGAAGGACGTGCGTAGCGGCACGGCGGGCGCGCAGCGTGTGGCGGCGCTCAAGACCGCCACCGCCGGGCAGACGAAGACCCTGAGCGCGCTGCAATCGGCGGCCCGCGTGCCGCTCGTCGTGCGCTACAACGGGCTGACGGGCACGCCGCGCGCCATCTTCAGCTACAAAGGCTACCTGAGCGCGCCGCGCAACGACGATGCCGACGCGATTGCGCGCGATTTCCTCACACGCTGGAAAGGCATCTTCCGGTTCGACGATAACGACCTGAAGAATTTGCAGGTCAAGAGTCGTTCCTATCTGCCGGACACGGGCACGACCGTCATCGTCTATGCGCAGGAGCAGAACGGCATCGAGTATTACAAGGGCGACGTGCTGGTGAACGTCAACCGCGAAGGGCAGATCATGTTCGCGGGCGACGACAACTATCCGCAACTGAAGATCACCAACAACGTCACGCTCACCCCCGGCGATGCCATCGTCTATGCGGCGCGCGAGATGGGACTCGACTACACGCCGAAACCTCTGGGCACAGAGCGCGTGCGCACGAGCTTCGGCGCGGTCGCGCCGCGCTACGTTAAGGGCGAACGCTTCGCGGGCGGCGGCACTTTCACCGACGAGATAGTTGTGACGCGCACGATCTTCCCGCTCGGCGACACGGGGCGCGCGGCCTACAAGTTTCGCCTCGTCACGCCGCAGTTCAACAACGACGTGTGGGAAGTAATCGTGGACGCGCAGACGGGCGAAGTGCTGCACCGCTTTACGCTGACGACCACGCAGACCGCCAAGCAGGGGCGCAAGAGCACAAAGCTTAATGGCTTCGCCCCGACCTTTGGCGATCCGGGCGGCGGCACGCTGACGAGCCGGCGCGGCATGTTCCGCCCCGACGTGCAGACCTACGTCGAGTCGCTCAACGCGGCGGGCACGGCGCGCGGCATGGTCTTCGACGCAGAGCCGACGGCGCTTTCAGGTCGGCGCACCTGCACCGGCAACCCACCCGGCACGAACTGCACTTCAACCACCGGCGTCACGGGCACGGGCTACGGGCGCTCGCCCGCACGCGGCACGCCGCCCGCTTATCAAGAGGACGACAGCGTGACGGATCGCAACAACGGGCGCGGCTTCAAGCGCAGCCTCGTCCGCGCGCGCACCGAGAACCCTTACGCCGAAGTGGGCACGCCCCTCTTCTCAATCGTCTATAACACGCCCTTCGCGCAACTGCTGCGCGGCTTCCCCGACGCGCAACATCCGTCGCTCGCCTCGCCCTTCGGCTGGTTCTATCTGCCCACCGGCGGCGGCGGCACGGAGATCACAAACGAAGATGACAACCGCGCCACGACTAAAGACTACGGCTACAACATGGACGCCGAAGCGCGTGCGCGCAACGACCACGACAACTCGCCCACCGGCGACGGCAATCAACCCTTCTCGGCCGTATTGACGCCCGTGCCCGGCGCAACGCCCTTGTCCGATGGGCGCACGCTCTCGTCCGTCTTCGAGTCGAACTACACCGAAGGCAACAACGTCTCGGTCGCCGACGACCGCGCCAATGACGACGACACCACTAAAGGCGTACGCGGCTACGATCCCAGCCGGCAGTTCACCGCCAGCCGCTTCATCTTCATCAATGGCTACGAGTACGGCGGCGTCGATGCCGTCGGCGCAGGCCCCGGCGGCCCGCCCGTGCCCTGCCCGCCCGTCGGCGGTTGCTCAACCGTGGACTATCCGGCGTCTTCAAACCCGGACGTGTACCCGGATACCGTCACGCTCTTTTACTACAACAACCTGATGCACGATTACCTCTACAGCATCGGCTTCACCGAGGCGCTGTTCAACATGCAGCAGGACAACTTCGGGCGCGGCGGCATGGGTAAAGACGGCGTCACCGCGCAGGTGCAGGACGGCTCAGGCACGGACAACGCCAACATGTCGCCCGAAGACGACGGCACTAAGCCGCGCATGCAGATGTACCTCTTCACGGAGAAAGCGTTCCGGCGCGGCGACGGCGACATAGATTTCGACGTGGTCGGGCATGAACACTTTCACGCCGTCTCGAATCGCGCCGTCGGCAAAGGCTCAATCGGCTGCGTCGGCAACGGGCTGGTCGGCGAACCGGGCGGACAGGGCGAGGGCTGGTCGGACTACATCGCCACTTCGATGACCGACGACGACGCGGAAGGCGAGTACGTCACAGGCGAGTTCGACATCGGCATCCGTCGTCTGCCTTACACCAACTATCGCTGGGCTTATCAATCGGTCAACGGCAACGGGCTGACGCGCCGCGATCAGCAGCCACCCGATCCAGACCCCGGCAGCATTCCTTTCGAGGTACACGACATCGGCGAACTTTGGGCCGCGACGCTTTGGGACATGCGCGAGTTGCTCATCATGAAAGACCCGAACGGCGTCTTCTTCGACGGCAACCGCCGGCTCGGCGCGGGCGCGAACTTCTTCATCGGCTACCGGCAGGTGCAGTCCGTAGACACGGAGCACCCGATCAACTACCGCGCTTCATTCGGCGACACGAACGGCACGACGCCGACCATCAGCGCCGCCAACCACATCGTCCGTCCCGTGCTGCTCACGCAGGAGGGCAATCGCAACGGGCCGCTCGCAACGGCCGTGCGCAACGGCGCGCTGCTCTCCGATACGCTTGTCATGCGCGGCATGCAACTGTCGCCCTGCAACCCCTCGTTTGTTGATTCCCGCGATTCGATCTTAGCGGCGGACAAGGAACTGACGGGCGGCGAGAATCGCGCCATCATCTGGCGGGCCTTCGCCAGTCACGGCGTTGGGCAAAACGCACAATCAAACGGCGGCGCACCCGAAGGCGCGACCGGCCCGACCGTCGTCGAAGACTTCACCGTGCCAGCGGGCGTGACGCAGTGCGAGCAGCTAGGGCCGCTGCCTGCGCCGGCCTTCACGCTCGCCAATCCTGTCACGTCGCCCAACCGCGTCGAGATCATCATCAACGGCGGCACGCCCGTCGCGGGCGCGGCGCGCTATCTCATTTCGCGCGCGAGCAATCCCGCCGGCCCTTTCACCACCATCGCGGACATTCCCGCGACCCAGACCACCTACACCGACGACAACGGCGGGCAACTACTCAACGTCGGGCAGACCTTCTACTATCAGGTGCGCGCCACGCGCGACGCGGAAGAGAACTGCGTCTCGACCGCGACGACGCAGAGCATCACCATCACAAACGGCACGCCCATCACGCCGCCGCCCGTCTTCCTCGGCGTCGATCAGGTGCTCGACCCGCTCGCCTGCAACCGCTTGATCGTAAGCTGGAACACTGCCATCTCGCTCAACCCGAGCGCCGACATCGTCTATGACGTGTACCGCGTCGATCAGGTCAGCGAGCCGTCCGATCCGCGCGTGAATGCCGGCAACAACAACAACGAGCCGACCTTCACGCCCTCGGCCGCCAATCGCATCGCGCAGAACCTGCGCGCGCTCGCCTACGTTGACGACAACAACGGGCAGGGGTTGAAACTCAACCACGTCTATTACTACATCGTGCAGGCGCACGATCTAAACAACGGTAAACTCGACACGAACGATACCGGCAACCGCAAGGCCAAGCCCGGCGCACCGAGCGCGCCCGGCGTCACCGCCACGCCGCCCTTCCCGTTCGAGAACTTCGAGACGGCGACCGCCGACACGCGCTTCGTGCCGCCGCTCACCGAGTCGGGTAACGACCCGCAAGGCCAGACGCCGAACTTCCAACGCGTCACCGGCGTGCAGATCAACACCAACCTGACGAGCGCCACGATGTATGCGCCCGACTTCAATCCGGGTGAACCGGCCGCACAGTGCGGCTCGACCGGCGGCGGGCAGAGCGACTTCGACACGCAGATCGGGCCGCTCTCGCTGCAACCGACTTCCGTCATGGAATGGGATCAACTCTTCGTGACTGAAGCCGGCTTCGACGGAGGGCTGGTGGAGATCAGGGTCGGTGCGCCGTTCACAGCCGGCGACCATCAGCCGTATCCGGACGGCGTGACAACCTTCGACCTCGGCAACTACATGGTCGAAGGCGCGTACAACGGCAACTTGGACGCCGACATAGCCGGCTCTATCGTCCCGTTCGGCCGCCGCGCCTACACGGGCACGAAGCCGTTGCATCACGTCCGCATCCCGCTCGAAGCCTTCGCCCTCGGCGGCGCGCACAACCCGAGCGGTTCGCCCGTCTTCATACGCTTCCGTATGACCTCGGACGCCTTGAGTGTGCCGGCCTGCAACGCCGGTTGGTTCATTGACAACATGGTGGTCAACAACCTCGATCCGGCCTCGTGCCCGCCGCTCAATCCGTTCGCGCCCGGCGACGTGCTCATCAGCGAGTTCCGCACGCGCGGCGCGCAAGGGTCGGCCGACGAGTTCATCGAGTTGTACAACAACACGGACGCGCCGATTCAGGTCAGCAGCGGCGACTCGTCGGGCGGTTGGTCAATCGTCGCCGACATCGGCGGCACGCCGCAGACCATCGCCACCATCAGCGACGGCACGAACATCCCTGCGCGCGGCCACTACCTGCTCGCCAACGGGGCGAACCCCGGCGGCTACAGCCTCGGCTCGTATCCCGGCGGCATCAACGGCGCGAACGAAACGACCGCCACGCCCGATGCAACTTACACGACCGATATTCCTGATGGCGTCGGCCTCGCGCTCTTTACGACCGCCAGCCTCGCCAACATCGGTTCGACCAACCGCATAGACGCGGTCGGCTTCACCACCGAAGGCAGCACGCTCTTTAAGGAGGGCGCTGGTCTGCCCGCGCCGGGCGCGAACGATGGCGAGTACAGCTTCGTGCGCCGCATGGAGTTGACGGGTCTGCCGCGCGACACGAACGACAACGCGACGGACTTCGTCTTCGTCTCGACGACGGGCGCGCTGTTCGGCGCAGCGCAGTCTGCGCTCGGTGCGCCGGGGCCGGAAAACCGCTTCAGCCCCATTCAGCGCAACGCGCGCGTCAAAGCCAGCGCCGTTGACCCAAGCTGCACGGGCGGCTCAACCGATCCGACGAGCGCCTGCGCGCGCGTCCGCGACGTGAACGACGTGGGCCCGAACAAGGCCAACGGCACGCTCTCCATCCGGCGCAAGTTCAAGAACACGACGAATCAGGCGATCCGTCGGCTGCGCTTCCGCATCGTGGACATCACCACGCTCAACCATCGGGCTGCGGGCGACACAGACCTGCGTGCGCTCGACTCGCCGCCGGAGGTCATGGTACGCATGTCCAACAACACGATGGTTCCGCTTGAAGGCACGACCATCGAGACGCCACCCGCGCAACCTATGGGCGGTGGCTTCAACTCAAGCATGACGGTTGGTACGATCACCATGTCCACGCCGCTCTCGGCGGGGGCGACCGTCAACGTGCAGTTCCTCTTAGGCGTGAACGGCGGCGGCACCTTCCGCTTCTTCGTCAACGTCGAGGCGCTGCCCTAACAGCACAGGGGTGCGGGCTGAGGAGTGA
>DASVQA010000017.1:0-22389 GCA_036389375.1 Pyrinomonadaceae bacterium | reverse complement strand
GCACATCCATGAACGTAAAAACATAAGAGAACCCCTACCTGCTGAAATCACCGATTTAGCTGCACTTAGATTTACTCTTTCTGGAGAGAAAACCACCTCCTCAGCAGTTAAGGAGGGTAAAGGCTATGGCTTATATAAATTAAAGAACCATGTTCAGGCTTGGAATGGTTTGTTTTTGATAAGAACCGGGCGGGCGCGCTTAATTTACTCACCTGCGGCTCAAAAAGTAGACGAAAGGGATGACCTGCTTTACTTTCCAGGCACTCAAATACGGGTGATGCTACCTATAGCGGATCGTTCCATGAACGTTGAATATATTCTTAGTCGAGAGAGTGAGTTGAAGTGATTAAGAAGGCCAAAAGAATTGACCTTGGTAAATTATTCGTTTCAGGCAGAATGGGAATGCTGTCTGAGAAGGTGTTTATATTATTTAAAAGAAAAATTATCGAAAGTATCAGAAATAAATCACAGAACGAGATCCTGTTATTTGATCTCTTTGATGTTAACGCAATTCCTAAACTGACAATTGCGGAAGAAATTCTAGAGTTAATTAATGAGATTGGTCTAAAGGATGGTAGTCACATCTTCTTCAATGCTAGTGAAGAATTCTATACATCACTCCAACAGCCATTGCTTTCATCATCTCTACCGCTGCCCTCAACTATAGTTCCATTCATATTAACGTCGGGGCATTGGAAGTGGCTTGGATTACCAGGCGGCATAGTTGAAGACGCATTGAATGTGCTTGTGCGGAACAAATTCATCTCAACAGATTTACTACAAGAGCTTGTAGGCTTATCAAACTCTCAAGTTGAACACTTGAGATCTATTGTAGATGCTAATCCTTCGCAATTTACCTATAACTACAAACAAGACCTGTTGCAATGTAGGTTCAATATTAATCGAATGCTTGGTTTAATAGTCCAAAGTGAAAGGGAAATCATATCAAAAGCTTTTATTGATAATGGCCTTGTGTTTAGCGGGCATTTCTCACTCCCCTCCGGCTATCATATTAATAAATGCGTTTTAACATCTCATATATCACGAAACTCGTCTTTAGCTGATCGCCTCTTCGCTCAAGTGGCCAGACAAGTGTGGGCGTCGTCGCCTAATGTCATCATTATCTCGTCCTTGTTCTCTTTTATGTTAGGAGAAAGATTTAGAAAAGAGCTGGATCAAAAAGTCCTTAACACGTTTGGCTATCCTATTCCTCGCCCGCGGTATGGAGAATCAATAAACCCAAACGATAAGGTGTTTATACTTACAGATATATACAGTACCGGCTCATCTTTTAATCATATCAGAAGGCAAGTTCTAACCAACAAGGGCATTATCGTTGGTGCAATGTCTATTGTCGATGCTCATGGCAATGGAGAGAAGGACGATGTTCAATCATCAATTGAGCTAGATCTTAAATTGTATTCTGAGAGTAAGTGTCCTCAATGTAAGAGGGGTGAGGATTTACACTTTTTAGATCCTTTTAGTTGTTTGCCATATAAAACTACACCTCGAATTAAAGCACCTAAAGGGCTTCTTGAGGCCGGTAGCTTCTGGAACCTACTAAGAGAGAAGAACGCGATACTGGAGAGTAAAGATAGTCATCCAATCTATAACGGCACACACTTTACGCTATTTATAGAGACACGAAAGGTCCTAAGAGATACCGCTGTATCAAGAGAACTCGCTGCTGCTGCATTATCAGCAGTAGGTCCAAATTTTGACGCTATATTGATACCTAAGAACGAAGGCGCCCTTTTGATGGCACACGCAATACAGAATTATATACAGCATCATTTTGGTAACACTCCAGAAGTAATTCCTTGTTCTAAGGAGCATGAAAAAAACGTGTTTATTGTTCCTGATTTAATAGGAAAATCACTAAAGAATTCTTCATTACTAATTGTAGATGATGGTGCTAATACGGGGAGCACATTGCTTGGGTTACATTTTGCAATCAGTGCATACAAGCCTAAAAATTTAAAGTACCTAGTATTTTTAGACAGGCTGTTCGGCACGGATCGCCAGAATATACAAGCTATCTTAGGATCAAATTACTACTGCTTGTTTCATCTAGCTATACCAGCATACCGTGAATGGGATTGTCCCCTCTGTTTCGACGGGGAAAGTCGCACTATCTATGCTCAGTATGAACAAGATGCGAACTTAATACATTATTCCCCTTCACGTTCTGTTGCATCGCAAAAAGCCACCAAACTCACTTGGGAGGCTGACCACTAATGAATGCATCAAAGATTATAGATACGTTGAAACACATTCCGATTGAAGCACACTCTGCATACATTCAGACTCAGTTGAGTGATTGGGGTGAGTTCGTAGTAGATATTTTAGATCATATTATTGCCCGCTTAACTTACATTGAAGATAGCACGCTCGAAGAGTACAAGGAATTGAGAAGGTTTATAGAGTTAATCATTACCCATCTTCCTGATGATTACTCTCAAAAACCTGAAAGCATAAGAAAGGCACTGGCAAAACCTATCAGCAATACTTTATTCTTTAAAGACTACCCGCAAAAATTTGTGTCAATCAAGAAGTTAATAGCTCTTGATTTAAGGAACCCTAGACCTACCTGTAAGCTTCTCTGCCGGCCTTGGACCAAGGTATTGAAATTAAAGAATGGGAATATGAACAATTATTACCGTCGTTCCGTGATCTAGTCATCAACAATATTGATGATGTAATTAGCTTCATCGATGATATACGACAGAGTTATCAAAATAACGCAGCCGTTGAAGAATTTATAGTAAAACTCGAAACCGATCTGAAAATTATCGACCTCAAAAGCGTCAAGGGGCCTTCTCTTCGAAAGCGGATTGCCCGCGAGCTTATAGGCTCCAATGTTATTGATTCAAAAAAATCTATCCTTGTGGTGGGCGAATCAGGTACCTCGAAAACATATCTCGCACACAGAATTGCTAAAAACAGCCGCTACAAGAATCTTATGTTGGTAAATTCTGCTAATCCTAAGCAGGACTTGGAAAAAGCTCTTGCTGCTGCCACGGAGGAGCCCACTTCGTTTCTTCTAGATGAAGTATACGCAATGCCGCTTGAAATGCAGGAGTATTGCTTAGCCGAGTTTGGCCGCGATGGCATTCAAATGCGCATTATTTCAACTTCAAGTACGCCAGTTGAGGAGTTACAACGGAAACTTAAAAGGGATTTCTTCTATAGGATAAACGATTGGATATTTAGATTGCGACCTTTATCAGAAAGCCGTCCTGATGTTGAAGAAGCAATTAGAGGGTTAGTAGAAGAAAAACATCGAATGGGTATTGATCTGAGGGTAGTTGAGCACCTGAGAGACCAGCACTCTTGGCCTGACAATTTCAGGGGGGTTGAAAGGGTAATGGAGACTCTATGTCGTATGTGCAAAGCTAGGAACATCGATGTCATTAGCGTCGAAATATTGGTACAGCTAAGACCGGAAATTGATGAAGACATTCAAGAGATTTTGAAACCTTTAATTGAATGATGCTAGAAAATGCTAGGCGGCTTCAACACGGGCCGTGCCGTGATTTGTGCCATAACTACTACATAAATCTCCATATGGCTGTATATTAACGGGTGCCAGTCGAAGTGGAGCAAATCCATTTACGCCCTTTATTCACTGTTACTTGCGTTTATTGGGTGTATCTTGGTAACATTCCAGTTCGTGATTTGACACGGTAGGGGTCCGCGGTTCAAATCCGCGCGTGCCTACCATTCAATGTTTCGACAGCGAGCTCCGGAAGACCTTTGCCGGACGAGTTAACAGATGACGCGAACTCGAACTACGTTTCGATTTTAGTCACGACGACCCGCCAACCAGCGCGGGCGCGGCGAAGGCGCTTCTGTCGAATCCGATCTTAATTTGTTCGTCCCCGCAGACGAACACGAAAATTCAGCATCCGGTTGACGCCGTCTCCGTCCGCGCCGCTCGTTGTGAGAGTGGGGCTTGACCCGTGCGCTTCAGGCCGCACGCGTTCATGCTCTCTTGACCGAGCCGAACGGAGATAACAGCGATGAGTGAAGTAAACGTACAACTGAAAGACGGACAGGCGGCGCAAGTGCCGGCGGCGGCGACGGTCGGCGACGCACTGAAGCAGCTTGACCGCGATGCGGCCAAGCGTGCGCTCGCCGCACGCGTCAACGGGCACGAAGTTGACCTCGCGCGCTCGCTCGAAGCCGTCGGCGCAAATGGTAGCGGCGCGGCGGTCGAGATCGAACCTGTGCTGCCGGAGACGCGCGCGGGGCTGGAAGTCTTGCGCCACTCGACGGCGCACCTCTTGGCCGCTGCCATCCTCGATCTCTTTCCCGGCACAAAACTCGGCATCGGGCCGGCGCTCTTAGACGACCCGCGCTATGGTTATTTCTACGACGTGATCGCGCCGCGCACGCTGACGGATGAAGACCTGCCTGTGATCGAGAAGCGCATGCGCGACATCGCCAAGCGTAACCTCAGTTATCGGCGCGAAGAGATTACGAAAGAAGCGGCCCTCAGTCTCTTCCAAGAGCGCGACGAGCCGTTGAAGTGCCAGTTGATCGCGGACAAGGGCGGCGAGACGGTCAGCGTCTATTACATTGACGGCTCGCCGTTCATAGACTTCTGTCTGGGGCCGCACGTGCCGAACACGAACCGGCTGAAGGCGTTTAAGCTCTTGTCGCTGTCCGGCGCGTACTGGATGGGCGACGCCGAGCAGCCGCAGATGCAGCGCATCTATGGCACGGCTTTCTTCTCGCCTGAAGAACTCGACGCGTGGCTCAAGCAGCGCGCCGAAGCCGAGCGGCGCGACCACCGGCGGTTGGGGCGCGAGCTTGATCTGTTCTCGATTCAGGAGCAGTACGGGCAGGGGCTGATCTTCTGGCATCCGAAGGGCGCGATCATTCGGAAGCAGATGGAAGACTACCTGTACGAAGAACTGTTCAAGCGCAACTACAGTCTCGTCTATACGCCGCACATCGCGCGGCGCGAGTTGTGGCAGTTGAGCGGGCACGAGCAGAGCTATGGCGACTCGATGTTTGCGCCGACGAAGCTTGAAGAGGCGGAATTTCGTCTGAAGCCGATGAACTGCCCGTTTCACATCGGCATCTACAAATCGCAGCAGCGCAGCTATCGTGATCTGCCGCAGCGTTACGGCGAGATGGGCACGGTCTATCGCGCCGAATTATCAGGCACGCTGCACGGGCTGATGCGCGTGCGCGGGTTCACGGTGGACGACGCGCACCTGTTCTGCACGCCCGAACAGGTGGGCCAAGAGATCAGCGATTGCGTTGATTTCGTCGTTCAGGTTTTGCAGACGTTCGGCTTCGCTAAGGTCAAGTTTGAACTGTCGGTTAAGGGTGGCGAGACGAACAAGAACTATCTCGGCGCAGAAGAGAAATGGACGGAGGCGGAAGCCACGCTCGTCGCGGCGCTGAATGCGCGCGGCGTCGTTTATGAACGGATTGAAGGCGAGGCCGCGTTCTACGGCCCCAAGATTGACATTAAGATCGAGGACGCCATCGGCCGGCTGTGGCAGCTTGGCACAGTGCAATACGACTTCAATCTGCCGGAACGCTTCGCGCTTGAATACATCGGTGAAGATAACAAGCCGCACCGGCCCGTGATGGTGCATCGCGCGCTGTTCGGCTCAATCGAACGCTTCTTCGGCGTTTTGATCGAGCATTACGCGGGCGCGTTTCCGCTGTGGCTTGCGCCCGTACAGGTCGCCGTGCTGCCGATCACGGATCGGATCAACGAGTACGCGGAAAAAGTGGCGGCCGAGTTGCGCGCGGCGGGCTTGCGCGCGGACGTGAACGTGCGGAGCGAGAAGATCGGCGCAAAGATACGGGCCGCGCAGTTGCAGAAAGTTCCGTTTATGCTCGTCCTCGGCGACCGCGAAGCTGAAGAGGGCACGGTGGCCGTGCGTGAACGCACGCATGGCGACCTGGGCACGATGACGGTTGCGGATTTCAAGCGGGGCGCACGCAGGCTAGTCGAATCTCGCGCGTTAGAGAGCGTCGGCGGGATTGAAGAGATGAAACTTGGGCAGTCGGCTCAAAAGTTCGCTGCGGAACAGAAACATTTAGCCGACAGTTCAACAACAACGGAGGTGTAGCAATCTCACCAAGTTTTCGCGGGCGCGGGCCGCGCCCTGACACACGCCGGCAACC
Organism: Pyrinomonadaceae bacterium; assembly: GCA_036389375.1. Classification (GTDB taxonomy): domain Bacteria; phylum Acidobacteriota; class Blastocatellia; order Pyrinomonadales; family Pyrinomonadaceae; genus QHXQ01. The sequence continues at coordinate 16,236 of DASVQA010000017.1, read as the reverse complement.
GGCCGCGCGCATCAACGACCGCATCCGCGTGCCCGAAGTGCGCGTCATCGCCGACGACGGCGAACAACTCGGCATCATGCAGACACGCGCCGCCGTGCAACTGGCGCGCGAGCGTGGGCTTGATCTGGTCGAGGTCGCGCCGACGGCGCAGCCGCCCGTCTGCCGCATCATCGACTACGGCAAGTTCCAGTACGAGAACAGCAAGAAGCAGAAAGAGGCGAAGAAGAAGCAGGTCACGATCACCGTTAAGGAAGTGAAGTTTCGCCCCGGCACGGATGATCACGACTATAACTTCAAGATGAAGCACGCGCGCGACTGGTTGACTGAAGGCGACAAGGTGAAAGCCACGATCTTCTTCCGTGGGCGCGAGATCACGCACCGCGAGCTAGGCGCGCAACTGCTCGGCCGGCTGGAACGAGACCTGACCGATCTGGGCGAGGTCGAAGCGCGCCCACGCATGGAGGGCAATCAGATGTTCCTGATCTTCGCCCCGAAGAAACACAAGGGCGGCGGCGGCGCGCCACCGAAACCCGACGGCGGGCCACAGCCCAACGGGCAGACGCCGCAGGGATTAAATCAGTGACGAGGGCCGGGTGCGAAGTGACGAGTTAAAGACTCGTCCTTGCTCGGCACTCGGCACTCTCTTTTAAGGAGTCATTATGCCTAAACTGAAAACGCACAAGGGCGCGGCGAAGCGTTTCCGCACGACCGCGAACGGCAAGGTCAAGCGCGGGCATTCGCACGCGCGCCACATCCTGACGAAAAAGACGCACAAACGGAAGCGCAATCTCGACATAGACACGCTCGTGTCGGAGTCGGACATGGAGCGCGTGAAGAACATGCTGCCCTACGGGCGCAGCTAAGCATTGATTGGCAGGATGAAGGCGGCGTGATGCAGTAATTGCTGCACAGGGTTTCATTCATCGTTCGTCATTTTCCGCGTCCCGCATTTTTGAGAGGAGGAGATCGTTATGCCTCGGGCAAAACGTGGTAATAAGCGCACAGAACGGCGCAAGAAAATTCTAAAGTTAGCGAAGGGCTATCGCGGCACGAAGTCGAAGCTCTATCGCTCGGCCAAAGAGTCGGTCGAGCGCGGGTTGAACTTCGCCTACACGGGGCGCAAGCTCAAGAAACGCGACTTCCGCTCGCTCTGGATCGTGCGCATCGGCGCGGCGGCCCGGCTCAACGGCTTGAACTATTCACAGTTCATGCACGGCCTGAAAACCGCCGGCATCGAGCTAGACCGCAAAGTGCTGGCCGATTTGGCCGTCAACGCGCCCGATGCCTTCGCCGATCTGGCCGGGCAGGCGAAGAACGCGCTCGGCAGCGCACAACCGGCGGCCGCGTAAAACCGAAGTCCAAAGCTGTATGCCAGCGTCCGGGCTTAAAAGCAGCATCGGACTTTGGGCAACAGCTTTGGCCCTTAGCCTTTGGACATTGGATTGATGGAACAAGTTAGCGCAGTCCGCGAAGCGTTCGAGCAAGAGTTCGGACGCTTCGCGCGTTTTCGTGGCGCGGGCTTCGACGGGTTGCCACTCGGCGCGGCCGAGGCGGCGTTGCGCGAGTTAAGCGACCTGCGCACGCGGCACACGGGCAAGAAGAGTCAACTGGCCGCGCTCAAAAAGATGATCGGGCGGGTCGCAGCGGAAGAACGCGCGGCCTTTGCCCAGCAGGTGCAGCAGATCGAAGCGCACATCGCGGCGGAGGTGGCGGCGGTCGAGGCGGCGCTCGAAGAGTACGCGGCGCGTTTGCGCGTGGAGCGCGAGCGTTTGGACGTGACGCGGCCGGGCCGGCGCGTGCGGCGCGGGCGCATGCACCCGATCAATCTTGTGCGGCAGCGACTCGAAGACGTGTTCGTCTCGATGGGCTACGCGGTCGAAGACGGGCCGGAGATCGAAAACGACTTCTACAACTTCGAGGCGCTGAACATTCCGTCCACGCACCCGGCGCGCTCCGTGCAGGACACGTTCTACACGACCGAAGGCTTCGCGCTCCGCTCGCAGACTTCGACCGTGCAGATTCACGCGATGCAGCGTCGCCGCCCGCCGCTGCGCGTCGTCGCGCCCGGCCGCGTCTTTCGCCGCGACACGCCGGACGCGACGCACAACCCGATGTTCTTCCAGATCGAAGGGCTGCTCGTGGATCGCGGCATCTCTATGGCGCACTTGAAGGGCACGGTCACGGAGTTCCTGCGCCGCGTGTTCGGGCCGGAAACACGCACGCGCTTCCGGCCCTCCTATTTTCCATTTACCGAACCGAGCGCCGAGTTCGATTTCTCCTGCTTCAAGTGCGGCGGCGCGGGCTGTCCGCTCTGCAAGCACTCCGGCTGGATCGAGTTGGGCGGTTCAGGCATGGTACATCCACACGTGCTACGCGCCGTCGGCATTGACTCCGAAGAGTTCTCCGGCTTCGCCTTCGGCTTCGGCATAGACCGTATGTGCATCCTGCTCTACGAACTCGACGACATACGTCTCCTCTTCGAGAACGACGTGCGGTTTTTAGAGCAGTTCGATTGACGCGAATCAAGCGGCGGGCGATCAGGCGGCGGCCAGTTGCACCCTGAACTGCGACGACTGCCTATCGCTCCTGCTTACTGGCTTATGAACATTAGTTACAACTGGCTGCGCGAACTGGTTGCGGTCGAACTCTCGCCGCAGGCTTTGCGCGAGCGCATGACCATGCGCGGGCTTGAGATTGATGCGCTGCACGCGGCGGGCGACGACTACGTGCTTGAAGTCGCGGTCTTGTCGAACCGCGCCGATCTGCTGTCGCACATAGGCGTGGCGCGCGAGGTGAGCGTGCTGGCGGACGTGCCGCTCAACCTGCCCGACACGACGCCCGCGCAGATTGAAGGCCGCACCGAAAGTTTTACGGCCGTCGAGATCGCCGACCCCGACCTGTGCCCGCGTTACGCGGCGCGCGTCGTGCGTGGCGTACGCGTCGGGCCGTCGCCGCAATGGCTGGCGGATCGTCTGCTGGCGGTCGGGCAGCGACCCGTTAATAACATTGCCGACATTACGAACTACGTCATGCTCGAAACCGGGCAGCCCTTACACGCCTTCGATCTTGAGCGGCTGGCCGAGCGGCGCATCGTCGTGCGCCGCGCCGACGCGGGCGAGACTTTAAGGACGCTCGACGGCGTTGAGCGCAAACTTGATCCGGAGATGCTGGTCATCGCCGACGCCGCGCGCCCCGTCGCGCTCGCGGGCGTGATGGGCGGCGCGGACTCAGAGATTTCCGATAGCACACGCGACGTGCTGATCGAGAGCGCCTATTTCAGCCCGGCGGCCGTCCGCTACACGGCGCGCACGCTCGGCATGCAGACCGACGCGTCGGATCGCTTCGAGCGCGGCACTGACTACGAGGGCGTCGTGCGCGCACAGGCGCGCTGCGTCGCGCTCATCTGCGCGCTCGCAGGCGGCGCGGCGACCGCCGACGCGCTCGACGTTTATCCGCAACGCCCCGCGCCGCACGTCGTCCGCCTGCGCCTGAACCGCGTCAGGGCGTTGACGGGTCTGCCCGTCGAACCGCCGGCGGCGCTGCGCATTCTCAAGGGGCTTGGCTTCACGCTCAGCGCGGGCGGCGGCGACGGAGCGCAGACACACGCCCACGCCATTGATGAAAACGCGTTGGCGGTCAGCGCCACTCTCAATCTCGTCAGCCCGACGTGGCGCACGGACATCAAGCTGGAAGAGGACGTGATCGAAGAGGTCGGCCGCCACTACGGCTTTGAGCACGTCGAAGATGCGCTGCCGGTGGCCAACGCGGTGGGCGAGTATCGCGCGCACGAAGACCGCCGCCGGGGCGCGCGCCATGCGCTCGCCGCGTGCGGCTACGCCGAGGCGATTAACTACAGCTTCATCGAGGCCGCGCACGACGCGCAGTTCGAGTTGCTGCCTGTGCTCGCGGCGCGCGGCAAAGAGGGCGCAGACCCGTTCGTGACGCTCGCCAACCCGATCGTCGAAGGCGCGACGCGCATGCGCCCGACGCTGCTGCCCGGTCTGCTCGCCAACGTGCGCCACAACTTCAATCATGGCACGCGCGACGTGAGCCTCTTCGAGACGGGACGCGTCTTTGCGGCGCGCGGCGCGAGCGAAGAACGGCCCTTCGAGCGTGATGCGTTCGCGCTGGTCGCTACGGGCGGCTTGCGCGAAGCGGGGCGCGCGGGCACGACGCGCGAGGTTGATTTCTACGATCTTAAAGGCGCGCTCGAAGCGGCGCTCGATGCAATGCAAGTCGGCGCGGTCGAGTTCGCACCGGCTGAAGTTCGGCATCTGCGCGCGGGTCAGACCGCAGCGGTGTCGCTCGGCGGGCAGATGATCGGCACGCTCGGCCGGCTCGCGGACGAGCTTGCGGGCGCGTACAAATTTCGCCAGCCCGTCTATGTCGCGGAGTTGGATTTCAGCGCGCTGCTGGCGGCGGCGGCCGCGCCCACGCGCTATGCGCCGCTGCCGCGCTTTCCCTCGGTCGTGCGCGACGTGTCGCTGCTCGTTGACCGGCGCGTGACGTTCGCCGAACTGCGTCGCGCCGCGCTCGCCTTGCAGTTAGACTACTGTCAGGGCATCGAACTGGTTGACGTGTACGAAGGCGAGAAGCTGCCCGAAGGCAAGCGTTCGTTGACGCTGCGCATCGAATACCGCGCGCCCGACCGCACCCTGCGCGATGAAGAAGTGGACGCGCTGCACGCGCAGATCGTCCACGCGCTCACCCATCAGTTCGGCGCACAACAACGGTAGCGCAGAGGTCAGCGGTTAGAGGTTAGAGGTCAGGCAAAACTTTTTCTGCGACTGATCTCTAACCTCTGACCTCTAACCGCTGACCTTTGCATTTTCACTCTTGCGCTCGCCGCCGCGCGGGCGCATAATCGGGCGGCGTTTTTGAGCTGCTCTCGGCGAGGACACTTGCGATGGTCGGACTGACCGGACTTGAGAAGTTTTCCCACCTGGAAGATAAAATTTATCGCACCATCGAGCTAACCAAGACTCTGCGGCAGGAGAAGGCGAGTCTGGAGCACGAGGTCACGACGACCCGGCGCGAGTTGGGCCTGCTGCTCGAAGAGAAGGACAGGCTCGAAACGCAGGTCGAGCGGTTGCTCGCTGAGCGCGACACGATCCGGCTCAAGGTCGAAGCCATGCTCGACGCCATTGCCGTGCTCGATCCCGAAATGGTCGAAGCGATGCGCAGATAAGCGACGGGGTTTTAATCAACGATGAGTGCCATCAAACCGCCCGGAGATCAATCAAGCACGCCGACCATCCGGGTTGAGATTTACAATCAGATCTACAATATCCGTTCCGACGGCGACAGCGAATACGTTACGCAACTCGCCGAGTTTGTTGACCGCCGCATGCGCGAAATCTCCTCGGGCACGCTCACGGTTGATTCGCTCAAGGTCGCCATCCTCGCCGCGCTCCACATTGCCGACGAATTGCACCGCCTCCGGCGCTTGCACGAACAGGCCGATTCGCAACTGGCCGCGCGCAGCGCCGAGTGCGCCGACATGCTCGACCGCCTGCTTAAAGCCCGCCCCGCCGAGCAATCAACCGCCAGCCAGAGCAACGTCGCTTTCACCTGAGCAAAGAGGTCAGAGATCAGCGGTCAGAGGTCAGAAAGCGGCGTTTTTGTCAAGTTGCCTGCCGCCTTCTGCCCTCTAACTGCTGCCCGCTGCTTTGTGCTAGTATCCCGCTTGGCTGAGGGAATTTCGGTCTGCGGGGTTCGTCACCGATTTACGATGATTGAGCCAACGCCGTTAACCCGGGAGACCGATGCCGCTTTTGCCAGTGCCATCCTTCAGCGTTAAGGATTGCCAGAGGCGGCGGCTCATTAAAGGTCACCCACCTGTCGAGTGCAGGTTCAATTACGGCATCGGAACGGCCAACGCGGATCTCCCTCTGCCATCAAGTTCAGTGACGGGTGACAAGTGACGAGTGACAAGTTAAAGCTCAGTCTTTGCTTGGCATTCGTCGCCTGTCGCTCGTCACTCTATTTTTTTTTATGAGAGTTCTGCTCATCGGCGATGTCGTGGCGCGGCCCGGCCGCGTGGCCGTGCTTGAGCGCATACAGGACTTGCGCGAGCAGCACCGCATTGACTTGGCCGTGCTGAACGCGGAGAACGTCGCGGGCGGTTTCTCCATCACGCCGCCGCTCGCCGAGCAACTCTTCGCCGCCGGGATTGACGTGATGACCTCCGGCAATCACATCTTCGACAAGCGCGAGGTGGTTGATTACATCGCGCGCCAGCCGCGTCTGCTGCGCCCGGCAAACTATCCGCCGGGCACGCCGGGCAAAGGTGTGTGGCTCGGCGAGGTCGGCGGCGTGCGCGTCGCCGTGCTGAATTTCATCGGGCGCGTCTTCATGGGCGCGGCCGACGATCCCTTCCGCAGCGCGGACGAAGCGGTGCGCGCGCTTCCCGTAGATGCGCGCGTGCGGATCGTGGACATGCACGCCGAGGCGACCTCCGAGAAGATGGCGATGGGGCGTTTCCTCGACGGGCGCGTCTCGTCTGTCACGGGCACGCATACGCACGTGCAGACAGCCGACGAGCAGATCCTGCCCGGCGGCACAGCCTACCTCTCCGACATCGGTATGACCGGCAGCCATGCGGGCGTGATCGGCATGAAGGCGGAAGACGTGCTCGCGCGCTTTACGTCCGTTACCGCGCGCCGGGCTGAACATTCGACCGGCGGGGTGCGTATTAACGCCGCCGTCGTAGAGATTGATGAAGAGACGGGGCGCGCACGTTCCATCGTGCGCCTGTCATTACCACACGAGTCTTAAGAAGGAGAATGATGATGAGTCTGCGAAAACTTTTGACCGCCGCGCTGGTGTTGGGCCTAGCCGTTGCGTGCGCCGCGCAGCAGTCGGCCGGCAAACGCGGCACGGCCGAAGCGACCGTGAATGGCAAGAAGGTGTCAATCAGTTACGGCCGGCCGGGGCTGCAAGGGCGCGACCTACTGGCGCAGGCCCAGACCGGCATGGTCTGGCGGCTCGGCATGAACGAGGCGACCGAGATCACCACCGACGGCACGCTCGTCGTGAGCGGCACGGAACTGAAGGCCGGCAAGTACACGCTCTGGGTACGCAAGACCGGCGCGGACACTTGGACGCTCGCCTTTCATCCCAAGACAGGCATCTGGGGCGCGCCGCCCCAGCGCGAAGGTTTCGCCGCCGAAACGCCGCTCAAGCTTGAGAAGGCGGCGGACTCGGCCGAGCAGCTTGTCGTTGAGCTTGCCGACAAGAGCGGCAACGCCGAGATAAAAATCCACTGGGGCACGGCGCTGCTGACGGGCACGTTCGGCGTCAAGTAAGCATAGCAGGCAATTAAAAGAAGGCCGCTGGTTGTTGCGTCCCTCGTCGTATCACGAAGGGCCTGTGCAATGGGCGGCCTTACTGTCTAGCTTTAATTGTTTACTGGCTAAGGCCCGCGCTGCTTCACGGTGCGCTGTCTTCAGGCACGCGGCCGGCGCGCGTGGGGAGTTGCGAAGAGTGTATGTCCTCTTCGGGCACGGCGGAGAGGAGCAGACGGTAGCGTTCGGGCATGGAGCGGACGCGCCCCTGCGCGTCGGTGACGACGTGGCCGGTTTCGCCCTCGGCGATGACCTGATTGGTCGCCGGGCGCACGATCTCGTAGCCGAAGCGGACGGAACGGCGGCGCAGTTCGGTGATGTGCGTGCGGACGATCAGATCGTCGTCGTAGTAGGCGGGCGCTTTGTAGCGGCAGTAGGATTCGGCGACAACGAGGAAGGAAGATTCGTCCTCCTCCATCTCGCGGTAGGCGAAGCCGCGCGCGCGGCAGAACTCTGTGCGCCCGATCTCGAACCAGATGAGGTAATTTGCGTGATAGACCACGCCCATCCGATCCGTCTCGGCATAGCGCACGCGCACAGAGGTCTCGTGCCAGACATCTAAAAGTGCCTCGTCCTGAACTGCGTCCACCATCGCCGGAAAAGTCTCCCTAAACGTTGCGCTCCGCCCTGACTGCCTACTACAGTAACCTTTGTGCGTGCGCGTGTGAGCGGACTATAAGAGCGAAAGGTTCAGGATGTCAAAGCAAATCCAAGCGAGCGGGCGCGGCGCAGTGCGGGCCCTCGGCGCGCTGCTCTTGTGCGTGTGGCTAGTCGGCAGCGGCACTGTCCACGCGCAGGTGGCGGGCACGCCGCCCTCGGCCGTCAACCCGCGCAGCGCCAGCATCGCCGCCGCGACCGAAGAGGTCTTGCGCGAGACGAGCGAGGTCAGAAAACTGGCCGTGCTGCATCCGGTCAAAAGCGGCGTACAGTCGCGCGCAGAGATCGAGCGCATGCTCATTCAGAACCTCGACGAGGAATCGAAGCCCGCAGAGATTCGCGCCTCCGAGTTGGCGCTCAAAAAACTCGGTCTCGTCCCCACCGACTTTCAACTGCGCCCGTTCATCATCAAACTACTCACCGAACAGGTGATGGGCTACTACGATCCGCGCACGAAAATCTTCTACCTCGCCGATTGGGTCAACTTGGATGAGCAGCAGCCCGTCATGGCGCACGAATTGACTCACGCCTTGCAGGATCAGCACTTCGACCTGCGCCGTTTCGAGCACTGGCCGAAAGGCGATTCGGACGCGGAACTCGCGGCGCATGCGCTCGTCGAAGGCGACGCGATGGTTTCGATGAGTTTCTACGTCATGCGCGATCTCAAACGCGCCGTGGCGATGATGAAATCGGTGAGCGGTGGTGGCGCGACCGAGCAAATAGACCGCGCCCCGCGCGCTTTGCGCGAATCGCTCCTGTTCCCCTATGAACAGGGCATGACGTGGGTGCAGCAACTCTACAAGCGCGGCGGCTGGCCGCAGGTCTCGCAAGCCTTCACCGCGCTGCCGCAGTCCACCGAACAAGTCCTGCACGTAGATAAGTATTTCGCCCACGAAGCGCCGATCAAGCTGAACGTGCCCGACCTCGCCAAAACACTCGGCAAGGGTTGGCAGCGCATTGATTATGACGTGAATGGCGAGTGGAACTACTACCAACTGCTCGTCGAGTATCTGCCGACGACGGAGGAAGCGGAACGCGCGGCGGCCGGCTGGGGCGGCGACCGCTACGCCGTCTATGAGCAAGGTCAGACGGGCCGCGTCTGTCTGGCGCAGGTCACGAGTTGGGACACGGCGCAGGACGCGCGCGAGTTCTACGACGCCTACGCGAAACGCACCGCCCGCCGCTACAACGCGTCCACGCCCGACGTGCGGACAGACAAGCAAACGTCGGCGCAGAGCCTCTGGCACACGAATGAAGGCGCGGTCGTCGTGCAACTACAAGGCAAGCACGTCCTCGTCCTCGAAGGTCTGCCGGACAAGGCCAGCATAAGCAAGCTGCTCGAAACGCTCGCGCCGCAATGACGAATGCAGGGCGCGCTTGCTCAGCCTGAAGCCGCGCATGCTCCGCACGGGGTAACACCAAAGCTCACGACGCCCGCACACGCGAAACTGCTCCCACGCCGGGGCGGACTGCTTCATGTAATTTTGCGGCGCAACCCTTGCCTGCTCAAGCACTCCACGCATGGCGTGCGCGTTGGCGAACGCTTTGCGCCTGTGCTATGTTGAGCGCACCGTTAAGCTCTGACAGATCAAGGAACACGAACTGACTTGAGGGGTCGTGTGTTAAGCAGCCCACACGCACGCCTCCGTCTTTTGCCGCAGGTATGAACTCCGACGCACGCCCGGCCACGCTTGACGAGCGCTCCACGCGCATGCACGAACTGGTGGCAGAGTTGCGCCGCCTCGAAGCCAAACTCCGGCGCGGCGGCGGCCCCGACAAGATCGAGCGCCAGCACAGTCAAGGCAAACTCACCGCCCGCGAACGCCTCAACCTACTGCTCGATCAAGATAGTTACATGCAGGAGTTGGGGCTGCTCGTCGCCTATGACGAGTACAAGGGCGGCGCGCCGGCAGCGGGTGTCGTGACGGTGTTGGGGCGGGTCGGCGGGCGCGAGGTCGTCGTCGTGGCGAACGATGCGACGGTGAAGGCCGGCTCTTGGTGGCCGGAGACGATCAGGAAGATTCTGCGGGCGCAGGAGATCGCCATGCGCTCGCGCGTGCCGATCATCTATCTGGTTGATTCGGCCGGCGTAAACCTGCCGTATCAGGGCGGCGTGTTTCCCGGTCAGTACGGCGCGGCGCGCATCTTCTACTACAACTCGATCATGCGGCGTTATCTGCGCGTGCCGCAGATCGCGGCCGTGATGGGGCCGTGCGTGGCCGGCGGCGCATACCTGCCTGCGCTCTCCGACACGATCATCATGGTCGAGCAGACTTCGTTCATGGGGCTGGGCGGCGCGAATCTGGTGAAGGGCGCGACCGGGCAGACTATTGACAACGAGACGCTCGGCGGCGCACGCACGCACACGGAGTTGTCGGGCGTGGCGCATTATCGCGTGGCCAACGACGAGGAGTGCATAGCTAAGATCAGAGAGTTCGTCGCTGCGTTGCCGCCCGCCACGCCGCGCGCCGCCTCAATCACGGAGAGCAGAGAAGCGGCGCGACCGGCGGCGGACATCTACCAACTCGTCCCGGCGGATCATCGTCAGCCTTACGACGCGCGCGCAGTCCTTCAGTGCATCGTTGACGAAGGACATCTGGACGAGTTTCAAGCCGACTATGCGAAGGAGATGATCACGGGGCACGCGCGCATACGCGGCCTACAGGTCGGCATCATCGCCAACAGCCGGGGGCTGTTGCGCACGCCGGGCGGGCCGCCAAAGTTCGGCGGCATCATCTACACCGAATCGGCCGAGAAGGTCGCCTATTTCATAGACGTGTGCGACCGCCACCGCACGCCGCTCGTCTTCATTCAGGATGTGTCGGGTTTCATGGTCGGGGCTGAGGCGGAACATTCAGGGATCATTCGTGCGGGCGCGCGCTTCGTCGAGGCGATGGCGACGGCGAGCGTGCCGAAGATCGTGCTGACGATCAATCACGCGTCCGGCGCGGGCTACTATGCGATGGCGGGGCAGGGCTTCGATCCCGATTTCATCTTCAGTTGGCCGACGGGGCGCATGGGCGTGATGGAAGGCGACTCGGCCGTGCAGGCGCTCTACGGCACGCAACTCGACAAGCTGAAGCGCGCGGGGCAAGAGCCGGATGCGGAGTTGCAGGCCGAGATGGCGCGTGTGCGCGCAGACTACGAGCAACAACTCGACGCGAAGTACGCGGCGGCGCGCGGCTTCGTCGATGCCGTCATCACGCCGGAAGAGACGCGCGCCGCGCTCGAACTGGCCTTACGCACGGCGACCAACTACGCGGGGCCGCACCTCGGTCAATTCATCCTGCCGCCCACGCTCGTCTGAGCAGGTCGGCCGGCCAAGATTCGACCACGACAGCACACGAGCGCGTGCGCCGCGCGTCGCCGCCGCATTCTTTCGTGCTGCCTGTTGATGCCGCCCGCGCGGGTTCTCAGCGTGTGCTGTCGTGCTCACTGTGTCTTCGACCGTACATAAACCGGGTGTGCAGGCAGCGCGTTTTTCCGTGCATTTTTCGCCCTGTTTGTGCGAAACTAGGCGCACAGCTTTTCAAGCGTATAAACAGTTTGTCGTTCCCCCACCGATGCGTGCGAGGCGCTCGTGCGGCTCGCTATTTACTACAGGAGGAGAACAACCGTGAAGCAGAGCATCAAGAGCACCCTCTTACGTCTGTGTGCGCTCGTCGCCACCGTCGTGCTGGTCGGCGCAGACCTCGCCGGTCTGGCGCAGAACTCCAACAGCAGCACGACCAACGACGCGTCGGCCCAGACCGAGAACACGAACACGACGAACAGCACCAGCAGGGGCCGGCGACGGCGCGGCGGCCGGCGCAGAGCGCGCGCCGCCAACATGAACGCCAACACCGGCGACACCGGCGACACCGCGAATACCACCGGCGACGCGTCCATGCAGAACGATAACAGCGGCACGACGGCCGCGCCGACTATGGGCGGGCGGCGTCGGCGGCGTGGGCGTCGCCGCGCGGCGGCGGCCACCACCGACACGACGGACACGACCGGCACAGGCGGTACGGGCGATACATCCGGCACGGGCGGCACGATGGCGTCGGGCGCAGGCGGTATGAGCGGCGGCGGTCTCGGGCGCGTGGGCGAGGCGTCCAGCCTCGACGGCACTTACACCGGCACGATCAACTACCCGGACGGCGGCATGACCGGCGAAGCGACGCTCACCATCACCGGCAACACCTTCACGCTGGCCAGCGGTGGCAACAACGCGAGCGGCACGCTCAGCACGCAGACGTGGCCCGGCTACACGGCCGTCTCGATGCGCTTCGGCACAGAGACGCCGGCCAAGATCGTCTCGCTGCGCGCGTGGCACAGGGGCGACAGCCTGCGGCTACAGAGCGTGCCCGGCGAATCGCACGCGTTCTCGTTCAATAGCGGCGGCGGCGGTGGCGGCATGCGCGGCGGGCGGCGGCGCGGGCGGCGGCGCGGCGCGGCGGCGGCGACGACTGAAGATACTTCCACGTCGGCCGCTGACACGGGGGCTGCGGCTGCTACGTCCGATACGTCGGCCGAGACAACCAGCGCGACGGGTGGTCGCCGTCGTCGTCGTGGTCGCCGTCGTGGCGGCAACATGAATATGAGTACGACGGGCGACAACACGAACATGACCGGCAATGAGAACACGGGTGAGGCGACCTCGAACACCGGCGAGATGAGTGGCAACATGAACATGAGCGGTGGCACTGGTCGGCGGCGGCGGCGCGGCGGGCGGCGTCGTGGCGGCAACACCAACACGAACATGAATAGCAACACCGGCGACAACACGAACAACAGCAACACGCGGTAAACGAGCGCAGGCTTGGAGGCAAAAGGCAAAGGGCACGAAGGCGAAAGTTGATTAGCGAACCGACAGTGCGCACGCGCTGGCGCGCCGGTTCCCGCTTTAACTTTTGCCTTTTGCCTCTTGCCTTTTGCTTTGTTCTAATAGCGACATGAGAGAGCGAATCAGGATCGCGTGCGGGCAGGGCTTCTGGGGCGACATGCTGGACGCGCCCGTGCGACAGGTCGAAGGCGGCCCCATTGACTATCTGATGCTCGACTATCTGGCCGAGGTCACGATGTCCATCATGCAGAAGCAGCGCGCACGCGACCCGCGCATGGGTTACGCGCGCGACTTCGTGCCCCTGATGCGCGAGATTCTGCCCGCCTGCGTCGCGCGCAACATACGTGTGACGGCGAACGCGGGCGGCGTCAATCCTCGCGCCTGCGCCGAAGCCGTCCGCGACGTAGCGCGCGAACTCGGTCTCGCCGGTCGGCTGAAACTGGGTATCGTCACCGGCGACGACATCATGCCCCGCCTCGACGAACTGCTGGCGCGCGGCATCGAACTGCGCAACATGGATACGGGCGAGCCGCTCTCGACCGTGCGCGCACGCATCCAGAGTGCGAACGTCTATCTCGGCGCGTGGCCGATGGTCGAGGCTTTGGCGCGCGGCGCGCAGGTCGTCATCACGGGCCGCGCGACCGACACAGGGTTGACGCTCGCGCCGCTCATACACGAGTTCGGCTGGCGCGCGGACGATTGGGACAGGCTCTCCGCCGGTACTATTGCCGGGCATATCATCGAGTGCGGGGCGCAATGTTCGGGCGGCAACTGCCAGTTCGATTGGCAGACGATCCCCGATCTGGCGAACGTCGGTTTCCCCATTGTCGAAGCTACGCCCGACGGCACGTTCGTCGTCACCAAACACGAAGGCACGGGCGGGCGCGTCGCGCTGCCGACGGTCAAGGAGCAACTCGTCTACGAGATGGGCGACCCGCACGAATACATCACGCCCGATTGCGTTGCGGACTTCACGACCATCAGGCTTGAAGAGGCGGGCCGCGACCGCGTGCGCGTCTTCGGCATCAAGGGGCGACCGGCCACGGAGTTTCTGAAGGTTTCAATTAGCTATGCGGCCGGTTTTAAAGCGGTCGGCACGCTCGTCTATTCATGGCCGGACGCTTATGCGAAGGCGCAGGCCGCAGACAAGATTCTGCGCGCGCGGCTTGAACGTTTAGGTTTGCGCTTCGAGCAAATCCTGACCGAGTTTGTCGGCGCAAACGCCACACACGGCGCGCTCGCGGGCGAGCCATCGCCGGACTTGGCGGAAGTGCAACTACGCGTCGGCGTGCGCGGCGCAGACCGCGCGGCGGTCGAGCGCTTCACGAAAGAGATTGCGCCGTTGATTCTGACGGGCCCGCCCGGCGTGACGGGTTTTGCCGGCGGCCGACCCAAAGTTGAAGAGATTGTCGCTTACTGGCCCGCGCTCATTCCGAAGACCGAGATTGAGCCGCACGTGGAGGTGCTGGAAGTTTGAGCGCGGAGGATGAAGAGCGCGGCGACTTGAGCTTAACGTCGAAGTTCGACCCTGCGCGCTTCGGTGCGAAGTCGGCCGTGTGGCGGCGCGTGCGCTCCGAAGTCGTCGCCGATTGTCGCGTCTTCCGCGTGCGGCGTGATTGGAGCGTGAGTCCACAGACCGGGCGCGAGCACGATTTCTACGTGCTGTCGGCCGGCGACTGGGTCAACGTGATCCCTTTGACTGCGACCGGCGAGGTCGTGATGATCGAGCAATACCGGCACGGCTCGCAGGACGTGACGCTTGAGATTCCGGGCGGCATGGTTGACGCGGGCGAGTCGGCGCGCGACGCGGCGGCCCGCGAGACGTTGGAAGAGACCGGCTACGCCGCCGACGAGATCATTTCGCTCGGCCGTGTGCGCCCGAACCCGGCCATACACGACAACTGGCTGCACACTTTTCTGGCGCGCACAGCCCGGCCCGTGCAAATGCCCGTGCATGAATCAACCGAGCATACGGTCGTGCAACTCGTGCCGCTGGTGGACATCCCGCGCCTCGTCGCCGACGGCACGATCACGCACGCGCTCGTCGTCGCAGGGTTCTACCGGCTCTGGCTTTATCAGCAAGGGGCGCGCGGCAAAAGCTGAATTATGAAAGTGCAACTAACCAAACTCGCGCACGCGCGCTCAGGCGATAAGGGCGACACGGCAAACGTCGGCTTGATCGCGCTCCGCCCGGAGTTTTATCCGCTGCTCGTGCGCGAGGTGACGGCGGCGCGCGTGAAAGAGCATTTCGGCGGCATCTGTCAGGGCGCGGTCGAGCGGTTCGAGTTGCCCAACCTCGGCGCGCTCAACTTCCTGCTGCACGAATCTCTGGGCGGTGGCGGCACGCTCTCTTTGATGACCGACGCGCAGGGCAAGACCTTCTCGACGGCGCTCCTGCGCCTGACGATTGACGTGCCTGACGAAGAGGCGCGCAGCCTCGGACTAAACTGATGGACGCCGGGCAGCAGATCAGCGAACCCATTTTCCGGCACGGTTACGCGCAGGTGGGCGACGTGCGTTTGCATTACGCCGAGTCCGGCGTGGGTGAGCGGCTCGTCGTGCTGCTGCACGGTTTTCCTGAGTGCTGGTATTCGTGGCGACATCAACTGCCCGCGCTCGGCGCGCACTTCCGCGTCGTCGCCGTTGACATGCGCGGTTATAACCTGAGCGATAAGCCCGGCCGCGTCGCAGACTATCAGATCGAGAAACTGGTGGACGACGTGCTTGGCCTGATACGCCATTGCGGGGCGCGCACGGCGGCGGTCGTCGGCCACGATTGGGGCGCGGCCGTTGCGTGGGCTGTCGCGGAGCGCCACCCGGAATACGTGTGGAAACTGGCCGCGCTGCAAGTGCCGCCTCCGGCTGTGTGGCGCGCAAACATGACGTGGCGGCAGGCGCTACGCAGTTGGTACATGCTCTTTTTTCAAGTGCCGCGCGTGCCCGAATGGTGGTTGAGCGCGCAGGACTTCGCGCGGCTCGAAACCATGTTCAAAGCGACGGCGCGGCGCGGCACGTTCACCGAGACAGACCTCGCCGTCTTTAAAAACGCGCTCACGCAAAAAGGGCAGGCCGACGAAATCCCTGCGCTGAGCGCCGCGCTCAATTACTATCGCGCAAACGTCTTCAGACAGTTTCAGCAAAGCGGCAACCGGCCCGCGCAGAGTGGCCCGCGCATAACCAGCCCGACGCTGTTCATCTTTGGCGAGCGCGATCAGTTCATCTTGCCGGCGACGGTTAAAGGCGTCGGTGCTTACGTCGGCGCACCATACCGCGAGGTGCGCCTCGCGCATGTGAACCATTGGGTACAACAGGAAGCGCCGGCAGAGGTCAACAAGGCGTTGCTCGATTTCCTGCTGGCCGATGAAAGTTAGCGAACCGGCGCAACGTGCCGCTTAGCTGTTGCCG
>DASVQA010000016.1:0-39793 GCA_036389375.1 Pyrinomonadaceae bacterium | reverse complement strand
TGGAATGGCTGCGCGACTTCAACAAGTTGCAGAACACGAAGAACCCGCAGATCGAGATGATCTCGAAATGCCTGAACGCAGGCATCGTCTTCTGCTACGGCCTGATGGTTGATCCCACCTCGCGCCGCGTCGCCGACCTGCGCCGCGAGCTTAAATTCATCACGGGCACGCCGGAGATCACGCTGCCAAGTTTTCTCACCATGTCGATCCCGCTTCTGGGCACGCCCTACTTCTACGATTGCCTCAAGAATCGCGCTATCTATCCGCAGACCAAACTGCGCGACATGGACGGCCTGACTATTATGATGGAGCCGCTCGATGGGACAGCCGAGGTGATCAAGTTCCTGCACGCGGTGGAAGGCATGCAGGGCTATCGGCTGCGCGTGCTGAAGCACATGCTGAACTTCACCAAACTTTATCGCACGCGCCTGACCAAGACGCAGTTGGCGCTCGCGCTCACGAACGCGGCCATCATCTGCGCGCCTGACCTGACCTACTCGTTCAAGAGCGCCATCAAGGGCGTGCGCCCCAAACAGCCGCGCACCTACATCAGCACCACCGAGCCGCTCGACGATCAGTACACGCCGAAATTCCGCGTCGGCGCGCGCTTCGAGCGCCACTTCCGGCCGACGATGGTCACAAACGAATGCGGCGAACTGGCCGACGAGATGATCGAGTCCGGCCTATTCAAGCAGGCGGCGGCCAGTACAGGTTAAAGCGCGGCAAATTCAGCAATTCAGACCGCGCAACAAACCCGCCGAACACGAAAGAGCACAAAGAAGACCTTCATCTTCTTTGTGCTCTTTGTGCGTGTAGGTCGAGTCTGGTTATGCGCGCCTTAAGTTGACGCTTGCGTGCGTTCGCGTTCGACGAGCAGGCGGCGCAGGATTTTGCCGGACGGCAGGCGCGGAATCTGTTCGATGAACTCGACGCGGCGCACCTTCTTCTGCGGGGCGACGCGCGCGGCAACAAAGGCCATCAACTCGTCGGCCGTGGCCGCGCCTTGCAGCACGATGAAAGCTTTCGGCACTTCGCCCGCTTCCGCGTCGGGGCTGGGGATGACGGCCGCATCCGCCACGGCCGGGTGCGTCAACAGCAGGGCTTCGAGTTCGGCGGGCGCAACTTGCAGACCGTGATATTTGATCAACTCCTTCACACGGTCAACGATGTAGAAATGGCCCGACTCGTCGGCGTAACCCACGTCGCCCGTGCGCAGCCAACCGTCTGCGTCAAAGGTGTCGGCGGTCGCGGCCGCCTGATTCAAATAACCGCTCATCACCTGTGGCCCGCGCGTGCGTACCTCGCCGTGCTCGTGCGGGCCTAGTTCCGTGTCGGTCGTCCAATCGACAATGCGCGACTCGGTATTCGGCAGGAGATGGCCGACCGCGCCCGGCTCGTGGTCGGCTTGATTGCCGTAGCTCATGTGCGAGAGTGGGCTGACTTCGGTCTGGCCGTAAGCGTAGCCGATCTCGCAGCGCAGGCGCGCGGCGCAGGCCCGCGCGTCTTCGGCACTAAGCGGTGCCCCGCCGGAGTGGATGTGTTTGAGATGCGATAGATCGAACTCAGCGACCGCCGGATGGCGGGCCAGCACGCGCACGAGAGGCGGCACGAGCGGCGCACGCGTGATCTTGTAGTCCTGCATGAGTTGTAGAAACTGTGTGAGGTCAAAGCGCGGCATCAGCACGACGGTCGCACCTTCGTGCAGACTCCAATTCATGATCACCTGCAAGCCGTAGAGATGCGCGCACGGGACGACGCAGATTAGCCGGTCGCTCTCTTTGATCGCGCCGACGGTGTGCAACTGGCACAGGCTCGCCACCATATTCTGGTGCGTCAGCATCACGCCCTTCGGCATGCCCGACGTGCCGCTCGAATAGGGCAGCGCGACCAAATCACGCGCCGGATCAATAGCCACGCGCGGCGGCTCGTCCGTGCCGGCGAGCAGCTCGTTGAAGGAGATTGCACCCGGCGCAGAAGCTGAGCCAAAGAGAAACACTTGCTCAAGCGCGGTGTCGGCCATGATGGACTCGACGCTCGGCAGAAGCTGCGGCACGGTGAAGATAAAACGTGCGCCCGCGTCCTTGAGTTGGTCGGCCAACTCGGCCGGCGTGTAAAGGGGATTGACGGTCGTCGTGGCCGCGCCGCAGAGGGCCGCCGCGTGGAAGGCTACGCCGTACTCGGGCAGGTTCGGACTGTAGATGGCGCACACGTCGCCTTTGGCGCAGCCGCGAGCGGCGAGACCGGCGGCGGCGCGCGGCACAAGCCGGCTCAACTCAGCGTAGGTCAAGGCGCGTCCGGTCGGGCCATCAATCAGAGCGGGCTTGTCGCCGCGCTCGGCGGCGCGTGCGAGGACAAACTCCGTGAGGGATGCGTGCGGGATCGTGATCGGAGGATAAGGGCTGCGAAAAATCATAAGCTCATCATCGCTTCCAGTAAGGGTGAGGGCAGTTCCGCCCGTTGCTCAGGGCTTGAAAGTTGAGAGACCGAAATCGCCGAACGGCTCGTCGCGCTCGCTGACGGCCTGTTTGAAACCGGCTGCGGCCGCGCGTTGTTGAAAAGCGTAGCCTTCGCGCGTGTGGCGCGCAATGCCGTCGAAGAGTGTGCCGAGCGTCTGCGTCGCCGCCAACCCTTGCGCGAGCACGGTCTGGTTAAGCAGCAGCTTCATCATCACCAACTGATTGATGGGCAGACGTGCGATGCGCTCGACGAGCAACTCGCAGCGTTCGTCCAACTCCGCACGGCGCGGCGCTTCGGTTGCCAGACCCCACTCGTAAGCTTCGCGCCCCGACAGGCAATCGCCGGTAAAGAGCAGCCGCTTGGCGCGCGCCAACCCGATGCGGTAAGCCCAGAGCGCGGTGGTCGGCGCACCCCACACGCGCGCGGGCGGGTAGCCGAACTTGGCCTCGTCTTCGATCACAAGCAGGTCGGCGCAGAGCGCGATGTCCGTGCCACCGCCGACGCAGAAGCCATGCACCTTACAGACGACCGGCTTCTCGCCGTAGAAGAGACTCATGAACGAGCGCACGTTGCGGCTCATCAAGGCATAGTCGGTCATCGCGTCCCACGTCTCGGCCGGGTCGTGGTTCGCCAACTGCACCTGCGGGTCGAGCGGTGAACCGGCGGGCGCGCGCGTCGGTTGTGCCTGTTGCGTTGCTGTCGTCGCTTCGCCCTGTAGTTTCTGCTCGGCGAATTCGACCAGATCGTAACCGCCGCAGAAGCCCGCGCCGCTGCCCGCGAGCAGGATGACATGCACTTCCGGGTCGAGGTTGGCCGCTTCGACGCACGCGGCCAATTCGACCGGCATGGCGAACGTGATGCTGTTGCCGCGCGCGGGCCGGTTGAGCGTGATGCGCGCCACGCGCCCCGTCTTCTCGTAGAGTATCGTCGGCGGTTCGTCCCTCATCCGTTAGCCCTCCGCGCTGGTGAAGAAGCCGGGCGCGAGCATGTCCGCCATGCGCGCCGGATTCCTGATGCTCTGCTTGCTCATCCATGCGTCGGCTTCCGCGATCAACTGCTCGCCCTCTGCGCCCGCCGTGAGTTGACCGAGCCGGCGGCGCGCGGCTGCGGCGTAGAGGTACATCTGCGCGGCCTCGAAGCCGGCGACGGCGATGGCGCAGAACTCTGCGGCGCGCTGCTGATCGCCCTGTAGGCCGGCGCTCCCGCCGCGCGCGAGCGCGACGAGCGGACGCGCCCAAGCCATCTGCTCGCGCTCGATCTGTTGCGCTAAGCGGCGGGCGATAGCAGTCGCGCGTTCGACGCTGGCCTCGCCGCTCACAGCCGCCGCGAGCGCACAACGCGCGCGCAGATGGCGCGCTTCGATGCGTAGCACCTGCACGCGCATCAACATCGAGCGCGTCAGCGCGCGCCATTGACCTGACAGGTGTTTCCACGCCACCGCGCCGTCGCCCGTGTAGAGTTCGAGTTGCACGAGGGCGAGGAGCGCGCTGTAGTGTTGCAGGTGGAAGCCCTCCTGCGGCCACTTGAGCATCGCGTCGATCACTTCCTGCCGGGCGGCGTCGGGCCGGTCGTTAGCGAGCCAGACGAGATTAAAGCGCGTGCGCAGGTCGGTGGCGGCGAGCAGGTTGCCCTGTTCCTGTGCGGCGGCGAGCAACAGGGGCACGCGCCGCGCCAGTTCGCCGATCTCGCCGTGAAACAGCAACGAGCCGAGCAGGAAACGGTTCGCCACGTTCAATTCCCACGTCACGCCCGTGCATTTCTCGCGCAGCATGTCGGCCGCGCGGTCGAGCAACTTCATGGAGGTCGCCCAGTGGCCGACGTAGTAAGCGCACAGCCCACGCGCCCAGATAGCGAGACTCTTAACGTGCGGATGACCGTAGCGATGCGCCAGCGCCTCGGCTTCTTCAAGCACGAAAGCGGAGGTGTGTTCGACGGGGCCGCCGGCCGTGGCGATAAAACTGGCCTCCGTGCAGAGCGCGCGGGCGATGCGGTAGAGTTCGCCGGCCCGCAGCGCGAGCAACAGATGGCGCATCTGAAATTCGTAAGCGCGCAGCGTGTCCACCAGCCCAAGCCCGGCCGCGACCGCCCAACAGGTGTCAATGCGCAGCAACTCTTCCTTCGAGATTTCACTCGCGGGGCGGGGCGTGAATTTTAGACCGCGCAGACGCAATTGCGCGCGCAGTCGCATGATGGAGAGGAGCGCGCGGCGCGGATTGGGCGCAAGCTGGAAGCCGACGGCGGCAAGCACGCGGCGCAGCACGTCCAAGCCCTCGTTCATGTGCCCGCCCATCAGAAACTGTTCGGCGGCGCGGCGTTGTAGCTCAAGCGCCTGATCCGCGTCGGCCGTCTTGGCCGCGTCGAGATAGACGCCGGCCGCTTCGGCGGGGCGGCCCGCGTTAGCCAGTGCTTCACCGAGATTGATCTTGAGTTGCAACAGGTCTGAGCCGACGACGTGCGCGAGTTCGATGGCCCGCCGGAAGAACTGCGCGGCGCGGTCGAAGGCGAGCGCGGCCACCGCTCGCTTGGCCGCGAGCGAGGCGAGCGTCGCGGCCAGTTCCTGTTCGCCCGCGCCGAGAAAGTGTTCAAAGAGGACTTCCGGATCGTCCATTCCTTTCGCGGTCAGCGTCTCGGCCAGACGGCGATGAATCTGCCGGACAGCAGCCGTGTCGAGTTGCGTGGCGACGGTTTCGCGTATGCGGTCGTGATAAAGCTCAAGCTGCTGCGTCGTGCCGCCGCTGCGGAGGAAGCGTGCGGCGCGCAGGCTGGCGATGAGCGGCGCTTCGTCGTCCGGCAGACCCGTTGCCAGTGCGGCTACGTCCGGTCTGAGCGGTCGCCCGGCGATGGACAGAGTTTCGAGCAGCGGACGCGCGCCCACAGGCTGCTGCTGCAAGCGCGCGAGGATCATTTCGCCGAGCGAGAGACCGACGGTCGTGTTGCGCCCGCTCGATAGCGCGTAGCGCGTCAGTTCTTCGAGGAACAGGGGATTGCCGGCCGCCTCGTGAACGATGACGTTGACTGAAGCATCGGCGTCGCGGCTGTCGGGCGGCAGGAGCGAGCGGACGAGGTCGCGCCCCTCCTCTTCGGGCAACGGTTGCAGGCGCAACTCGCGGCAGGCTGCGCCGTCCACGCGTTTTAGCAGTTGCTTGAGGAAAGGCTTCGTCTCGATCTCTTCGCTGCGAAAGCTGGCGACGAGCAGCAGGGGCGGCGCATCGGGCGGGCGCAACAGGTCTTCGAGCAGCGCCGTGCTGTCCGCGTCTGCCCAATGCAGATCATCTATGAAGACGACGAGCGGTTGCCTGAGCGCCAGCCGCGCCAGCAACTCGCGCAGCGCAGCGAAGGCGCGGCGGCGCAGCACAAGCGGGTCGGCCAACATCTGTTCGCGTTGCGGCGCTTGGCTCACCGCGCTGACTTGCAGGATGACGGGAAAGAGGCGCGCCAGCGCGGGCGCATCAACCGGCATCAACTCGTCCACCTGCTCGGCCGGCAAGCGCAACAGGTGTTTGCTCAGACTGTCCACCACGCCGTCGAGCGCCTTGTAAGGCACGGACTCGCGTTCGTAGCAGCGCCCTTTGAGCACGACGACCTCTGCATCGCGGCGCTGCAACTCGTCAAGGAAATGGCTGACGAGCGCGCTCTTGCCCATGCCCGACGTGCCGTGTACGTAGACGCTCACCGCCTGCCCCGCCTTAATCGCTTCGTAAGCATCGCCGAGCGCCTGCAACTGTCGCCCGCGCCCGATAAACAGATCGTCCGACTCAGGCAGCGCCAGTTCGCCGGTCGTAACCTTAGGCCGACCGGCGCGCGACGTGCCCGTGCGCGCAGCCGTCGAGTTGCTCAATCTTTCAAGCACTTCACGGCCCGTCGGGCGTTGTTCGGGGTCGCGACGGAGCAGGTCGCAGCACAAGGCGTCTAAATCTGCGGGCAGACTCGGCACAAGCACGCGCGGCGGCAGCGGCTCGCCCTGCTGTTTGCGTTCGAGCACGTCCAGCACTGTGCCGGTAAACGGCAAACGACCCGTGAGCGCCTCGTACAAGATCACGCCGACGTTGTACCAGTCGCTTGCTTTTCCAATCGGCTTGCTGGCGATCTGTTCGGGCGACATGTAAGCGGGCGTGCCGGCGAGGCCCCGCCGCTCGCGCAACTCCGGCGCGGTCGTCTCCATGATAAGTCCGAAGTCGAGCAGGACGACGCGCCCTTCGGGCGTGACCAGCACGTTCGACGGCTTGATGTCGCGGTGCAGTTGATCCGTCTCGTGGAGTGTGTAGACGCCCTGCGCGAGTTGGCGCAGGGCTTCACGCAGGCGGGGCAGATTGCAATGGCGCGCGCTCTGTTCGGCGAGCGAGGTGACCTGCACGGAGTTGTGCATGTCGTCTCTGGTGTGGGAGATGCGCGTCGGCGCATCCTGAAACGAGGCGGACGCTTCCGAGTTCAGTTCCGCCGTCGCCAGCAGCGTGGGCAACTCGTTGGTCGCGGCCGCGGCGGCGCTGTTTGCGTTAGGCTCGCGCACGTAGTCGAGGAAGTTGACGCCCGGCACAAGCTCCATCGTGAAGAACCAGTAAGTGCCGTCGGACATCAGTTCGTAGAGCGAGACGAGGTTGTGATGCGCCACGTCCGCGAGCGCGCGAAACTCGCGCTTGAAGCGATAGAGATCGTCGGCGCTGGCGCGTTGCAAAGTCTTCAACGCGACGATCCGGCCGCGCTCGCGGTCGTAAGCCTCATAGACGACGCCCATGCCGCCCGCGCCGAGGCGGCGGCGCAACTCGAACCGCTCCGTGCCCCTGAAATCCTCGCTCGTTCTGGTCATCTTTGCTGTCTAATTCGGCGCTGGCCAAGCGCTCCCGCTTGCGCCGCGCCTCATGGTGCTTCGCTCTCCAACAGTTCTTTCGCGCGCAATAGGTTCTGCCGGTGCTCGTCGCTGACTTCCGGATATTTTAGATCAAGTGATTTCAACTTGGTGATGATCACGTCCGCCACGGCCGCGCGCGTAAACCACTTGTTGTCGGCCGGGATGATGTGCCACGGTGCCCAGTGCGTGCTCGTGTGCTGAAAGACTTCCTCGAAGGCGTCCATGTAATCGTCCCAGTAGCCGCGCTCCTTCGCATCGTTTAAGGAGAACTTCCAGTTCTTCTCCGGCGTGTTGATGCGCGCGAGGAAGCGGCGGCGCTGTTCCTCTTTCGAGACGTTCAGGTAGAATTTCAGGATGATGATGCCGTTGCGCACCAGATAACGCTCGAAGTTGTTGATCTCCTGAAAGCGGCGCTTCCAGATGTTCTTACCCTTCGCTTCGGGTGGCAGTTGTTGCAGGTTCAAATACTCAGGATGCACGCGCACGACGAGACATTCTTCGTAATAAGAGCGATTGAATATGCCGATGCGCCCGCGCTCCGGCAGCGCCTTGAAGGAGCGCCACAGATAATCGTGGTCGAGGTCTTCGGCCGAAGGGCCTTTGAAGGAATAGACCTGTGTGCCCTGCGGGTTGACGCCCGACATGACGTGCCGGATCGTACCGTCTTTGCCGGCCGCGTCCATCGCTTGCAGGACGATGAGCAGCGCGTAATTGTTCTGCGCGTAGAGCACGTCCTGTAATTTGGCGAGCCGGACGATGTCTTTTTGCAGTTTGTCCGTCGCCTCTTCCTTCGACTTAAACTTGCCGGTGTGCGCCGGATCGTAATCCTTCAGCTTGACCTTCTTGCCGGGGGGCACGAGAAAGTATTCATGATTCATGCAGGTTGCTCCTGTGCTAAGGCCATGTTGGACGAGCGTGTTGATGCGTTCAATTTAACTTGCCTGCGAGTTCTTTGGGTCGGACGAGCCATGCAAGCCGCCCCGCCTGTGCTTTAACCTCGTGCCACGCGGGCACGTCGAGCGCGATGCAGGCGAGCGCGGCGGTCGGCATGCGCTCCTGCGCGCCGCTGAGCAGATGGATGAAATCTGCTAAGCCCGGATTGTGCCCGACGATGAGGAGCGACGCTGCCGGCTCAGGCGTCTCATTAACGACCGCCAGCAGGTCGGCCGTGCTCGCTTCGTAGATGCGCGCGTCGTAGCGCACGGGGCAGGTCAGTTCGGCTGCCGCCAGCGCGAGGGCCAAGGTCTCGCGGGCGCGCTCGGCCGGCGAACAGACGACCGCGTCGGGTGCAAGCGACTGCCGGTGCAGGAAGCGACCCATGAGCGGCGCAGCCGTGCGCCCGCGTTCATTCAAAGGGCGCTCGAAATCGGGTTGGCCCGCATCGGCCCAACTCGATTTCGCATGACGCATAAGCAACAATGTCTTCATCAGAGCGGCCGGGCAGAACGACGCAGCAGCGCAATGCGGCAAGCTGTTTAGAGATCGAGGGCGGCGGTGCTGGCGACCTGCGGCTCGTCCGTGGCCGCAGTGTCGCCGGGCTTCGCAGTGTCGTCTTCGTCGAGCGGCGGCGCGGGTTTGGTGAGCGCCTTGAGCGTCCGCATCACGTCCTTGTGCGGCACGTGCTTGCCCTTTTTGCTCTCGCCCTTCTTCGCATGGCGAATAATGTCCGAGATTGAGAGTATGCCGACGAGTTGCCCGTCGCCGTTGATGACGGGCAGACGGCGCA
Organism: Pyrinomonadaceae bacterium; assembly: GCA_036389375.1. Taxonomy (GTDB): domain Bacteria; phylum Acidobacteriota; class Blastocatellia; order Pyrinomonadales; family Pyrinomonadaceae; genus QHXQ01. The sequence continues at coordinate 30,764 of DASVQA010000016.1, read as the reverse complement.
ACTGTTCACGTTTCATCAACTCGAGCGCCGTACCAATATCGGCATCAGCGCGGCACGAGACGACCTTGCCGGCGCTGACTACGCCGACCGTCAGTTCTGAAGCGAGCCGGTTCTGCGTCGCCAGCGCCATGCAGATGTCCCGATCCGTAATCATGCCGACGCACGTGCCCGTGCTTGTAACCAACGGCACAGCCCCGCAGTCGTTGTCCCACATAATCGTGGCGGCGGCGGCGAGCGTCGCCTCTGGGCCGCACGTCCGCACGTCTGTGGTCATAATCTCCTGCACCTTCATCAGTTGCTCCTTAAATGGCCGCCGCGCCCGTCGCCGGGGCACTTGGCAATGGCGAGATATTAACTAGGGCACTTGATCCGGCAGACTCCAAAGCAAGAACTTTGACCGCAAGTTTTAGCACAAAACGGGCAGGGCCGGGAACTTTTCTGCGCGCACGCTTCGGGTTACTATGCCCTGCGTTCAGTTACAGGGATGGGCGGCTGAGCAACGGCGCAGGCTGCGTATGACAAACAGGTAACAGCAATCAGTTAAACTTCCGAGCTATGATTCAATACGGTCAACACGAGTTCCCCGGCAAACTCTTCGTCGTCGAGGGCACGGACGGCAGCGGCAAATCAACGCAGCTTGCGCTCCTGCATCAATGGTTGAAAGCCGAGGGCTATCCCGTCTTCTATTCCGAATGGAACTCTTCGCCGCTCGTCAAAGACACGACCAAACGCGCCAAGAAGCGCCACCTGTTCACGCCCACGTCCTTCTCGCTCATCCACGCGACGGACTTTGCCGACCGCACCGAGCGCGACATCATCCCGCCCCTGAAAGCTGGCGCAATCGTGCTTGCGGATCGCTACATCTACACGGCGTTTGCGCGCGACGTGGCGCGCGGCTGCGACCGCGCGTGGGTGCGCGAAGTCTATCGCTTCGCCGTGCGCCCGACCGTGGCCTTCTTCTTCCGTGCGCCGCTCGACGTGGCGATTGACCGGATCACTTCGGCCCGGCCGCAGTTGAAATACTACGAAGCCGGTCTCGACATGGGCTGGACGGACGACGCGGAAGAGAGTTTTACGATCTTTCAGGGCCGGATACTCGCCGAGTACGACCGCATGGTTGACGAGTTCGGCTTGACGCTGATTGATGCGACGCGCTCGATTGAGAAACAGCAGCGCGAGGTGCGCCGCATCATCAAACGCCACCTGACGAAAGAGGCGGCCACCACTGCATGAAACAGATGACCTTTTACGGCACGGCCCTGCCGGGCATTGAACCCGAAGGTTACGCGGGCAAACTGATCGTCGTCGAAGGCCCGGACGGCGTCGGGCGCTCAACGCAGATCGGCCTCTTGCGCGCGTGGCTCGAAGCGCGCGGGCACGCCGTCCTCGATACAGGCATGACGCGCTCGGTGCTGGCGGGCGGCGGCATCAAGAAGGCGAAGCTGGGGCACACGCTCGGCCGGCTCACCATGCACCTCTTTTACGCCACAGACTTCGCCGACCGCTTGGAGAACGAGATGCTGCCGGCCCTGCGCGCGGGCTTCGTCGTGCTCACGGATCGCTACATCTTCTCGGCCATTGCGCGCGCCGTCGTGCGCGGCGCAGACCCGGCGTGGATGCGCTCGATCTACGGCATCGCGCTCGTGCCCGACGCGGTCTTTTACCTGCGCATACAAAACGCCGACGAACTGGCCGAGCGCCTCATCATGTCCGGGCGCGGCTTCGACTACTGGGAATCGGGCATGGACATGTATCTCGGCGAAGATTTTTACGATAGCTTCGTCGCATATCAGGCGCGCATGCTCGGCGAGTTCGAGCAGATGACGACCGAGTACGGCTTTCAGGTGATTGACGCCTCGCGCCCCGTGCAGCGCGTCGCCGCCGACCTGCGCCGCGCCGTCACCCGCGTGCTCAGCCGGCGCACGCCGCGCACCGCCACCAACGCGCCCGCCGTACTGACACGCGCACAGGCTGCGGGCACAATCGAGTCTGATCACGCCGGGCCACAGGGCGAGCGCGAACAGGCCAAGGACGCGCAGGACAAAACGGCGCGCGGCGAATGATGGCGGGCTGGAACAGCGCGCGCACGCAGTTGAACGACAGCAGACGGGCCTCAAGCAGACGGACGCAGGGGAAGGGCAGCGGCGCAATTTGAGACTTGCGGCAATTGACATCGGCTCGAACTCGATCAAGCTGGTCGTGGTCGAAGCGGCAGCGAGCGATTCCTTCGCCGTGCTGGCGCGCGAGAAAGAGCCGGTCAGGCTCGGCCACGGCACGCTCAATGCAGGTCATCTGGCCCCCGAAGCGATTGAACGCGCCGCCGACTGCATCAAGCGTTTCGCCTCCATCGCCGAAGCGCGGGGCGCTGAGCAGATCATCGCCATCGCCACCGCTTCAGTCCGCCGGGCGCGCAATCGCGCGGCGCTGCTAACGGAAGTGCGCCGCCGGACGGGCGTGCAGATCGAGGTGTTGTCCGGCATCGAGGAGGCGCGTTTGATCGGCGTCGCGGCGGCGCAGGGCTGCGTCCCCGCCGATACGCCGTTTCTCAACGTGGACATCGGCGGCGGCTCAACCGAGCTATCGCTGATGCGCGCGGGTCTGCCGCTCGCGCTCTATTCGCTCAAACTCGGCGCGGTCGGTCTCACCGAACGCATGCTCACAAGCGATCCCGTCAAACCAAAAGAACTGCGCGCGCTGCGCGAGCAAGTACGCGCGGCGCTCGAACGACCAGCGCGTGAACTGCGCGCGCAAAGTTGGACGGACGTAACCGGCACGTCCGGCACGATCCTCGCGCTTGGCGAACTGCTGCGCCTGCGCGCGCAGAAGGGCGACGCGCACAAGCTGCAAGGGGCGCAACCGGCGGGCACTGAGATTACCTTGCGCAAACTCGCCCGGCTCAATCAGGAACTCGCGCAGTTGACCGCCGCCGCGCGGCGCAGCGTGCCGGGCTTGAGCGCACAACGCGCGGAGATCATCATCGCGGGCGGACAGATTCTCGAAGGCGTGATGACGGCGCTTGGCCTCGTCGTCTTGCGCACCTGCGACTTCGCTCTACGCGAAGGCGTGATCATCGAACGGCTGCGCGCGTGGGCTGCGGAAGCCAGCCCGCCCGTGCCCGACGTGGCTGATCCGCGCCTGCGCGGCGTACACGCCGTCGGGCGACGCTTCGGCTACGAAGAGGCGCACGCGCAACAGGTGGCGCGGCTCGCCGAAATCATCTTCGACAGTCTGGCCGCCGCTTATAAACTGACGCGCCAGCAGCGCACGCTCTTGGCGGCCGGGGCGCTCCTCCACGACATCGGCTACCACATCGCCCACGAAGGCCACCAGAAACACACGCTCTATCTCATCAAACATTCCGAGCTAACGGGCTTTTCAGAATCGGAGCGCGAAGTGATCGCAAACATCGCGCGCTATCATCGCGGCACGCCGCCGCGCGAACGCCATCCAGACTACGCTGCGCTCGGCACGGCCGACCGCGCGAGCGTCAATCGGCTGAGCGCGATCCTGCGTATCGCGGACGCGCTCGACCGCAGCCACGACAGTCGCGTCATGGACGTGACCTGCGAACTGATCGGCGCGACGGTGCGCCTTGTGCTCCATAGCGCACAGGCTTGCGAGCAGGAGTTATGGGCGGTGGAACAGAAACGCGATCTATTCGAGCAGGAATTCGCGTGTCAGCTTGTCGTGCGCAAAGGTTGAGATGGCAAAAGCGGGCGACATCATCGGATTGGATTGCGCGGGCGAAGCGTCGGTCGCGGTCGCGCTCGTCCTGCGCGCGCGCTTAGCGGAGATGTGTGCGCTGCGCGCGGCGGCGCTCGATTGGTCAGACCCGGAAGGCGTCCACGACATGCGCGTGGCCTCGCGCCGCCTGCGAAGCGCCATGCGAGACTTCGCGCCTTACCTCGCGGGCCGGCTGCCGCGCAAACGCCTACGGCAACTCGCACGCACGCTCGGTGCTGTGCGCGACGAAGACGTGGCCATTATCGCGCTCGAAGAACTGGCCAGCACGGCCGAACCTGACATCGAAGCGGGCTTGCGCCACCTGATCGCGGAACGCTGCGAACGGCGCGAGCATGCGCGCTCTCTGCTCGCACTTGCGTTGGAAGAGTCTGCGCTCGCAGCCTTACAGGCAGAGTTTCTACATAAACTCGCGCGGGCTACCCGTCGGTCGTCTGCGCGCGCGCGGCGCAAGCGCACTGAGATGGCGGCGCGCTCTTTCCGTCACGTCGGGCGTGAGATCATGCTCGGTCTGCTGGATGAACTCGTAGCCGACGGCCAGGCGCTCTACCGGCCGCACGCCGAGCGGCGACTACACCGCCTGCGCATCGCCGCCAAGCGTCTGCGTTACGCGCTTGAGTTGTACGGGCCATGTTGGGGTGAGCAGTTGACGTGGGCCGCCACAGAGGTGGCAGAGTTACAGAAATCGCTGGGTGAACTGCACGACTGCGATGTGTGGCTCGCGGAACTGGGCGACCGCTTGCGGGGCAAACGCATTAGTGCTGGCGACGACGTACCGGAAGCACGCGCCAGCCTGCACGCTGAGCGCCGCGCCGCCACTTGGCTGCTCGACCGCTTCGTTAAAGAACGCGTGAAGCACTACCGCGCCGCCCTCGCTCGTTGGGCCGACTGGACGGAGACGAACTTCAACGCCAGAGTCCGCGCCGACCTCGCGCCGGTAGAATCTACGCCGCTGCCCGTCAGCCTGTCAGCCGCCTCTCCAACCACCAACCCGGACGTATCTGTTTAACTTACAGCCTGCGGGCCGCCGTTGGTAGTCACAGCTGCGCCTGTGGCTTGCGCAGTTGTGCGCGGTGGCTCGTTGTCTGTAGTCTGGGCCGGCGACAACCCGACGGCCCGGGGCATTGCTAATAGCAACAATCTGGCCGCACAGCACGAGGGGGCGGAGGCAAGCGAGCATGTTTACGCTATTGCGCATTGAACTCGTCAAGTTAGTCCGGGCCAAAAGCTTTTACCTGTCGTTCGTCGCGCTCGTCGGTTTTGTGGCGCTGATGCTGTGGGGGTTCTATACCTACGCGGCGCGGAAGGCGGGCGGGCAAGCGGTTGAGCAGTTCAAATATACTTACGAGTCGAAACAGTATTTCAACGGGCTGACCTTCGCGCTCTACTCCGTGCTGTTCTCCTTCACGCTGTTGCTGCCTGTGTTCGTCGCCATGAGCGCGGGCGCGCAGGTCGCAGGCGAAGCGCGCACGGGCACTCTGCGCATGCTCCTGACGCGCCCTGTCGCCCGCGCTTCGCTCGTGCTGGCAAAGTTTCTGGTGACGGCGCTGCACGCGGCGCTGCTGCTCGGCTTCTTCATCGGCTTGAACCTGCTGGTCGGGCTTGTCTTCGTCGGTTGGGGCAACTTGGAACTCTATCCGGGCCCGCTCAATCTGGTGGACGCGCCCGGCCGGATCATGCGCGACGAGGCGCTCTGGCGTTTCGCCTACGCGGCGCTCACGGGCACTTGGGCGCTCCTCGTCATCGCCGCACTCGCGCTGCTCTGTTCCGTCATCTTCGACTCACCCGTGCAGGCGGTTGTGACGACCATCGCCGTTTACCTGACGCTCTACATCGTCGGGCGCGTAGAGTTCTTCGAGCACCTGCGCCCCTACTTCTTCACGACCGACATGGATTTCTGGCGCGATGTGTTCAAGCCCGACATTCCGTGGCAGAGTTGCTGGCACTACGCCTCGATCTGCGGCGCTTACACGACCGGGCTGTTGCTCGCCGCCGTCCTCATCTTCGAGCGCAAGGACATCAACACCTGAGATGTGGGCGAAACTCATCCTCGCGCTATTGTGCGCTCTGTTCATCGCGTGCGCGCTCCGTTTCGCGCCTGTACGCGAGCGCGAACTGCTCGCCGCGCAGACGCCGGCCGGCGTGCCCTTGCGCCTGCTGACGTGGAACATCGGTTACGCCGAGTTGGAAGATGACACGCGCGCGCACACGAAAGATTTGCCGGCAGTCGCCGAGACCATCCTGCGCGCGGAGCCGGACGCCGTCGCCTTACAGGAACTGACGGGCGCGGCGCAGTTGAACACACTGTTAGGGCTACTGCATGGACGCTATCAGGGCGCGGTCGCGCAAGCAGGGCAGAGCGACCGCTGCGAGGCCGTGCTGGTCAAAGACAAGGGTGCGCGCTTCACGCCCTTTGCGGTCGGGGCCCGCTACGCCCTCGGCGCTACGTTTCGCGTGCGGCCGGACGCACCCGAAGTGCTGCTCGTCAGCGCGCACGCCGACGCCTTCAACGCCGCGCGGCGCAGGGCTTACACCGAGGCCGTCGTTGATTGGACGCGTAGCCACACGCCATCTGCGACCGCCTTCATTGCCGGCGATTTCAACTTTGAACTCGGCGCGCGCAACGAAACGAACCTCTACACGGACAACCTGCAACACGACAGCGAATCCTACAGCTACCTGTCGCGCTACTTTCGTGATCTGGGGCGCACGGCCGGCGACACGGCCATCAACGACCGGCGCATTGATTACATCTTCGGCGCGCCGGAAGGCGTGCGCCTGCGCCGCGCCGAAGTCTTACGCGCGGCGGCCGTCGGGCGCATGGATCATTGGCCGCTACTGGTCGAAGCGGCGTTGTGACAGACAGGACTTAGTTGCCGCGAGCTTTTATGCCGGACACGGTGTTACAGACCGCAGGATTGACGAAGCGCTTCGGCCGGCGCGTCGCCGTAGATAACCTGTCGCTCAACGTCGAGCGCGGCAACATCTACGGCTTTCTGGGGCCGAACGGCGCGGGCAAATCAACCACCCTCAGAATGGTGTTGGGTCTGATAACGCCGACGGCAGGTGTGATTCGTCTATTAAATCGAGAGCTTGGGCGTGATCCGTTGCGGGCGCGCAGGCGGGTTGGTGCAATCGTCGAGACGCCCGCTTTTTATGAAGGGTTCTCTGGGCGGCGAAATCTGCAACTACTGGCGGCTTTATCGGGCGGTGCGCCGAGCCAGCGGATTGACGAGGTGCTCGATCTCGTCGGCCTCAGCGCACGCGCGGACGAACCTGTGCGTGTCTATTCCTACGGCATGCGGCAGAGACTCGGCATCGCGCAGGCGCTCCTGCCCGCGCCGGAGTTGATCGTGCTGGATGAGCCGACCAACGGGTTAGACCCGCAGGGGATACATGACGTGCGCCGGCTGATCCGTCGGCTGCGCGATGAGTTAAAGCTGACCGTCCTGCTCTCAAGCCATCTGCTCGCAGAGGTCGAGCAGCTTTGCGACCGCGTAGGCATCATTCACGAAGGGCGGCTGCTCTACGAAGGTGCGATTGAGGATTTAATTACGCCCGCGCGCGTCTATCAGCTTCGCGTCGATCAGATTGAAGCCGCTCAGCACTTGCTCGCGCGCGACCCGGCGCTCGGCGTGAGCCGCAACGGCGCAGACCGCCTCTACGTCGAGACTGAGACCGAACGCATCCCCGGCATCAACGCGGAGCTTGTCGCACACGGCATCAAGGTATTTGAATTAACCCCGCGCCAGGAGACGCTGGAAGATGTATTCCTGCGTCTGACGGGAGCAGCCCGCGTGCCGCCCGCCGCAGAATAAGTGCGGCACGTTGGCTGCCGAGATGGCGCGTGTCTTATCGTTTCCTGTGATGCTGATTGCATTGAGTGGGCACGCATGGATTGCATAAGATGGGTCTTGTCGGGAATAAAAGCATCTGGATATACTTGTGAGGCACGCCGAATTACATGTGCAGAAAAAAGTTAAGTAGCAAACCACAGTCAGTTTAACGTAGCTGGGAGTATTTATGAGCTTCGATTGGAACAACGCTGCGGAGAACGCGCTCGCGGGCGGGTTCGGTATGGTGCCGGAAGTAGGCTCTATACTTGGTGCTCTTGTGTATATTTTTTGGCCCCATTCTGGTGAAAATGTGTGGGCCGAGATCGAGAAGCAGGTCGAACAACTGATCGATGAGAAGATCGACGAACTGGTCTATCAGCAGGTCACGGACGATCTCAGCGGGTTGAATAATGTTTTGAACGACTATCTCAGCGCGGTACAGACCGGCGACCTCGCTAACATCTCAGAGCAATGGATAATCGCCAGCAGTCTTTTTGACGAGCAGTTACCGCACTTCCAATCGTCCGGCTACGAAATATTGTTGCTACCGCTCTTTGCGCAGTTCGTCAATCTTAACCTGAGCCTGTTGCGCGACGGGGTCTTGTTTGGCGCAGGTTGGGGTTGGAACCAAGCATACCAGCAGTCGGTAAGCACCAAGCTGACAAACAACATCAGTGCTTTTACCCAATATAGTAACAAGTATTATCAACAGGGCCAGCAAGACATGGCCAAAAAGACAAAGAAGAACTACCACAAGTGCGAGCCTTTCCGCTCGGTGAATACTTACGTGCGGCAAATGACTTTGGGTGTGCTGGACTTCATCCAGCTTTGGCCCTATTTCGATCCCACGAAGTATCCCGACCCGGTGAGTGTTTATCTTGATCGCGAGATTTATAGCGACCCGGTGGGCACATGCGACGATAGCGGGGCTATAAAACTGCCTAGTCCGCCGACACAACCGATTAGCCAGATCACAGTCTGGGCTTGGGATCGAATCGATGCGGTTCAAGTGGCTTATCCTGCCGGCGGAGGGCCAGGCGGCGTCACCAAGACGGCCCGGATGGGGGATAAAAGCGGCGGTAGCAATCAGCCCCCTCATGGCGGTGTCTTCAAGGTAAGCAATAATCCGGTCACGGTCGCCGCTGGACTCTCGGGAGATATTCTCAACGCCCTCACCTTTACATTCAAAGATGGTACTAATACCGGCAAGCTTGGCGGCAACTATCCCGGCGGTGGGCACTTCAGCTTCAGCTATACCGGGGAGATATTGTCGAGCATCCATATTAACGGCGTTAGTCAATACTACGGCAGCGCCGATTGCGCCGTATTCGGTTTCAAGTATGAGCAATCCCAGAATGCGAACCTAGACGCGATGGGTCTGCTTTATATCACCTCACCAGCGGCGGATGCGACATTGGCCGATCTGGCAACACGTTCCGTCACGAGGCAGGTGCCGCTCGATGAACTAACTGCGAAAGCTGCCGCCGAAGGTTGGGATACCCAGCGACAGGAGTATTGGAGGCATTTGAAATCGCGCAGTAAAAATAAGTCCAAGCAAAGACGGCCATAGTGACATAAGTTTCATTATCGGACTCCGCCGTTGAATTTTACCTAGCCTCAGCGTCCATTCTCACTGCTGGCGGCGCGTCTCTTAGTCAACTCGACATGCTAACCGTGTCGTTTCAATTGTTCCCTTCAGCCATTGATTAGCTGCGCTGTTCACGGGGTAAGGGTGGGCAGAAAGCAGACCTGACAGGGGCGATAACCGGCTGTCTGTGCGGCGGCGGGCGAGGCGAACTGTACGCGGTTCTTTGTTGGAATTTTCTGCGCCCATTCGCAGTTGTCCTGGTGATAGATAGCGAGCGTCAGATTGCCGACGACGGGTCGGGCGACGGACACCTGCGCCTTCGGCTGCGTGGCGGGCGGCATCAGATTCCATTGCGGCGCGCGTGGCTGGCTGCCCGTCGTTGCGTATGGCAGTGCGGCCGTCGCCGCGCCAGCGTTGAGGAGCGCGGCTTGTGGCTCGCGTATGGCGCGCAGCAGACCGTAGACGAGGCAGATGCCGGCGAGCACCAGCACGGTGAAGATGAGCGCCGAGCCGAACGGCATGCCCATCAGGTAGAGGAAATTGTAGAGTCCGATATACCACCAGAAGAACGATTTTCGCTCGCGGGCGAACGTGCGCGCGTGCTTGAGCGCGTTCTGGCTCAAGTCCAGAAAGTCGGTCTGCGAACTTAAGCCGGTCTGTGGTGGGATAAACGACGCGGGCGTGCTGAAGACGCTTTGCACGGCGGCCGAGCCGGGCGTCGAAGGCATACGCGAACCGGCTTGCGGCTGTGCGCGCACCCACACCGGCGCACGCAGAGCCGCAGGCGGCGGCCCCGCCTGCGGCGCTTCACGCGTCTGCCCGACCACATCCATGTCCGCCGGTGTCGTCATCCACGACGGCAGTTTGGCCTCTTCGCCGACGCTCTTTACGTCCAACAGGCTCGGTACAGCCTCAGCCTCGTTCCGCGCCGCCGCTTCCAGCAGTTCGGCCAGATCGCGCTGCTCGCCGCCGATCTCTTTGATCTGCGCGAACAGCCTCGAACGTTCCGGCGCAAGAAAATCGTCTTTGGTGAACAGCAGGTTTTCGTCGTGAAACTCCGTCCATAGTTCGGGGCGCGCGGCCAGTGTGATGAGCGAGAGGTAGATGACGAGGCCGGAGAAATTGTCGAGGTCTGCATTGAAGTAATGTGCATCGCGCGCGGGATGCTGATAGTGCTGGTGCCCGATCTCGCTCGCGGCCCAGCCCGTCATCGCGGGCACGAACAGGCCGTCAAAATCCACGAGCCGGAACTGACCGTGCTCGACGATGATATTGCCGTGTTGCAAGTCGCCATGTGCGACGCCCGCCGCGCGCAGCGTCGCCAGTAGATGCACCCATTCGTCCGCCAGATGCAAGAGTACGTCGCTTCGTTTCACCACCTCGTCCAGATAAACGTCGAGCGTGGGGCCTTCGAGCCACTCCATCACGAGGATCGGATACCTGTGCCCGGAGACGAGTATGCCATGCGTGTCGTAGGCAAACTTGGCGAGCGCGGGCACGGGATGCGCGCGCAGGTGCTCGTCAATCGCCTGATAGCGTTGCTCGCGGTCGCCCAGATGACCGCGAAAGCAGCGCACCGCGTAGACGCCGCGCTGCGATCTCAGTTTGTAGACGTAGGCGAACTGGCCCGAGGTGACGAGCGGCATGCCGAGTCGGTCAACGGCCGGGATCGTGTCGCGTAATTCAGGATGCGCGAAGCAGACGGACGGGCACTGGATCGCCTCCGTGAAGAGACGCGCTGACGGCCATGAGAGGGGACGTTGATGCTGCATGCAACTGCTTCGCTGCGGCCGGTTCAGACGGCGGATAAAGTAATGCGGACGACCGCCACGTCGTCGTCTTTGATTCTACGCGCACGCCGCTCCTGTTGGAAGAGTGCGGTGAGGTCGGCCGCGCGTTCGGCGGCGGCGAAACGGTCGAGTTCGTCGAGCACTTCGTCGCGCTCCGCCGCGCGTTTGAGAAACCACTCGGCGGTCGCGTCGCTCAGCAGCCACAGCACGTCCGTTGTCGGCTCGAACGCGCCGCGCTCAACCAGCGTCTGCCCGAGCGCGGCCTCGTGCAACTGTCCCAACGAAGGGACGAGCAGCGGCGTCGAAGTGAACCGTTGATGATCCGCGACGGGCAGCGCATGGCAGACCGCCCTGCCGCGCCGTTGAATCAGACATGAATCGCCGAGTGCAAGCGCCGTCCAACGCGGCGCGCCGTTCGTCAGTTCAAACTGCACGCCGACGAACGCGGCGAACGAGCCGCGCCGCGCTTTCTCCTCGGCGTACCATGAGAGCGTGCGCCCCTGCCACGATTCGTGCAGCGCGCTCCCCTGCCCGGCGACCCAAGCGCCGAAAGCTTCGCGCGTCAACGCGGGCGGCTCAGCCGCCACCCAGCCTTCCGCCAGATGCCGCGCCCAACTGCGCGCGTCGAACGCTTCCGTCGCACCGTCCGCCACCGCAAAGCGCGCCGCCGCCAGATTCACCCCGATAGCGTCCTCACACTCCGCCGCCTCCGCGCCCTCCTTCGGCAGCAGAAATTGCCCGACCTGTAATTGCCACGCATGCGACATCAGTAAAGCAGGGTTGATGACTGCGGGTTGAAGGCTGAAGAGTGAAAACGTGATTGCGATGTTGAGTGATCTCTATTCATCCCTCGGCCATTCCCTTTATGCGTCCATCCAGATGTGCGGCGTCATGCCTGTGAGGCTTGTGCCGATCTCGTAGAATTGCACGACGGAGGATGGGTCGGCGTTGAAGACGAAGCCGCGCGCCCCGCCTTCGACCGTGACGCCGAGTTGCTGCGCGGCGGCGATGAAGTTGTCGGGTAGCTGGCTCGACATTTCGTAGAGCGTGCGCGCGAAACCATCGGGCAGAGACCAATCCGTCGCGGGATATTCGATCTTCGCCCCGCGCCGCGAAGAGACGTGACAGTTGAACAAAAGCACCTGCCCGTTGTCCGTCCCAAGCGACATGATCTCGCGTGCGATGGCGGTCGGGTCGCCGTCGCCCGATTCGCCGTCCGTCAGATGCAGCACGGTCGGTGGAAAGCCGCGCGGGTGCTGCGTGAGCCACTCCTGCAAGATCGCTTTTGCGCGCGTGAACGCCTGACACATCGGCGTGCCGCCGTCGGCCACGGGATAGAGCCACACGGGAAAACGCACAGGCATCTCGACGATGCCGCCCGCGCCGTCCGGCACGCGTTTGAGCCGCGTCTCGATCCGCATCGGGTATTCCGCGACCTCCGCGATGGGCGCGGACTGCCGGTCGGCCAGTAGCCCCGTCAACGCGCTCCCGACCGTGCGCCCGTAACCGATGACCGACACGTAATAGTAATTACGCACCTCTTCGGTCTTCGTGCAACGGATCACCAGATCGTGCAACGTGTGGTTGACCACGTCGGCGACGAAGTCTGATTTGCGTATGCCGGCGTCGCCGGGGAGCGCATCGGCCATCGATCTGGATTGATCAACCAGCAGGATGAGGCAGGTCGGATTGGCCCGTGTGATTTGCGCCGAATACAAGCAGTTGCCCTCCGCTCACTCGTGTCGAATCGCCAAGCGCAAGCATACGGGCCGCGCCCCTTCGCTGTCCACAGCCTCGGCGAATTAGCGTTGACTCGCCGCCCGAATTAGCTTAAGAAGTCTGACCGACGCCGACCGTTTAACTTTATGCCTGTCCAACCCGCAGCCACCGAAGCCGCCCCGCGCCTCGCGCGCCAGCTTGGCCTCTTTGATGCCACGATGATCGTCATGGGTGGCATCGTCGGCGCGGGCATCTTCATCAACCCTTATGTCGTCGCCCAACAGGTACACACGCCGCTCTTGATTCTCGGCGCGTGGCTCTTGGGCGGCGCAATCGCGCTCGCGGGCGCGTTCATCTATGCGGAACTGGCCGCGCGCCTGCCGGGCACGGGCGGGCAGTACGTCTATCTCCGCGAGGCGTTTCATCCATCGGTCGCCTTCCTCTACGGTTGGGCGCTGCTGCTCGTGACGCAGACCGGCGGCATGGCGGCGGTCGCCGTCACCTTCGCGCGTTACTTCCTCGAATTGACGCACGCGCCGCTCTCGGACGGCGCGGTTGCCGCCGCCGCGCTCGCGCTCCTGACCGTCATCAACTGTCTCGGCGTGCGCGCCGGTAGCAACGTGCAGAGCGCGCTGATGATCATCAAGATACTCGCCATCCTGCTGCTCGTCGCGTGCGGGCTGCTGTTCATTGGCGAGCCGCATACAGTTGCGCGCCCCTTGCTTGATCGTCCGCTCTCGCTGCCCTTGTTGACGGCGCTCGGCGCGGCGCTCACGCCCGTCATGTTCGCTTACGGCGGCTGGCAGACGGCCAGTTTTGTCGCGGGCGAGATGCGCGACCCGCGCCGCGATCTGGCGCGCGGGCTGCTCATCGGCGTAGTCGGTGTGATCGCGTTGTACGTCGGCGTCAGCTTCGTCTGCCTGCACGCGCTGGGCGCGGCCGAACTGGCGCGGACGACGACGCCCGCGTCCGCCGTGATGCGGCTGGCGCTGGGCGAGCGCGGCGCGCGGATGATCGGCACGGGCATCGCCATCTCGACGCTCGGTTTTTTGAGTCAGGGCATGCTGACCGCGCCGCGTGTCTATTTTGCGATGGCGGCGGACGGGCTATTCTTCAAGCGCGTCGCTACGCTTCATCCGCGCACGCGCGTGCCCGCAGTGGCGATTGCGCTGCAAGGCGTGTGCGCCGTCGTGATCGCGCTCTCAGGTCGTTACGAACAGATACTCAACTACGTCGTCTCGGTTGATTTCATCTGGTTCGGTTTGACGGGCGCGGCCCTCTTCGTCTTTCGCCGCCGCGCACGCGCGACAGCAGACGACTATGGCGAAGCGGCGGCGCGTGGCTTTCGCGTGCCCGGTCATCCCGTTACAACCCTCTGCTTCGTCGCGGCGTGCTGGCTGATCGTCGCAAGCACGATCTACAAATATCCGACCAATAGCGTTATCGGACTGATCATCTTACTGGCGGGGCTGCCGGTCTATCTCTACTGGCGACGGAGGGCGACGTGAGCGACGAGGCGCGGGTGGATAGTTCAACCTACATGGTCTGGGCCAAGACGCGCTCGCAGGCGCGCTTCAATCTGGCTTCGAGCGGTTTGCTTAACTATCCGCTTGCAGAGCTTGACGTGCAGCTTGCCGACATCGAACTGAGCGGCGCGAGCCTCTACGGCTATGAACCGCTGCAACAGGCGCTCGCCGCGAAATGTGGTGTCACGCCCGACTGCGTGGTCGCCGCGACCGGCACTTCGGGCGCGAACCATCTCGTCATGTCGCTGCTGCTGCAACCCGGCGACGAAGTGCTGATTGAAAGTCCCGCTTACGAACTGCTGATCGCAACCGCGCAACATCTCGGCGCTACGGTCAAACGATTTGCGCGGCCGAGCGAGCAAGACTTTCGCATCGAGCCTGAAGAGATCGCGCGCCACCTCACACCGCGCACGCGCCTCGTCGTCATTACGAACCTACACAACCCGAGCGGCGCATATACGGACGAAGCGACGTTGCGCGCCGTCGGCCAGTTGGCGCGCGGCGTGGGCGCACGTGTCTTGCTGGACGAGGTTTATCTGGACGCGCTGTTCGAGCGCGCACCGCGCTCCGCGTTTCATCTGGGCGGGGAGTTTATCGTCACAAACAGCCTGACGAAAGTTTACGGTTTGAGCGGGTTGCGCTGCGGCTGGATACTGGCCGAGCCGACACTCGCCACCCGGCTCTGGCGACTCAACGATCTCTTCGGCGTGATCGCCGCGCACCCGGCCGAGCGGCTAAGCTGCGTCGCGCTCGCCCAACTTCCACGCATCGCCGCCCGCGCACGCGCGCTGCTCGCCACCAACGGGGCCATCTTCAATTCATTCCTTGCTACGCGGCCTGACCTTACCTGCGCGCCGCACGAACACGGCACGGTTGCCTTCCCGCGCTGGCATGGCGGCGATACTCAACGCCTCTGCGCGCTGCTCCGCGAAAAATACGAGACGACCGTCGTGCCCGGCCATTTCTTCGACGCGCCAACGCACATACGCATCGGACTCGGCGGCGAGACAGACACTTTGACCGCCGGATTAGCACGGCTCGGCGCAGCGTTGGACGAACTCAAACAAGCCTGAGAATGTGGCTGAGAGCTTTCCGCCCACTATGTGAAAACAACAAGCGGCGCACGTTTATGAGCGTGCGCCGCTTGCCTGCTTTACGCCTTGCGCTCTGTTCCTTTTACGGTGTGCCGAAGCGCGACTGATACTCGGCGGAATAGACGAACCCGTTGATCATCGTGCGGAAGTCGCCCGTGCTGTTCAGGTAGTTGAGCCAAGCGTTATAACCTGCCGGTTCGGGGTCGCGTTGCAGGTAGCCGAAGTATTGCATCAGCACGAACGCCGAATAGAAATCGCGGTTGTAGAGCACCGGATTGTCAACGACCGTGCGTAAGACCTGCGCGCGCGTCTGCCGGTGCGCCACGAGGTCTGCGACAAGTAGGTTGCGGTTCGTGAGCGTGATGCGCGCCGTAGCGGCGAGTTTGTCCACGTAGTCCGCATCCGAGATGCCTTCGTAGAGCGCGCGGAAATCGGGGCGCTCAAGCCACGCGTCCACAAACGCGTCCTTGCGCGCGTTGACCTCTGCGCCCGTCTGCCCTGAAACGCTGTTCAGGTCGGTCAGAAACTCTTCGTAGGTCGGTTGCCGGCCCGCCGTGCTGCCGTTGAAGAGATCGGGCAGCGTCGCCTTGTAGAAGCGATAGACGAAGTAGCCCTTCTGCTGGAACTCGGGCGAGCCGAAGAACGCGCCCGAGATGGTCACGCGGTCGCACGCCGGATCAGACCCGCTCTTGCCGGGGCCGGGGAAGCCCTGATACGCGCAGTTCTGCAAGAGATTCACCCATGCGTTGAAGCCGCCCGCGTCCGGCTCGCGCCCCAAGAAATCCAGATACTGCTGGCGCACGAAGAACTCAGAGACCGTGACCGGGTTGGCCTGTTGCAGCACGGGCGCGCGGTCGCTTGCGTTCGCCCGCGCAACTTGGGCCGACGGCCCCTGATCGTTATCCACGATGGTCAGCGTGGCGAAGCGCGGGTCAACGATGCCCCAGTTCTCCGACGGATTGCCGAGCGCGATGCGGAATGTCTCGTTGCCTTCGACGTATGAATCGTCCGTGACGTAGAAGGTGACGGTCTTGGTCGTCTCGCCCGGCGCGAAGCGCAGCCGCCCGACCGAGGTCTGGAAGTCGCAACGCGCACGCGCCTTGCCGTCAACATCCTTACAGGGTTTGCCATCGAAGGGATCGGTGGCGAAGGTGACGGCCGAAGCAACGCTCGTATTGCCCGTGCGGACAACCGTCAGGTTGAACCGGCCTGCGCCCTCGCTCAAACTAAACGCACCGTTCGTCAGGCTGAACGTGCCGACGCGGAACACTTCCGTGCTCGGCCGGATGAGCAGGTTATCGAAGATCGCCTGACCGGGATTTACAACCGCGCCGGACGTGCCCGCACTCAATTCGACGGCGAGCGCGCCGACGGGGCCAGGCAGAACGAACTGCGCGCGCACCGTCCACGAGCCGTCCAGATTCGTCGGGCTGGTCTCGAAGAACATGGTGCGCGTAGCCGCTTCGTGGCGGAAGCGCCAGAAGCGCATCTGCGCCGGGTCGAGCGGGACGTTCGATTGCGGCGAGACGGATTGCAGCACGCCCGCCTGTCTGACCTGAAAGACGAGTTGCCGGAGCGTCTCAGGCCGGGGCGTCGTGTCGTCGCCCCGCGCGGCGCTCGGTGCGGCCGCTTCAACGTCCTGCGCGATGAAACGGAAGTAGTTGCGCTCGTCCGAGCCAAGCCCGAAGATCGTCTGCGCGCCGTTGTCGGCCGTCTGGTCAACTTCGATGCTGGCGATGGCGTTCGTGAAATCAATCGCGTCAACGCTGACGACGCCGTTGAAGCTCGCATCCGTGATGCCGGCGCGCGGCGTGACGACCAGCCGGCCGTTCTGCTGCGTGACGGCGACGAGCGGATCGGTTGAGCCGGGCGGCTGCGTCAAACTGCCGGTGCTGAAGATGACCGGATTCGGCACGGGGCCGCTGAAGTCGCCGTTAATCGGCGGCGTAGGCGTCGGGTTCGGATTCGGCGCGGCGCTGAAGTTGACGGCCTGCGTCGTCGGCGGGTTGTTGACGCGTGCCGGACTAAAGATGCGCTCGTTGTCGAGCGGCACGACCGTGTAAGTGCCACCCGGCGGCAGGTCTGTGAACAGATAGACGCCGCCGGCCGTGGTCTGCGTCCGGCGCGTCACCGTGCCACTCAGCACCATCGTTACCGAATCAACGCCGTGATTGTTACCGTCCAGCAGCCGCCCGCTGACGCTGACCGGCACGACGCCCGTGAAGTTGCCGGACTGCGGCCCGAGCAGGTTAAAGAAGGTGCGTGTGGCGGGCGTGAAGATCGTGTTGATCTTCGTCGGCGTGATGCGATAGTCGCCGCCTGAGGGCGCGTTCAAACTGAAGTTCCCTGCACTGTCCGTGACGGTCGTGGCCAGCGTGGTCTCGCCGAGGCCCTGCAAGCTGACGAGCGTCAATGTCGCGCCCGCGATGGCGTCGCCGTTCAGGTTCGTGATGCGCCCGTTGATGGGCTGGCCGCCGCTGGGCAGAGCGCGCCCGACGACGAACGGGCTAAGGCTCGTCACCTGTCCGCAGACTGTGCGCGTGCTGAAATCGAGCGACGAGGTACGGTCAACGAGCGTGCCGCCCTCACCGTGCAGCATTTTGAGCGTGGCGAACACGGCCGGATCGTTGATGCCGGGCACGTTCGTGCAGACCGTGATGGGGCCGCTCGCGCTCGCCGTTGTAGTCAGATCAACTGCCGCCGTGCCGCTCACTAACACGATGCCCGCCGGCAGCGTGCCCGCGTTCGCCGGATTGATCGGCATCGCGTTTGTCTGCCCCGCCGCGCTCACCTGCGCGTAGGTGAGCGCGTAGCCGCCGACCGAGACGGAGACGGGCGCACCCGTCGGCGTAAAGACCGAAGGCGTGCCGGTGAAGTCGGCCGTTCTGTTCGCGTCAAGACCTGCGAACTGCGCGTTCACCGGATTGAACACGTAACCGCTCTTGGTCGGCGTCAACGTGTAGTTGCCGCCGCAGCCGATGCCCGCGAGCGTGTAGTTGCCGTTGGCATCGGTCGTCGTGGACGCGCTCTGTGCGCCCGTGAGGGCAACGTTGACTCCGGCGATGGGGCTGTCGAGCGCGTCGGCGATGCGCCCGCTGATCGTGTAGGTGGCGAGCGTGCCCGCGAAGTCGGCGGTCTGGTTGGCGGAGAGGTTTGAGAACGTGCGGTTCGTGGGCGCGAACGTGTAGCACGTATTCGTCGGCGTGACGACGTAAGTGCTGCCGGCCGCGAGGTTCGCAAAAGAGTAGTTGCCGTTGGCGTCGGTCGTCGTGGTTGCACTGATCGCGCCGGTGAGGTTGACCGTGATGCCGGCGAGGCCGCTGCTGCTCGCGTTGGTTATGCGCCCGCTGATCGTGTGCGTGTTGAGCGTGCCGGCGAAGTTGGCGGTCTGGTTGGCGCTCAGGTTGGGGAAGCTCAGGCTCGCCGGGGTGAACGTATAGTTTGCCAAAGAGGGCGTGACGGTGTAGCTGCCGCCGCCGTTGACGGTGAAACTGTAACGGCCAATCACGTCGGTAGTCGTGGTGGCTGCGGTCGAGCCGCTCAGAGTTATCGTGACGCCGGCGCGGGCGCTGCCGTCAGCCGTGACCTCACCGCTGATCGTGTAGGCGTTGAGCGTCGCGGCGAAGTCGGCCGTCTGATCTGCGTTGAGGCCCGCGAAGGTCTTGGTCGCGGGCGTGAAGGCATAGTTGGCGAGGCTCGGCGTGAGCGTGTACGTGCCGCCGCACGCGAGCGCAGCCAAAGTGTAGTTGCCGCTGGCGTCAGTGGTTGTCGTGCCCGTCTGCGTGCCGGAGAGCGTGATGGTGACGCCGCCGAGCGCAGCATTTGCTTGATCGACAATGTGGCCGCTGATGGTGAAGGTCTGCGGCGTGGCGGTGAAGTTCGCGGTCTGGTTGCTGCTTACACCGTTGAACGTCTGGCTGGGCGGCGCGAACGTGTAGCAAGCGAGCGCGGGCGTCAACGTGTAATTGCCGCCGCCGTTGATGGTGAACGAGTAATTGCCGCCCGCGTCGGTGGTCGTCGTGGCGGACTGCGAGCCGGAGAGCGTGATGGTCGCGCCCGCGAGCGGGTTGTTGCTGTTGTCGCGCACCTGCCCGCCGAGCGTGAAGGTCGGCGGCAGCACGGGCGCGCAAGGTGAGAACTCGGAGGTGTTGCCGGCCCCGTCGGTCGCGGTTGCCGTGACGACCTGCCCGACGGTCGTGGGCGCGGCGAGCGTCGTATTGATCTGCGCGTTGCCGCTGGCGTCGGTCGTGACCTGTGCTGTGCCGAGGAAGGTCTGCCCTTCGCCATTGCCGGTCGAGTCGCACGCGGAGTTGGCGAAGAACTCGACGAGGAAGGTCGTGTTCGCCGTTGAGTTGAGCGTGCCGTTGATGACGGTGTTGCCGCCGCTGGCGACGGCGGAGGTGAGCACGGGGAAGTTTTGCAGGTTGTTCGCGCCCGTGTCCGCGTCGCCCGCGTCGTTGGCGGTGACGCCGTCGTTGTTGAGGTCGATGCCCAGCCCCGTATTCGAGAAGATCGAGTTGCCCTGAATGCGTGTGCCGGTATTTGACGAACCGAGCAGGACGCCGACGCTGTCGTTGAAGGCGATGATGTTGCCTTCGCCTGCGGTCGTACCGCCGATCTGATTGTTGTTGCTCGAACCGGAGATGGTCACGCCGCGCCCGTTCGCGCCTGTGTTGCCGAGCGCGCTTACGCCGTCGGCGGCCACGCCGATGTAGTTGCCCTTGACGATGTTATTGAGCGCCTGCGTCTGGATGATGATGCCGAAGCCGACGTTGCCGGAGATAACGTTGCGCGCCGCAACGGTCGCGCCGCCGATGGTGTTGCCGTTGCTCGCCGGCCCGAACACATTGACGCCGGAGAAGAGATTCGGGACGGCGGCGTTCCCGCCCGCGTTCGTGCCGATGTAGTTGCCCTGCACCGTGTTGTTCGCCGCGCCCGATTGCAACAGCACGCCGTTGACGGTGTTACCGGAGAGAATATTGCGCGCGCCTGCAGATGTGCCGCCGATGGTGTTGCCGGCCGCGCCACTCTGAAGGCGGACGGCGTTGAAGGCGTTCGCTATGGCGGCTGTGCCCAACGCGTTCGTGCCGATCAGGTTGCCCTGCACGACGTTGCCGGTCGCGCCGCTGCCGCCGATGTTGACGCCGTCGCCGCTCACGTTGACTACGCCGTTGCCGGAGATAACATTACCTGCGCCCGCCGTCGGGCCGCCGATGACGTTGTTGGCTGACAAGACAAGGATGCCGCTTTGACTGTTAGCGAGGGCGGCCGTGCCCGCCGCATCTGTGCCGACGTAACAGCCCGTGACGGTGTTGCCACCGTTCGTCGAGAGGATGATGCCGTTGGCGCTGAAGCGGTTGATGACGAGCGCGCGCACGGTCGAACTGCCCGCCGTGAGGTTGAGACCGTTGACGCTTGCGCCCGCGTTCGCGCCGTTCAATTCGATAAGCGGTGGGCCCGTGTAGCCGGGCTGCGTCGTGCCGTCAATGATGACGGGCTGCGAGATGGTCGGCAGCGCCGACAACAGCGCGATGGTCTGGACGCCTGCGCCCGCGATGTTGAAGGTGATGGTCTGCGTGCCGGACGTGTTATTGCTGTCGATGATGGCTTGCCGCAAGCTGCCAGCGCCGCTGTCGTTCGCGTTTGTGACCGTGAGCGTCGTCACCAGACCGGCGGTTAGCGTCAGGTTGGTCGCGTTATAGGCCGGAGTGAACGGCGCGGTGACGGTGGCAAACGTGCCCGTGCGCGAGGCGTAAGCCATGATCTGGAAGGTCTGACCTGCGCCCGGTGAGAAGCCGTTGAGCATCGCTACGTTGAGCGTGCCGGCGAACGTGGCGCTGCCCGTCACGTTGAGTTGGTCGAACTGCGTGCAAGCTGTCGCGCCGCCAAGTTCTATGTTGAGCGCGGCGGCCGAGCCTTGCGTGTAGCTGCCGGTGATGGCGAGGCAGCCTGCGCCGAGTTGGCCGCCGGGCGCAACCGCGCCGCCGCTGTTGTTGACGCTGCCTGTGATCGTGCCGCCGCCGCGCAGTTCGCCGCCCTGTATGGCGAGCGTGCTGTTGGTGATGATCGCGCCGCCACTTAGCAGCGTCGTGCCCGCCGTTTGCGTGTAGGTGCTGGCGAAGCGGAGCGTGCCCACCTGCGCTTCGACGAGACCGCTATTGGCGAACGGCAGGTTGAAGTTGGTTTCGCCCACGCCCGCAGCCTTGCGCATCGTGCCGCTGTTATTGAACAGGTTCGTGCCGCCACTTTGGAAGAGTTGCGTGTCCGTGCTGGCGAGGAACAGCGCGCCCGTCAAATTGTTGAACGTGCCGCCGATGAACACCATGCTGCTCGTCGGTTGATAGTTGGTCGTGCCCGCGACGTTGATCGTGCGTTTGAGTTGTGGCTGCGAACCGTTGATATTCAGGGTCGCGCCCGCCGGGATGGTGGTCGTGCCCGTGCCGTCCATAGTGCCGCCGAAGTTGAGCGTGCCGCTGGCGGTCGTACCCACATTGGCGCTGCCGCCGAGCGAACCGGAGAGATTGATAGTGGCGGCACTGACGGCGTTCGAGTTGAAATCCGCGCGCCCCGTGATGCCGAGCGTCGCGCCGACGTTCGTCACGTTGCCCGTGAAGGTGGTCGTACCGGAGGCGACGTTGGTGCTGGTGCCGGCCGTATAAATACCGGCGACGGAGTTTGTGCCGTCGAACTTCACGGTCGGGGCATTGACGCTCGCAGCGGCTTGCAAGGTGTGACCGTTGAAATCGATCTGCGTGCCGGCTGCACCGTTGAATGCGCCCGTGCTTGTGCCGGCGGCGTTGAAACTCAACTCGCCCGTCTGCACGCTGACTGTGCCGGTGTTGTTGAAGGGGATGTTGAAGATGAGTTGGGCGCTGCTCGTCGTCTTCGTCAATGTGCCGGCATTCTGGAAGAGGTTCGTGCCGCCAGCGTTGAAGATTTGACTGCCGTTGCGTAGCTCGAAGGTCGCGCCCGACAGGTTGTTGAACGTGCCGCCGATAAAGGCCATGCTGCTCGACGGTTGATAGACGGCCGTGCCGGAGTTGTTGATGGTGCGCTTGAGTTGCGGCTGCGAGCCGCCAAAGTTCAAGGTCGCGCCCACAGGGATGCTGGTCGTGCCTGTACCGTCGAGCGTGCCGTTGAAGTTGAAGGTGCCCGATGCGGTCGGGCCGAAGGCGGCCGAGCCACCGACAGAGCCGTTCACGTTCAGGTTGATGAGGGGGGCAGTGATGGCGTTCGAGTTGAAGTCAGCGCGACCGGTGACGTTGATCGTCGCGCCGACGCTCGTCACGCTGCCGGTAAAGGTCGTCGTGCCGCCGCCCACGTCGGTCTGCGTGGTGACGTTGTAAGTGCCGGCGACGGTGCTGGTCGCGGTGAAGCTCACCTTGTCGGCGTTGACGGCCGAGCCGGCTTGCAGCGTGTGCGCGTTGAACTTGAAGGTCGCGCCCGCCGCGCCGGTAAACGTGCCCGTGCTTGTGCCGCTCGCGGCGAAATTGAGCGTGCCCGCTTGCAGATTGACGGCGCTGCTGTTGTTGAAGGGCAAGTTGAAGGTTGTTTCGCCCACGCCTGCACTCTTGACGACTGTGCCCACGTTGTTGAAGGCATTCGTGCCGCCCGCGTTGAACAACTGCGTCTCGGAATTGAGATTGAGGGTTGCGCCGGCCTGATTGTTGAACGTGCCGTTGACAAAGGCCATGCTGCTCGTCGGCTGGTAGTTGGCCGTGCCCGCGTTATTGAGCGTGCGGCCGAGCAGGGGCTGCGAGCCGCCGAGGTTGAGGGTCGCGCCGGAGGGGATGTTCGTCGTGCCCGTGCCGGAAAGCGTGCCGTTGAAATTGAACGTGCCGGTCGCGGTGGCGTTGACCTGCGCCGAGCCGTTGACCGTGCCGGTTAGATTGATGGTCGGGGCGGCGATGTTGGTGGAGTTAAAGGTGGCCGTGCCGATGACAGTCAGCGTGTTGCCGATGCTGGTGATTGGGCCGGTGAAGGTGGCCGTGCTGCTGATGGTGGTTGTGCCCGACACGTTATATGTGCCGGCAATCGAGGTCGTGCCGCTCAGTTGCACGTCGGCCGCCGTCACGGACGAACCGGCTTGCAGCGTCTGGCTATTCAAAGAGAAGGTCGTGCCGGCCGCGCCGTTGAATGCGCCCGTGCTCGTGCCGCTGGCCGAGAGATTGAACGTGCCGGCTTGCAGATCGATAGTGCCGTTGTTGTTGAACGGGATGCTGATCTGCTGGCTGCCCGTGCCGGTCAGTTTGCGCACCGTGCCCGCGTTGTTGAAGACGTTCGTGCCCGCCCCGGAGAAGATGAGTTTCTCTGTGAGCACGTCGAAGATCGCGCCGGACAAGTTGTTGAACGTGCCGTTGCCGAAGACCATGCTGCTCGTGACGTTGAACTGCGCCGTCGCGGCGTTGTTGAGCGTGCGCAGCAGTTGCGGCTGCCCGCCGTCGATCACGAAGGTTGCGCCCGCCAGCACGTTCGTCGCGCCTGTGCCCGCCATCGAGCCGCGAAAATTGAGCCGCCCGCTGATGTTCAGATCGCCCGCGCCGGAGAGCGTGCCAGACTGCGTGAAGACGCCGTTGGCATTGACCGTGCTCGCGGCGTTGAGCGTTAAGCCGAACGCGTTCTCATTGAGCGTCTGCGTGCCGGATGCGCCGCCGACGGTTAGGCTGTTAACGGTCGGACTTACGTTGAGCGTGACGGTGTAAGTGCCGGGCAGCGTGATGAAGACGTTATCGCTCGCGGTCGGCACGCGGTTTACGCCCGTGCCATCCTGCCAGTTGGCGGCCGTGTTCCAACTGCCGCCCGACGGATTGATCCACGAAATGTCGGTGGGACTGCCGGGTGTGCCGGTAAAGTCGGCGGTCTGGTTGGCGCTCAGGTTGTTGAAGGTGCGGGCGGGCGGCGTGAAGGTGTAGCCGGCCTTGCTGGGCGTGACGGTATAGTTGCCGCCCGCCGAGAGGCCGGCGAGCGTATAGTTGCCGCTCGCATCGGTCGTCGTCGTGGCGATCTGCGTGCCTGACAGGTTGATGGTGACGCCGCTCAGGTCTGCGGTACCGCCGTCAACGACGTGCCCCGTGATGCTGAAGGTCTGCACGCTGTTGACGCAGGCGGAGAACTCGGACGTGTTGTTGCTCGCATCGGTCGCGGTCGCCGTGACGGCTTGCCCGCCCGGGACGGTTGAGGCGAGCGTCGTATTGATGGCCGCATTGCCGCTCGCGTCCGTGTTGACGGTGGTCGAGCCGAGGAAGGTCTTGCCTTCGCCGTTGCCGGACGCGTTGCAGGTCGGGTTGCTGAAGAACTGAACGTTGAAGGTTGAACTGGCGGCGGAATTGAGCGTGCCGTTGATGACAGTGTTGCCGCCGCTTGTGATGGCGGAGGTGAGCACGGGGAAGTTTTGCAGGTTGTTCGCGCCCGTGTCCGCGTCGCCCGCGTCGTTGGCGGTGACGCCGCTTGTGCCGAGGTCTATGCCGAGATGCTGCGCGGTCGTGCCGTTCGAGTAGATCGAATTGGAGAGGATGGCATTGCCTGTGCCGGCGTCAATCTGCACGCCGTCGCCGCCGTTAAAGGCGATGATGTTGCCTTCGCCCGCCGCCGTGCCGCCGATCTGCGTGTTGCTCGGCCCGGCATTGAAGAGGATGCCGTTGCCGCTGTTGCCGAGCGCACCGAGGCCGTCCGCCTGTGTGCCGATGCGATTGCCTTTGATGATAGCGCCGCCGGTGTTGCTGAGCGCGATGCCCTGATTGGTGTTGCCGGAGATGAGATTGCCCGCACCGGCGCTCGCGCCGCCGAAGATTGCGTTGTTCGCAATGTTGGTGTCTATGCCGTTGCTGTTGCCGCGTGCGAGCGTGCCGGTTATGTCCGTGCCAAGGTAGTTGCCCTGCACGGTTGCGCCGCCAAAACCTGAACCACCGAGGAAGAGGCCGCTGCCGCCGTTGGCAGCGATGTAATTGCGCGCGTGGACGACGCCGTCGGTCGCGCCGTCGGCCGCATCGTCGCCGCCGATGAGCGTGCCGCCAGTAAACGAACCGAAGACAACGCCCGTGCCCGTGTTGCCGAGCGCGGTTGTACCGTTGGCGGCAAGACCGATGAAGTTGCCCTGCACAGTGTTGCCGCTCGCGGAAGCGCCGAATTCAATGCCGGAGCCGCCATTGCCGGAGATGATGTTGCGCGCGGCTGGGCTAAGACCGCCGATCAGATTGTTGTTGGTGTTTGAGAAGAACTCGGCCTCGATGCCGATTGACCCGTTGCCGAGGTCGGTCTGGCCCGTCGGGTCTGTGCCGATGAAGTTGCCGGTGATGATGCTGTTGTCGCTGGTGTTCAAAGAGATGCCGTCGCGCGCGAAGCGATTGATGACGAGACCGCGCACGGTCGAACCACTGGCGACTAAGGTTAAGCCATTCGCGCCCGCGCCCGCACTTGCGCCGTTCAACTCGATGAGGAGCACGGCGTTGTCAGCGAGGCCGGGGCCGTTCGTGTTTGGGCTTGAGCCGGGCTGCGTGTAGCCATCAATGATAACGGGGTCGGTGATGTCGGGGAGCGCCGAGGTTAGCGTGATGGTCTGAACGCCGGCGCTTGAGATGTTGAAGGCGATAGTGTCGCGCTGCCCGGTGCTGGCGTTGGCGTTGGCGTCGAGGATGGCTTGGCGGAGCGAGCCTGCGCCGCTATCGCTCGCGGTCGTGACCGTGAAGGTTTGCGGGCCCGGCACGAGGCGGCAGGCTGAAAACTCAGAGGTGTTGCCGGTCGGATCGGTGGCCGTAGCGGTGACGGATTGACCGGGCACGGTTGCGCTGGCCAGCGACACGTTGAACGACGCATTGCCGCTCGCGTCCGTATTGACGGTGGTCGAGCCGAGAAACGTTTTGCCTTCGCCGTTGCCGGACGCGTCGCAGGTCGGGTTGCTGTAGAACTCGATGATAAAGCCTGTGGTGTTCGCCGTCGTGTTGAGCGTGCCTGCGATGTTGGTGTTTGCGCCCACAGACGCGGCGGACGTGAGCACGGGAAAGTTCTGATATTCGTTCGGGCCCGTATCGGCGTCGCCCGCATCGTTGGGCGTGACGTCAATCGGCAGCAGATCAATGCCGAGAAACTGGCCGGTCGTGCCGTTGGCGAAGATCGAGTTGGCGTGGAAGGGGTTGCTCGTGCCGGAATCAACCGCGATGCCGGCCGCGGCGTTGAAGGCGATGATATTGCCTTCGCCCGCCAATATGCCGCCGATGGGGTTGTTACTCGACCCTTCGATGATGAGCACACCGTCGCCCACGTTGCTGAGTGCGGTCGTGCCGGTCGCGTCAGTGCCAATGTAATTGCCCTGCACCGTGTTGCTGCTGGCCCCGATGACGAACTTGACGCCGTTGCCGCCGTTGCCGGAGATGATGTTGCGCGCACCTGCGGTCGAGCCGCCGAGGATGTTGTCGGAGGTGGCCGAGAAGACGACGCCGTCGCGGTTGCCGATGACAGCGTCGGCGTTGGCGTTTGCGCCGATGATGTTCCCCTCGATGCGCGTCGTTGTGGACTGGAACATGACGATGCCATCGCCCGCGTTGCCGCTGATGACGTTGCCCGCACCCGCCGCCGTGCCGCCGATGCGTGCGTTAGAAGAATCTCTGACGCCCACGCCGTCGCCGCTATTACCTAAACCGGCCGTACCGGCCGCGTTCGTGCCGAGATAGTTGCCCTGCGCCGTGTTGTTCGAACTCAGATTGAAGAAGACGGCGTTCGACTGATTGCCGGAGATGACGTTGCGCGCGGCCGGCGTCGGCCCGCCGAGGGTGTTGCTGTTGCCGCCTTCGGCGCGCACACCACAGCCGCCGTTGCCTTGATCGGTGTTGCCGCCATTGTTCGTGCCGATGAAGTTGCCCTGAATGGTGTTGCTGTCGCCGCCGGAGTCGAGCCGGATACCGTCGCTGCCGAAGCGGTTGATGATGAGACCCTTGATCGTGCTGCCGGCGGACGTGAGCGTTAGCCCATTCGATGTGCCGCCTGCGCTCGTGCCATTGAGTTCGATGAGCAGGACGGCGTTGTCGCCCACGGCCAGCGTGTTGGCAGACGCGCCGGGCTGCGTGTAGCCGTCAATGATGACGGGGTCGGTGATGTTGGGCAGCGCCGTTACGGGCGTGATCGTGTGTACGCCCGTGCCGGGGATGTTGAAGGTGATGGTCTGCGTGCCGGGGCTGGCGTTGGCGTCCAGGATGGCTTGGCGCAAACTGCCGGGGCCGGCGTCGTTCGTGTTCGAGACCGA
The DNA here is from genome assembly GCA_036389375.1 of Pyrinomonadaceae bacterium. Lineage (GTDB taxonomy): Bacteria > Acidobacteriota > Blastocatellia > Pyrinomonadales > Pyrinomonadaceae > QHXQ01. The sequence goes on along the minus strand of DASVQA010000016.1, from coordinate 3,235 downwards.
GATGGTTTGCGTCGGCGATGCCACACACTTGCCCGCACTTTTAGCATCGTAGTTGTTGCCGATTTCAGCCGCTGCGAGGGCACGGTTGTAGATGGTGACTTCATCCAGCAAACCGGCGAACTGTCCGCTGAGGGCCGACCCGACACTGTTTCCCAACACAAGCGGGTCTGTGCCGTAATCAAGCGCGGAGCTTACCGTCGTCTGGCCTTCCAGCACGCCGTTGACATATAACTTGATGGCGCGGCCGTCATAGGTGGCCGCCACGTGGTAGAAGCGGTTGGTCGTGATCGCAGTCGTTGACTGCACGGTCGCCTGCGTGCCGCTCGCGTCTGCGATGGCAAACTCAAAGAGGTCGACTGCGCCCACCCGACGCTTGAGCAGCGAGTAGCCCTCAGTCTGACCGCTTGAGCGCGAGTTTTTCTTAAACACGATCCATTGCGTGCCGGCCGGCGCGCCGCCTGACACGGTTGAGTCCAACGCACTGAAATTGACCCACGCTTCGACGGTCACATTGGCCGGCTTGAGATCGGCGTTGTCGGGCACCTGCACAATGTCGTCCACGCCATCGAGGCTGAACGCCTGTCCGACGAAGCCGGGCGCAAACGTCGCGCCGTTTTGCAGCGTGCCGTGATTCCTGCCGAGACTGTCGTTGGCGTTGCCTTCGGCGCGATACCAGGCGACGACGCCGGTGGGCGGCGGCGTACAGGATAAAAGCGTTTGAAACGACGGCTTGCTGCTCTGGCCGTTGCCCGTCGTGAGCGCGGTCTGCCCGCTACCGTCGGCGGCCATGACGTAGACATCGGCCGGCCCGGTACGCGTGCTCGTAAACACGATCTGCTCGACATCGGGCGACCACGACGGGGTGAAATTATCGCAACCACAATTGGTCACATTAGTAGGACTGCTACCGTCCTCGTTCATCTGGAAGATTTCGCTAGTGCCCGTGCGGGTTGTTTGGAAGAGGATCAAGACACCGTCGGGCGTGAAGGGTGAAAACGCGGGCGCGCTGTCGTCAGCCGGATCGTTAGTGAGATTGACGGGGTTGCTGCCGTCTGCGCTCATCAAGTAGATTTCGTTGTTGCCGTCGCGATTGGTCACAAAAGCGAGTTGTGCGCCGCTCGGCGACCACGAGGGGAGGCCGTTGAAGCTGCCGTTCGCAGATGTCAGGCGCGTCTCGTTCGTGCCGTCGGCATTAATCGTGTAAACGGCGATGTCGCCGGCCACGTCGCGCGTGAAAGCAAGCTTGGAGCCGTCGGGCGACCAGGCCGCGTTGTCGTTATTGGTAATGGTGGAAGTCCGCGTCAGGGTCGTGCCGTTCGTGCCATCGGCGGCCATGACCCTGATCTCTTTGTGCCCGTCGCGGTTGCTGGTGAAGGCGATCTTTTGGCCGTCGGGCGACCACGCAGGATTGGTGTCGCTGCTCGGATTTGTCGTCAGGTTGGTCTGCCCCGTGCCGTCCGGGTTCATCACATAGATTTCATTATTGCCGTCGCGATCCGTCGCATAGACGATCTTGCCGGTCGCTTGCAGCGCGGCGGGGCGGATGCCTTGACGCGGGCGCGTCGTCGCGACGGACGGCGGCTGCTGCTGTCGCGGTTTCGTCTGCTGCCGCACCGCCGCCGCGACGAGGCGAAGGGTGCGCGCCGGGCCATAGGCGCAGAGCGCGACGACGACGCCGAGCGCGAAGATGAAGACGGCCAGTTTGCACAGGCGTAGCTTGCGAGCATTGCGACGAGGGGACAGCGACATGCAGGGGGAATCCTTTATCAGCTTTCAAGTGCGCCGCGCCGCTTTGCCCTATTCAATCGGGTCTAGGGTTTTAAGGAGCGTCACACAATCTACGGGCGCGGCGGTTTGTGTAGCTGGCCGCCGGCGTGCTGGAAAACTTCAGAATGATACTAAGATCGGGTTTGTTACGAGAGCAGGCGGCTAAGCGGATTGCGGTAGCCGGCGCATCATCGTTATGTAGGCCTTAAGGCATTATCTTCTCTTGCGGGCAATCCATATAGAACCTATGGAGCTAAGAGGCGGCAGGGTCGCGGGCCACGCCGGTGCTTGTATCGGGCTAATCCCTTAGCGGCATGCATTCTACTGCAAGAAGGTCATTATGTTAAATCTACTCGACTAGGCGCGCGCGAATACTTTGCTTGACACATGGGGGAGACTTGCCCTAGCTTTCGCTCTACCTGATGGCCGGTCATTTCAGCGCGCTCTTAGTTGCTAAGTCTGTTGCGCCCGGTTCTGAGGCGCTCAGCCCGCGCAATGCACGCCGGGCGCGTGGCTCAAATTCCAATCCCGATCTTTTCGGCGCTCGTCAATCTGCATCTCTGTCCGTGTTTATCGTCGGCCCGCGCCCGCCGAAACCTGAGCGCCTGCAATCTGCGCATAGGGCGCATACAAGAGGAACGCTATGACCCATGTCCGTTTGCTGCCCCCGCGCTGTCGTCGTCTGCTGTTGACGCTCGTCACGACCGCCGGTCTGATCTTTGCCGCGCTGCCCGTCGTCTCGCAGGACACCGTCACCGGCGCGTTTGAAGGGACGGTGACAAACTCCGACACGGGCGAGGCGATAGGCGGCGCGACCGCCCTCATCATCAACCAACAGACGGGGCAGACCTACCCCAAGACGAGCGATACACGCGGGCGCTTCTATCAGGGCTTGCTCGCGCCCGGCATCTACACCATACGCGTCTCCGCGCCCGGCTACGTCACAAAGGAAGTCCAGCAACGTCTCTTCATCACGCGCACGGGCGAGGTCGTGCCCGTGCCGGTTGCGCTCGACCCCGCGCCGCCGGGTGTGCCATCTGCCACGCCCACGCCGGCCGGCACGACGCCACCGGGCACAGCTAACGCGACGCCCACACCTGCCGTTGCGCCCGCGCTCACGGCGGAAGAGACCGACATACGCGCGCGCATCAACGCATCCGACGCACGACAGGGCGGCGCATTCACCGAAGAAGAACTGATCGCACTCCCCTTAGGCGGACGCACCATCGTGCGCACGTTCGATGAACTGGCGCTGTTGCTGCCCGGCGTCGCGCCGCCCCCGCAGACGCTCGGCTCCGTCGCCGGCCCCGGCGTCGGCGCAGGCGTCGGCAGTGCCGGGCAGTTCGCGGTCAACGGCTTGCGCTCGCGGGCGAACAACTTCACTGTCGATGGCTCGGACAATAACGACGAGGACATCGGTGTGCGCCGCCAGGGCTTCGTCGCTTTGAACTCGCAGCCGCTGGAATCG
>DASVQA010000015.1:0-5824 GCA_036389375.1 Pyrinomonadaceae bacterium | reverse complement strand
CACTGTTGTCTAGATAAACTCGGCGCATAGAAAGATGGACAACGGGCAAACGGCCTCGCATCATCCCAAACGCTGACGAGCAATCACGGCGCGGCCGGCTCGCCCGGCTCTCCCTTCGCTACTTGCACGCCCGCTTCGGTGAACCGAAGTCGAGTCTAGGCCGGCACTCAACCCGCGTCAAGGCAGGTAAAAGTTTGTGACGCAACAGTCCTTTCGGTGTTAGCATGAGCGCGTTGCTCGGCGCGCTGAAATGGGCACGAGGCGTGCCGCGTGCTGCGCCCGACAAACTTTCAAGGAGAGAAGAGATATGCAGACCCCTGTACGCTTGCTGGCCGCCGCATGTGCGCTCGCTTTCGCCCTCGCCGCGCTGCCCGGCGCGCAAGTCTTGAGCGTGCGCGCCGCGTCGGATGAGCCGAGCGCCGGCGCGCAACAGCAGAATGCGCTTGAACGCGGCTATCGCACAGGCTACTCGGACGGCTATCAGTCGGGCTGGCGCGATCAACTCCAACGCGCCGCGCGCGACTACAGCGGCAAGACCGATTATCAGCGCGCCGACCGCGCTTACGTGAGCGCCTACGGCGCGCTCGAAGACTACCGCGACGGTTATCAGCAGGGCTACGAGACGGGCTACAGCGCGGGCTACGAGCAGCAGGGCTTTAACTCCACCGTTCCCTCAGGGCTTGCGCGCCGCGGCCCGCGCGACAGCGCCGGCAATGGCGGCGTTCGGAGCGGCAACGCTAACGACGCAGGCTCCGGTGTGCCGACTGACGCCGGCAGCAGCGACTCGACCGACCGGCGCAATGGCGGCGGCGCAACGGCGACGGCCGATTTGAGCGGCGCGATCTTCATCCCGCAGGACACGAACCTCCGCGTCGAATTGCAGACGCGCCTCTCAACCGACGCGACGCAGCGCGGCGACCGCTTTGACGCGCGCGTGATCGAACCGGCGCAGTTCGCGGGCGCAGTCGTCACGGGGCGCGTGTCGCGTGTGCGTCGCCCCGGCAAGGTCAAAGGCGCGGCCGAACTGCAACTCGACATCGAACAGGTGCGCCTGCCCGACGGTCGCTTTGCGAATCTCAACGCGCAGGTCGTCGAAGTCGTGCGGCGGACAGGCACGGGTGTTGACGACGTTGACCCTGAAGGCGGCGTGCGCGGCGGCAGCAGCACGAAGGACGACGTGGCAAAGGTCGGCGCTGGCGCTGGCATCGGCGCGGTCATCGGCGCGATTGCGGGTGGCGGCAAAGGCGCGGCCATCGGCGCAATCATCGGCGCAGGCGTCGGCACGGCCGGCGTCGTCACCTCGCGCGGCGGCGACATACGCCTCGAACCCGGCACGGAACTCGTGCTGCGCACCGCCACCGACACGCGGATTCAATAAAGAGTCCGGCGAGTCCGGCGAGTCCAAAAGCAGTTGTCCTTTAACTCTGTGGACTCGCCGGACTCTAAACTTTTTAATGCTTGCCACTCTCCTGACAGACTTCGGCACGCGCGACTATTTCGTGGGCGCGATGAAGGGCGCTCTCTTGGCGGTCAGTCCGGGCGCGCAGGTCGTTGACCTGACGCACGAGATTCCGGCGCACGACATCGCGGCGGGCGCGTTCACGTTGCTCGCCGCTTATCACGTCTTTCCCTCTCAGACCGTACACGTCGCGGTCGTCGATCCCGGCGTCGGCTCAAAGCGCCGGCCGTTAATCATCAACACGCGCGATTACGTCTTTATCGGGCCGGACAACGGGTTGTTCAGCTACGTCTGCGAGCGCGAACCCGACGTGCGCGCCTTTCATCTGACGAATGCTAGATACTTTCGCCCCGCGCTCAGCAACACCTTTCACGGGCGCGACATCTTCGCGCCGGTCGCGGGCGCGATCCTGAACGGCGTCCCGCCCACCGAACTCGGCGAACAGATCACGGACTACGTCCGGCTTGCACCGCTCGCGCCCGTGCGTACTGACGCGGGTCTGATCACCGCTTCAATTATTCACATAGATCGCTTCGGCAACTGCATCACGAACATCACGCGCGCGGAGTTGCCGGCCGAGGCGGCGGCGCGCGGGCTGCACCTGCAAGTGGGCGCGCATCACGTCCGCACGTTCCGCCGCTACTTTACCGAAGACGAGTTTGTGCCACGCGAAATCTTCGCCATCTGGGGCAGCGCCGGCTTTCTTGAGATCGCCGCCGCCCGCGCTTCGGCCGCGCGCCTGCTCGGCGTCGAGCGCGGTCAGCCCGTGTACTTATACAACCCGGTCGATCCTGAAGCCGTGCATAGCTGAAGTTTTGGCTCGCTGCTCCGTCTAACGTCGCCGCTCGCATAGTTTTGCCCACTTGTCTCGCGCGAACCTCTTTGCTATCTTCGCTGCACTACATGCCACAAGGACTGAAACGATGAACAATGCGAAAGAGGGCGGGCCGCCCGCCGCGAGCACTGCGAAGGATGCAGGCGGGGCCGGCTTGCGCGGTGTCGTGGCTGCCAGCAGCGCCATTGGCGACGTGAACGGCGAGCGCGGCGAACTGATCTATCAGGGCTACGACATACACGACCTCGCCGCGCATTCGACCTTCGAGGAGACCGTCTTTCTGCTGTGGCACGGGCGTTTGCCCACGCGCGCGGAACTCGACGAATTGCAGCGCGCACTCGGCGCAAGCTACGAAGTGCCCGCGCCGATCTTTGATCTGATGCGCAGTTTTCCGCGCGCGGCCGAACCGATGGACACGCTGCGCACGACCATCTCCGCGCTCGCCTTCTACGATCCGCACGCCCGCGATACTTCGCGCGCGGGCGCGCTGCGCACGGCGACGCGGCTGACCGCACAGTTTCCCGTCATCGTCGCCGCCATCGAGCGTCTGCGGCAAGGGCAAGAGTTAATCGCACCACGACCGGAACTCAACCTCGCCACCAATTTCCTCTACATGCTCACGGGCGAACTGCCCGCCGAGCGCGAGGCCCGCATCTTCGACGTGTGCCTCGTCCTGCACGCCGACCACGAACTGAACGCTTCGACCTTTACGGCGCGCGTCGTCGCCGGCACGCTCGCCGACATGTACAACGCCGTCACGGCCGCGCTCGGCGCGCTCGCGGGGCCGCTGCACGGCGGCGCGAACACGAACGTGATGAAGATGCTCTTAGAGATCGGCACGGTCGAGCGGGCGGACGATTACGTGCAGCAGGCGCTGGCCGAGAAGCGCAAGATCATGGGCATCGGCCACGCCGTCTATAAAACCGAAGACCCGCGCGCCACGCACCTGCGCCGCTTCTCGCGCGAGATGGGCGAACGCAAAGGCGACACGCGTTGGCACGACGTCTCGCGCCGCATCGAAGAGGTCGTCCACCGGGAGAAGGGCATGTATCCGAACGTGGATTTCTATTCCGCCTCGACCTACTACATGATGGGCATCCCGCTCGACCTCTACACGCCTATCTTCGCCGTCAGCCGCATCTCCGGCTGGACGGGTCACATCCTCGAACAGTACGCCAACAACAAACTGATCCGCCCGCGCGCCGAATACATCGGGCCGCGCAACCAGCAATACGTACCCATAGATCAAAGGCAGTGACAGGAACAGTGCCGAGTAACAAGTGCCGAGTTAAAGACTTGGCTCTTGCTCCTCACCTTGTCACTTGTCGTCCGGCACTGCTTTCGCCCTCTCGCCGTCGGTGTATTCCTTTAGTTCCGGGGCGGGTGTGAACAGGCGCGTGCGCCAGAGGAAGAGGATGGCGACGAGCAGGGCGAGGGTGCAGGCGAGTCCGCCTTCGAGTCCGTATGCGCCGCCGGTGAGCCAGACGGGGCCGCGGTCTGTGGCGCGCAGGAGCGGGGCGCGCGTCAGGCTGGTGATGCCGCTCACGGGCAAGCCAAGTAGCGAACCCATCGTCCAGTTCCAAGCCCAGTGCAGACCGAGCGGCAACCATAGGCTGCGCGTGCGCCAGTAGCCGACGGCGAGCCAGATGCCGGCCAGCACGGTGTTGACGAACAGAATGGCGAGCAGATAGTTGTGCGGGACGTTCGGGTTGTAGAAATGGCCGGCGGCGAAGAGTATGGACGAAGGCAGCACGGCGACGGCGAAGGGCAGCGAGCGCAACAACGTCTGCAACGGGTAGCCGCGAAAGAGCGCCTCCTCGCCGGCCGCGAGCAGCACGTAGACGCCGACCGCGCCGAAGAAGGTCTTGACGAAGGCGCGGCTCATGAACTCTGACGTGAGGCTGAACCGAAAACCGCCGCCGACCGCGCCGACGAGCGCGCCGAGCGCGAGTGCCGCCGCGCCGACGAGCGAGCCTAAGAGCAGGTCGCGCAGCCAGCCGCGATGCTTGGCCCAGCCGAGCGCGCGCAGGGGCAAATCCTCCAACACACGCCCGCAGCCCCAGCCGAGCAGCAGCGCCGGCCCGAACATGATCAGAAACGTGAGCAGGTAGTTGAGCCAACCGGGCAGCGCGCCGCCCGATTTGTCGCCGGTCGCGGGCTGCGCGCGCATGACGAGGGCATAGACGGTTGTGACGATGGCGGTGGCGGCGCTGTAGTAGAGCGCGCAAAAGAGCGCAAAGCGCCAGCCGCTGCGGAGGCGGTCGTGGCGGTTCAGAAAGATGTCGAGCGGCGTCATAAAGTTGTCGGCGTGCTTGTTGTGTTACAACAGGTTCGCCGGATTGTAACTGAAAGTCGCAGCGGCTCGTGAGTCGTAGCGTCGTGCGGCTATGCTTGCGTGCATGGTAAACTCTGACACCCCTTTATGTCCGAGCGCGCCGAGAGACAGACGGAGTTTCGGGACGAGCCGCCCGCGCGGCGGCGTAGTGCGCCGTGGCTGCTCGGCGGGTTGGTGCTGACGCTGCTGTTTGCGCTGGTGGCGCTGCAAGTTTTCGGACTTTGGGAAGTCGTCACGCCCGACACGGCGAGCGACACGCTCACGCTCTACGCCCTCTCGACGCTCAACTTCGTCGCCTTCATCGTCTTCGCCTTCATCTTCGTCCGCAACCTGCTCAAACTGCGCCGCGAGCGGCGCGCGCGTATCCTTGGCTCGAAGATCAAGACGCGCCTCGTCGTCTATTTCATCACGGTCAGCCTGTTGCCGATCACGGCCATGGCCGTCTTCTCTTATCTCTTCTTCAACCGCACGCTCGAAAAGATGTTCGGGCGCATCCCTGAAGACGTGGTCAGCGAGGCGAAGCTGGCGCGCGCTGAAGACATGACGCAGCAGGCGCAGGCTTTGCGCGAGATGGCGCGCATCGCCGCGCTCGCGCTCAACCAGACACCGGCGCAGGCTGCGTCGCCGGAGCTTGAACGCTTACGCGCCGAAGGCAACTTCGCCGCGCTCGCGCTCGGTGCGCCGGACGGCATCGGCGACGGCGCGATCCTCTTCCGCGCCGGGCTAAGCGATCTCGGCAGCAAGGAACTGGCGGGGGCGCTCAAGACGGCTCTCTGGCGGCTGCAAAACGGCCCGCCGGGCGGGCTGCCCGTCACGACGCCCGAAGGAGTCGTCGCAGACGCGCAGCCGCTCGGCGACGGGCGCGTGCTGCTCGTCGCGCGCGAGCTACGCGCCGATTCGCGGCTCGACAACATCGTGGCGGGCGCGGACAAGTTCGAGCAACTGCGCAAACGGCAACGCAAAGTCCGCATGTTGGGGCTGTCAACTTTGGGCCTGTTGACGCTCCTTTTGCTGTTCGCGGCGACGTGGGCGGCGATCCATCTGGCGCGCGGCATCGGCACGCCCATCCGCGCGCTGGCCGAGGCGGCGGACGAGGTCGCGCGCGGCAATTTGGCACATCGCGTCACGGCGCTCGCGGAGGATGAGTTGGCGCTCCTTGCCGGTTCGTTCAACCAGATGACCGCGCAGCTTGAAG
>DASVQA010000014.1:0-22604 GCA_036389375.1 Pyrinomonadaceae bacterium | reverse complement strand
TCGGCGAGCGTCTCGCCCTCGACAAACTCCATGACGATGAAGGGGCGCCCGTCGGGCAGACGACCCGCGTCGAAGATCATGGCTGCGCCCGTGTGCCTGAGCCGCGCCATCGTGCGTGCTGCACATGCCACCGGGCATAGTCCGCCCGCTCAAATAGCTTGCTGGCACGCTCTCTCTGCCTCTCATTGCGCTTAGAGTCATCCTTGCGCGTTCCTCTAGCGGACGCTAAGCAAATGTTATCTTGCGCACTGTGACCCTATCTCTTAAACGTGAGGCTTATACGTGTAACACATGCGCCTTCAGAGCATACTAGCTGCGCGTGCATGCAGGAGGGCAGACAGGAGAGCGCCAAGAAATGTGGCACTAAGCTTACTGTACAGCCCGTATCTCTGCCAGATACATTGCGCGATCGTCTGGCCGATACAAGACTCGTCACTCAGGGTTGACCTCTGCCAACGCTTCTGGTCGGAAACTAAACGACTCGTGCGTATAAACAAAATAGATCAATTCATTACGCTGCCGCAGCCACGCACAAACCCTCTGCTCGTCTAGCTCGCCCCTTGTATCTCCTGAAACTTGTCCTTAATGCGACCGAACAGCCCGCGCAAATGTTCTAGGGCGTCGAACTCATAACGCTCCCGCATTAAGCGGCAGAAATCACGCCCAATCCACGCCAACTTTTCCTGTGGCCGGAGACAGGTATGCAGCCGAGCCATATTCAAATGCCAAGTGCGAGAGATTCCAATTGTAGGCGATCAGCGTAAACCAATTCAGATCGCGCACCATGAAATGAAGCCAGCCCCAACGCTGCACAGTCGGTAGACTCACCGCTTCGAGCAATACATCATCCGACGCAGATTGTATCTGAGACTTATCCTGTAGCTTGTCCTGATGAGCATAGAGCCAATGATGATCGTAAGCATCCTCCGGCTTATGCCCGCCGTGTTGCTGACGTGCTTGCATCGAAGCACGCGCCGCAGCAACAGCCGTGACTAACCGCCAACGCCACAACTCAACGATGGCCGGCATGTCATTCACAATAGGAACCGCATCTGCGCGCGAGGCTTGATCGTGTTGTAGCTGTTCAGCCTGTTCTAAACCTTGAAGCTCAACCCGCAGGGCTGCCAACTGCGCCTCTCCGTGCTGAACGAGCAGCCGGAGCGCATCACGACGCGGCAGGAGCAAGGCGACTGCATCTACGTCCCAACCGACGGTCGCAGCGTGAATCTCCGTTTCAATCGTTCGCAGTTGCGTGTGGGCCGGTTCAAGCTGTTCCTCGACCCCGATGCGGCAGGCTTCGATGCATCCGCGTGGCGTCGTCGGATCGGGCGGCTCAAACAACGCGGCAAACTCTTCAACAACGACGGTCGCGGTACTCATCGCTTTTCTACTAACCGGCGCGCAGTAACTCTGCTCGTCGCTTCGCGCCTTCATAATGGCCGAGCGCCAACTTAGCTGATGGTGACAGGCTCGCACATGACTTAGAGCGCTCTGCCCGCATCTGGATTAACTTTTCCATGAAAAGATTGACCTCAAAGGGAGCGGCCACTGCGGCGGCCCGTTGTAAGTTGCCCGTGTCCACGATGTCTTCGAGTCGGGGCGTGGTTTAGGCTGTGACCAAATTGTGCCTGTAATAGATGGCAACAGATGCTAGTTGCTGCACTTTGTCAGTGATCGCAATCTGTAGCAACTGTAAGTAGATGTCAACAGATAGCAGCCAGCATCAATCATGTGTGCGGTTATCGTTCAAGGCTACACAATCGAAGTATCGAATAAATGCAACAATCGAGTCCGCGCGGAGAGCAGCGGGCCGGCGCGACCGAAGGGCGGGTTGCTGAAACTCAATTTTTTCGGGGGAATGAAAGGTTGTCGCGGCGGCCACAGGGGTGTGTGGTGTGCGTGGTACGCTCGTTGCTTTCTATGTGAATCGTTAAGAACAAGGGTACTTGAAAAAGAACAAGGGGGATGCTCGGAGACGACAGTGAGTGAAGGCTTTGGGGGAGGCGTTCTCTCACTCTTGCTCGCACGGTTCTTTCGGGGGAACGGGGCCGGGTTGAGCGTGGTCGTTGACGAGTTTGAATAAATAGGCTGTCGGTCAAAGTTCTGTGCAGGTTTGGGGGAGCCTGTAGAGAAGTGACCGACAGCCCATTTATTTTGGCCTGACAATTTTGGCCCGATAACACTCGCCATTTGCCCAACACCCGTGCCTGTTTCCAGCCACTAGAAAAGCACAAAAAGCCCGCTAAATTCGCGTGTTTGCTGCTCTGTCGCCCTTGCTCGCAGAGGCAATTAAAGCATCCCCTCGGGCATCTAATCGAACGTAAAAACAGCAGAGCAGAAAGATCATTCGGAGGCTATGAAAGGCATCATGAAAACGTTCAAGGGCAGGCTGGTGGCCATGGTTGCGGCGCTCGCTTTAACGGCCGGGGTGGCGCTGGCCGCGCCGCCCGAAGCGAAGGCGCAAGTCTATGGCCGCGAGCAGCAACTCAGCAAGAGCATTCGCAAACAACTCGTGACGCTGCCGTACTACGGTGTGTTCGATAATCTGGCATACGAGATCAACGGCAGCACCGTGACGCTCTACGGGCAGGTCGTGCGCCCGTCCACGCGTAAGGATGCGGAGCGCCGCGTCGCTAAACTCGCGGGCGTCGCGCAGGTCATCAACAAGATCGAAGTGCTCCCGCTCTCGTCTTTCGACGACGAGATTCGCGTGCGGACTTATCGCTCGGTCTTCAATACGGCGGGTCTGTATCGTTACGCGATGGGCGGCAACCCTTCGCTCCATATCGTGGTCAATAACGGACACGTGACGCTCGAAGGCGTGGTCGCCAATGAAGGCGACAAACGTTGGGCGTACATCGCGGCGAGCCAGGTGCCGGGCGTCTTCTCGGTGACGAACAATCTGCGTACCGACCGCGACAACACAGCGCGCTAAGCGCACGAAAGCTGAACAACGCTGAATGCAGCCGGGCCGGAAACTATTCCGGCCCGGCTTTCTGTTGCCCCTGCGCGTCGCGGGGCGCGGGCATCACGCTTGCCTTTAAGTTTGGCCGAGCGCGTGTGGGAATGGTAAAGTTTGGGCACGCGAAACCAGATTGCAGGATGGGCCGGCTCAGTGAAGGACGGGCTGAGTAAAGGGGAGAGTCATGAGCGCAGCCGAAGTCGAGACACCGCAACCGAGTGACGTGGAACTGGCGAAAGCGGCGGGCGCGGGCGACGCCAGCGCCTTCGAGCAGCTTTATCGCCGCCACTTCCGGCGCGTCTACGCGCTCTGCTTCCGCATGCTCGGCAACCCGACCGAGGCGGAAGACCTGACGCAGGACGTGTTCACCCACCTCTTCAACAAGATCGGCAGCTTTCGTGGCGAGTCGGCCTTTACCACTTGGCTGCACCGCCTCACGGTCAATCAGGTCTTGATGTATTTCCGCCGCAAGGGCGCGCGCCCTGAGTTTACGACCGCCGAGGGCGAGACGCCCGTGCAGATCGTCACGGGCACGGCCAACCCCGACCGCATGCCGGTGATTGACCGCATCGCCTTAGAGCGTGCCATTACGCAACTGCCGCCCGGCTACCGCACGGTCTTCGTCCTGCACGACGTGGAAGGGCACGACCATTTCGAGATCGCCGACATGCTCGGCGTCTCGGAAGGCACGTCCAAATCGCAACTGCACAAGGCGCGCTTAAAATTAAGGCAAATCCTCAGACAACAGACCGCGTAATTGGAGAGTCTAAGGGTTCTCGGAAAGATTTTCCGTATCATTCCATCCGGTTGCCATGCCTTAAGGAGAAGTGAATGGACTGCGCTAAGTATCTGGAATTGTTGAGCGACTACTGCGACGGTACGCTCGACGACGACGCGCGCTCGCTCGTGCAGACGCACCTGAAAGATTGTATCCCCTGCGACGGCATCTCGCGCGAACTCGACTCAATCGTGCGCACCGCCGTCGTCCTGCGCAGCGACAGCATCTCCTTCCCGGACGAAGAAGCCATCTGGCAACGCCTCAGCCTGTCGAAACAGATCATCCACTGACGCCGTCTGCGCGCGCATGAAGGTCTAAGCTGCCTATCGCGCGGCCGGACCTCGCGCCGACGCGTTTACGCGCTGAAGGGGCGCGCAGAGAGCATCAACGCTCTCTGCGCGCCCCTTGCTACGTGTCAACTGCGCCGCGCCCGTGCTCGGCCGGGCCGTGGCGGCGCAGCTTTTACTTCGCTCAGGGTTTGCGTGTAGGCGGCGTGAGCTTGTTGGTGGGCGCAGGCGCGGCGATATTGCCGGCGGTGGCGACGCGCCCCGTGCGCGTGATGGCGATCCGCTTGTCGCGCTTGTCGCTCGCGGCGACCTGCACGCGGATGGAGTGGAACTGGCCGTCGCGCGCTTTGTTCGTCGGGTAGTAGCCGATGACATACTGCGTGCGCAGGTCGCGCGTGATCTCCTGCGCGATCTGCGGGAGTTCCGAGACGGAGGAGGGGAAGAAGGCGCGCCCGCCCGTCTCGGTCGCCAGCTTGTTGATCAAAGCGACGGCCTTATCTTTGGGACTCTTGCGAATGAAGTTGCCCTGCGCTTCCAGTTCGCCGATGAAGCCAATGACGTAAAGCTGCACGTCCATCTCGCGCAGCCGCGAGAACAGGTCTTCCGGCTTGTAATAGCTGTCGCGGTCTTCGCCGTCCGTGACGATGATGAGCGCGCGGCGACGCCGGTCGGCCAGATCGTTGCCCTTCTTGTAAGCGGCGACCCGTTCGGCGGAGAGCAGCACGGCGTCTATGATCGCCGTCTGCCCGCCTTCGATGTAGAGGTTGTCGAGCGCATCCATCAAGGCGTTACTGTCGGCGGTGAAGTCCTGCAAGACCTCGATCTTTTCGCTGTCAACGAAGCGGACGAGAAACGTCTCGTCGCCCGGCTTGTTGCTGTTGATGATCGTCTTGGCGGCGTCTTCCACCTGCAAGAGTTGCGGGCGAATCGAGCCGGAGTTGTCCACGACCAACCCGTAGCTGATCGGCACTTCTTCCTTCGTGAAGTATTCGATCTTCTGCGGCGTGTTGTCCTCGAAGACGTGAAACTCATCCTGCTTCACGTCGTTAACGGGCCGATTGTTGCGGTCAATGACGCGCACGTTCAGGTTGACGATCTCCGTGTTGACATAGACGATCTCGCCCGGATCGATCTCCTGTCCTTCAGGCGTCGGTGTAGGCGTCGGCGTCGCTTCGGACGAAGGGCGCACCTGCATGACCGGCTTCTGCGGCGTGCCGGGCGCGGGCGTCGGCGTGGGCTTAGCGGTCTGCTGCGGCGACGCGGTTGGGCGCGTCGTCGTGGTCGGCGTGGGCGTCGGGCTTGGCGTCGGGCGCGTCTGCTGGTTCGCGCTCGTGGCGACGCGGCGCGGTCTCTGGGCGCTGGTCGTGGGCAGCAACAGCGCGGCGACCGAGAGCGCGGCGACGATGAAGAGTGCGACGCGCACAGACGTGCGCCGTAGGTCATGCTGAGATAAACGCCGAAGTATCACGAATAGAAACCCTCCGTCCATGTTGCCCGCCACATAGACCGAAGCGCCCGGCCCGCCCGACCTTGACTGCCAGAGGAGGGGCGTTCGCGGGCGCTTCCCTGTAGAACCGACCCGGCAAACGGGTCTTTACGCGCGGCTGGGGCAAAGAGCCTGAAAATCTTTGTGCGCCTGTACGCCCGCCAGCGGACGCCTTTTCGGCGCGCCATATTTTAGAAGGGCCGGAGGGCGCGTCGGTTGCCAACCATTCGCGGCCTATTCCGCCGCCGCGCTCGTCATCAGCGCGGATTCATCGTCGCGTAGTAGCCGTCTTTAGCGCGCACGTAAAGGTGCGGCAAACCGCGCGGCGGCGTGACCTTCACTTTGAGCTTGTGCCAGCGCCCGTCGTTGGCGAAGTTGCCCGGCTTGTAGCCGATTGAATATTGATGCCGCAACTCGATAGCGATGCGCTCGAAGATTTCGTTCATCTCCGCGCCGGTGTTCGGAAAGAACGCCTTGCCGCCTGAAACCGAAGCCAACTCGTCCAGAATCGCCTGCCCGCCCACGTCCAACTCGCTCGGACTGCCTTTGTCGAGAATGCCGATGGCGTAGATGAGCACGTCCGTCTCTTTCAGCATCTTGCGCAACTCGCTGAAGGTATAGCGCGAACTGTTGTCCTGCCCGTCGGAGATGAGCAGGATGGCGCGCTTCGGATGGACGCCGCGCGTGACGCGCTCGACGCCGAGATAGCAGGCATCGTAGAGCGCCGTCTGGCCCTTCGTCTGCACGAAGGTCAGCTTGTCGAGGAGCGCATCGCTATTGCGCGTTTTGTCCATCAACAATTGGGCGCGCGAGTTGAAGCCGATCAGGAAATACTCGTCGTTGTCGTGGCTCGTCTCGACGAAGTGGCGGAGCGCCTCCCGCGCCTTGCTGATCTTCTCGCCGCTCATCGAACCAGACACATCGAAGATGACGCCGAGACTAACGGGCACGTCCTCGTCCGAGAAGAAAGTGATCTGCTGCGGCTGCTTGTCGTCGAGAATGGTGAAGGCATCTTTATTGATGCCGGTCACGTAACGGCCGTAGATGTCTGTGAGCGTCACGTTCAGCACGACGAGATCGGCGTTGACGATCACCTGCTCGTCGTTGCCGACGGGCGTGCCGACGGCGAAGGCATTGGCCGAGACCGCAGCCGAGCCGGTAATGGTCGTGGTGTTTGGAGCGTTGGCCGCGCCCGGCACTGCGCCGGTCGGGTTCACAGCCGCAGGGACGGGCGCGGCGACGGTCGGTGCAGTGCCTTGACTGACGGCCGGTTCTTGTTTGGGTTGCGCGCTGATGGCGAGCGCGCAGGCGGCGTAGAGCGCAACGAGCGCAAGACGAGAGACGGGTGCGACGGCGCGGCGGGTGTAGGGTCGCGGCGGTCTCATGAAACCCTCCTGATTGATGCGGTTCCGGAGCACTCGGCGCAACGAAAAGACGAAAGCGCCGGGTATTCAAAAGCCTAAGCCTGAGTACAGACGACCCAAGCCGGATTGTTGCGAGTTGTCCTGTTTGGAACAGGCGCGAACGAGTTGGGGAGACTCCGGGAACAGGCGCATTGTACGACTCGCGTCCCGTACGCGCAAGAAGCAAATACTGATTAACTGCCGTGCTTGTTTATCAAGCCGCGTGAGCTAGATAAACGGTCAATGCGCGCGCGCTCCCTGCCAGCGCAGGAAAGCGGCCGCGAATTAGCCCATACACGCACGCGGTCGGCTGCAATGATGATCGGCGGCGGCCAGACGCCCGGCGCGCACGCTCAATGCACGTGGACTTAAGAACACGTCCTTTGGTGGGCGTGTCAACGGGTTTGGTAGGCTAACGCAGTATGTTTCCCGTTGGCCCTGACCGTCAAGAGGTTTGCGCGGCGCGAATTTTATGGCTGCGCCCGCGCCTTCCGTTTGCAACTTTCCGGCGACTGCGGCGTGTACGCTGACGGCATAGGTACACGCGCCGCCCGCACGTGAGCGTGACGCGGGTGCGTGTTATAATCCGCGTTCTACTGGCGTGCTTGGCGGGCGCGCCAAAGTTAAAGGCGCAAACATACTTAACGGGACTAATGGCTGAGTTTATCTGTCGTTTAGGGACGCCGGCGGGCGAGGTGGTGACGCGGACGGTCGAGGCCGTGGGCGTGCAGGAGGCGCGCGTGCGGCTTGAAAGCGAAGGCTTTCGCGTCTTCTCCGTCGCGCCGCCCCGGACGCGCGGCGTGGCAGCCCTGACGCGCGGCGGCAAAGGCGGCACGCACCCCCGCGTCAAGGCGGGCGACTTCCTGCTCTTTAATCAACAACTCGCCGCCCTGATCCGCGCCGGCATCCCGATCCTGCAATCCATCTCGATGCTCAGACGCCGCGCGGCCAACTCGCGCCTGCGCGGGATGCTCGGCGACGTGGAGGATAAGATTCGCGGCGGCATGGCGCTCTCGGCGGCCTTTGCCGCGCAGGGGCCGATCTTTCCGCGCATCTACACGGCTTCGATCCTCGCGGGTGAACGCTCCGGCGCGCTCGACGACGTGCTCAACCGCTACAACGCCTACATGCGGCGCGGCGTCGAGGTGCGGCGCAAGATTCGCGGCGCGCTCGCCTATCCGATCTTTCTGCTGTTCGCCTCCGGCGGCATGGTCACGTTCCTGACGCTCTACGTCGTCCCGCGCATGCAGCGTCTGTTTCAGGGCTTTAACCAGAACCTGCCGTTTATCACGACGGTCGTGGTCGGCATCTCCGGCTGGACGGCGGCGAACATCTTCTGGTTCGGGCCGTTGGCTGTGGGCCTCGCGGCGCTCTTTGGTTTCTGGTCGCGGACGCCGGGCGGGCGTGTCTTCGTGGATCGCATGCTGTTGCACGTCCCAATTGCCGGGCAGTTGATCCGCCAACTTGCCATCGCGCAGGTCACGCGCTCGCTCTCGACGCTTTTGGCGGGCGGCATCACGCTCGTGGAATCGTGGGAGATCGCGGCCGAGTCGATCACGAACAGGGAATTGCGAACGCGCAGTTCCAGCATCCTGCCGCTCATCCGCGAGGGGCGTTCATTTACGGAGAGTCTGGAAACGGCCGGTTGGATTCCGGCGCTGGCGCTGGATATGGTGGGCGTCGGCGAGCGTTCGGGCAGTTTGCGCGAGATGCTGGAAGAGGTGGCGACCTTCTACGATGCCGAATCGGAGGTGCGGCTGGAACAGTTGACGACCGTAATGGAACCTGCAATTCTGCTGGTCATGGGCGGGGTCGTGATTGTGATCCTGTTAGCCATCTACCTGCCGATTGTGCAGTCCATCTCAAACGTCTCGGCTATGCATTGACAAGGCGGGCAATTTTGCGGCTCTTTCCGGCATCTGACCACTTCGAGCTAAAAGACGATCCCCCCGGCCCGTCTCATCCACAGTAAATATGACGACCTCTCTGGAAAATACGACTGCGACGCAGAGCGCCAAGGGCGGGCACACGGGCGAATTACCGGGCGTGCCTGAGTTGAGTCTGCCGCCCGAAGTGCGCAGCGCGCAGGAACTCGCCCGCCGCTACCGCCTGCCTTACATAGACCTGCTGCCGCCCGACGGCCCTTCGCCGATTGACTACGCGCTCTTGGGCGAAATCCCCGTCGACCTGATGCTGCGCCATCTCTTCGTGCCCTTGCGGCGCGAGGGTCGCCGCATGCACGTGGCCATGGCCGACCCGACCGACCTTGAGAAGTTGGACGAGTTAGCGAGCGCGCTGCACGCGCGCATCGTGCCGCACGTCGCCACGGCCGGCGCGATTGACGTGGTTTTGCGCAAAGGCGACGCCACGCAACGCGTCTTGCAGGAAGCGGCGTCGGGCTTTCGCATCTCGCTCGTCAAGGAGACCGAGCACGGCGAGGAAGTCTTAGACCTTGATCGACTGGCGACCGACAGCGACATGTCGCCGATCATCAAGCTGGTGGACACCATCATCTTCAATGCGATGGAATCGCGCGCCTCCGACATACACATCGAGACGCGCGACGCCGAAGTGCAGGTCAAGTACCGCATTGACGGCGCGCTCTACGCGAAGGTTGACCCGATTGACATCTCTTATCACCAGACCCTCATCTCGCGCATCAAGGTCATGTCGGAACTCGACATCGCCGAGCGCCGCGTGCCGCAGGACGGTCGCTTTCGCGTCCGTTACAAGGGGCGCAACGTAGATTTCCGCGTCTCGATCATGCCGACCGTACACGGCGAAGACGCGGTCATTCGTATTCTCGACAAAGAGCAGATCAACGATTCGTTCAAGAATCTGGACTTGAACGTGGTCGGCTTCGACGAGGACGACCTGCGTAAGTTTCGCCGCTACATCGCCGAGCCATACGGCATGGTGCTCGTCACGGGCCCGACCGGCTCCGGCAAGACGACGACGCTCTATGCCGCGCTGAACGAAATCCGCAACGAAGAAGACAAGATCATCACGATTGAAGACCCGGTCGAGTATCAGTTGCATGGGATCACGCAGATTCCGGTCAACGAAAAGAAGGGGCTGACGTTTGCGCGTGGTCTTCGTTCCATCCTGCGCCATGACCCCGACAAGATCATGGTCGGCGAGATCCGCGACGAAGAGACGGCGCAGATCGCCATCCAGTCGGCCCTCACGGGCCACCTCGTCTTCACCACCGTCCACGCCAACAACGTGATCGATGTGATCGGGCGTTTCCTGAACATGGGCGTCGAGCCGTATAATTTCGTCTCGTCTTTGAACTGCGTGCTGGCGCAGCGCCTCGTTCGCATGCTCTGTGAGGTCTGCAAGCGCCCGTACCGGCCGACGGATGAGGAACTGATGGAGGCGGGGCTGCAACCGGCCAGCTATCGGGAGAGCATCTTTTACATGAGCGTCGGCTGCGATGCCTGCAACCACACGGGCTATCGCGGGCGCACGGCCATACACGAGTTGCTCGATCTCTCCGACAATATCCGCGAGATGATCATCGAGCGCCGGCCCGGCTCCGAAGTGCGCCGCGCGGCGGAGACGGAAGGATTGGCCTCTCTGCGCGAGTCGGCACTCAAGAAGGTTTTGGCCGGCGTCTCGACGCTGCATGAGATCAACCGCGTCACGTTCGTCGAAGAGATCAAGCCGAATGGTGACGGCCCGGCCCACGTGCCGGAAGGCAACGGCGGGGCCCGCGCGCCGGAAGCCGCCTAAGGTTGTAGGCGGAACGGGGCGGGGTGGCGCAAGTTCCATCTGTTCGGCGCAATTCGCCTGCACAGTTATCTTTGGCACTGTCTTTAGGGAACGCTCCCCGCGTGTGAACGTGTAAACAACAGCCGCCGCGTGCCGGCGGGCGTATCGGCCGCCCGGGCCAAGTATAAAGCTCTGATTTCGGCTACGGTCAGCCGATTACCTGTTTCCGATGAGGATCGACATGAATTACAAAGCCTCCGCCTCTGCCGCGCGTGCATGGATCGCGCTCGTCGTCGTCTGCTGCCTGCTGTGCGCGCCTATTACGGCGCTCGCGCGCAAGGGCGAGAAGAACTATTCACGCGGCGTTGACTTTGAGCGCATGCAGCAGTGGGAGCGCGCCGCGCAGGAGTTTGCGCTGGCGGTCGCCGCCAACCCTTCAGACATCGAGTACCAACTGCACTACCGGCGGGCCGTCTTCAACGCCTCGCAGCGGTTTATGGAGCAGGGGCGCTCGCTCGCAGAGCAGGGCGATTACGCGGGCGCGTACAACGCCTTCCGCATGGCCTACGGCTACGATCCCATCAACGAACTGGCCGCCTCTGAGATGGAGCGCATGCTGCGCTTGCAGCACGAGAAGGAGGGCCGCAATACCAGCGCCCCGAACGGGAACAACCGCACGGGCGCAGGCACGGCGACCGGCACGGTCAGCCGCGCCAATGCTGACGCACCGACGGCTGGCGGCGTCGCCGCGCTGCCGGCCGCTTATCGCGTCGGCAACGGCCCGACCGCCGTCCAGCAGCCCGCGCTCGGGCGCAGCGAGCAGTTGCGCGTCATCAACTACAGCGGCGACCTCGAACAGTTCATTCGTCAGTTGGCCAACGAACTGAACCTCAACGTTATCTTCGACCGCGACTTTCCCAAGCGCACGATCAATCTACAACTGCGCGACGTGACGACGGCGCGCGCGCTCGACCACATCTTTCTGGCGCAGGGTCTCTTCTTCCAGAAACTTGATCGCCGCACGATCCTCGTCGCCGATCAGTCGAAGCGTCCGCAGTATCAACAACTCGTGCTGCGCACCTTCTTCCTGTCGAACACTGATCCGAACGAAGCGCGCTCGCTCATCCAGTCGGCGCTGCCGCCCAACTCGGGCCGCACGCCGCAGGTCGTGCCCAACAAACAGACCAACAGCATCACCGTCCGCGACACACCGGAAAACATTCGGCTCATCGCGCAACTCTTGCAGAGCGTGGACAAGGATCGCGCCGAAGTTGTGATGGACGTGAACATCTACGAGGTGTCGCGCACCAATCTCTTGCAGGTTGGCAACCAGATCGGCAGCGAGTCCACGCTCGGCAATCTCGGCGGCTTGCTGCCCGGCGTGCTCACCTTCAGCAAGGGCGCGCAACTGCTCGGCGGGACGACGGGCACGACGACCGGCACGGGCAAAGGCGGCGGCACAGGCACGACGACCGGCGGCAGCTTGCTCAACGTCATCGGCGGCTCATTCCTGCTGCCGCCCACGTCAATCAGCCTGTTCCAATCCAAAGACAACACGCGGCTGCTCGCTTCAACGCAGGTGCATGCCTTCGACGGCGAACAATCAACGACGAACATCGGGCAGAAAGTGCCCGTGCAAACCGCCGCCGTGACGCCCTTTAACGGCACGGGCGTCGGGGCGACCAACGGCTCGCCCGCGACCGCCGGTCTGTTCGGTGGTGGCTATCCCGTCATTCAATATCAGGACACGGGGCTTAATCTGAAGTTCACGCCGACGGTCTTCCCGAATCAAGAGGTGCAGGTCAAGATGGAGATCGAGGCGAACGACGTGGTCGGCGGCGCGTCGAACCTGACGCCGACCTTCAGTCAGCGTCGCCTCTCCGGCACGGCGCGGATTCCCAATAACCGCACGATGATGATCGCCTCGGTCATGCAGGACAAGCACGCCGACGGCCGGCGCGGCCTGCCGCTCGTCGGGCTTGTGCCCATCCTCGGCCGGTTGTTCACCACGCCGACCAAGAGCGACACCAACTCGGACATCGTCGTCACCGTCACGCCGCGCGTGCTGCGCGCGCCGACCGTGACGCCGGAAGATTTGGAGATGCGCGAGAGCGGCACGCTGCAATCGCCCACGAGCCAGTCGCTCGAAGCGATGCTCGTCGAAGCCGACCGCGATGATCTGCTCGCCGCCGCGCGCTCGCTCCCGACCAACGCCAACGTCGAACTGAGCGCCAACGCAACGCAACTGCTGCCGGTCGTGCCCGCAACCAGCGACCCGGAGCCGCCCTCCTTCGTGCCCGC
Organism: Pyrinomonadaceae bacterium; assembly: GCA_036389375.1. GTDB lineage: Bacteria > Acidobacteriota > Blastocatellia > Pyrinomonadales > Pyrinomonadaceae > QHXQ01. Next base: position 9,673 of record DASVQA010000014.1, on the reverse strand, counting down.
GCCGGCCGTTTTGACCGCCAGTGCCGGCGTGCCCGCATCGAATGACGCAAACAACGCGGCCACCGCGAGCGCGCCGCAGACCATCAACGCCAGCATGACCAGCGCCACTGTCAACACGACGCCCGTCAGCCTCGTGGGCGACAACAAGACGGGCCACGCGCTTGCGCCGATGGCTCCGGCCCTCTTGCTAAACAGCGCGCACCACCTCGTGCTGCCTGAACCGGCGACGCACACGAACGCGCCCGCGCAGCCCGCACCCGTTAACCAGACGCAGCCTGCGCCGGTCGCCATTAATGCTGCCGCGCCGGCCGCTTCGATGCCCGCGTCGGGCGCGGCGCTCATGCTCATCTCGAATCAACCGGAGATGCGCGTCGGCGAACGGCAACGGCTGATGATCCTGATCAAAACGGGCGCGCCGCTCAATCTTGCGGCCACCACCTTGCGCTTCGATCCGCGCTTCTTCGCCGTCCGCTCGGTGACGAAGGGCAATCTATTGGACGGCGCGGCCGGCGCGCAGGCGACGCTCACGCAGTCAATCGACCCGACCGGGTCGTTGCTCGCAGTCGTCGCGCCTGCCACCGGCACGTCGCTCATCGGTATGGGCGTGCTGCTCCTCGTCGAAATCGAAGCCATCGCACCGGGCGAGGGCAACATCACGTTCGAGCCGGCGGGCGTCCACTTCATGGGCGCGGACGGGCGCGGCATCACACCGCAACTCGCGCAGGCGCATCTGATCGTCAGACAGTAGACCAATGGCAGGACAGAGAAAGAACAGGGGCGACGATGCACAGCGTGCGACGCTTGGCCCTCGTCGTGTGTTCATTGCTTACCGTCTGCTGCCTGCGGCCAACTCGGCCGGCGGCTGGACGCTTATCGAGTTGGTCATCACGATGACCGTGATGGCGATCTTGAGCGTGGGCGTGATCCCGATGATCAAGACGGCGGTGAAGCGGCAGCGTGAATATCAACTGCGCGAGTCTCTGCGGCAGATGCGCGAGGCGATCAAGGAGTTCAAGCGCGACACCGTCGGGATGCAATGCGTGGCGGGCGGCATTGGCACAGGCGCGGGCGCAGGCATAGGCACGGGTGCGGGTACGGGGCCGGGCCCCATACCCGGCGGTGGCGCTGCCGGCGCGTTTGTTGACCCGCGCAGCAAGGTTGTTATCGGCGATTGCACGGTCTTCGGCCCCGAAAACATCATGCAGTATCCGCCGAGCCTCGACACGCTTGTCTCCGGCGTCAACGTCGTCTCGCGGCTGCAACCTGTGGGCGGCGTGGCGAACGGCAATCTGTTGGGGCAAGAGTCGGATATCAGCAAGGGCGGGGCGCTGGCGAACAAGAAGAAGGTTTACCTGCGCGAGATTCCGAAAGACCCGATGACGGGCGAAGCCAACTGGTGTCTGCACTCGCCGTTTGACGACCCCGGTAGTTGCTCCGAGAACACGGACTCGGGCATCTTCGACGTAACCTCGAAGTCGGATGGCGTCGCACTGGACGGCACAAAATATAAGGACTGGTAAGATGAAGCGAGTCGGTAGCAGGCAATATACGGAAGATGGCGCGGGCCGCGCGGCGTTGTCTTCAGGCAACGCGGCGCGCTTCCGCCGACTGCCTGCCGCCTGCCGGCTCAGGTCTACTGCACAGGCCGGTTTCACGCTGCTGGAATTGATGATCGTTATCTCGATCATCATCGTGCTGGCCGTCATCGTGCTGCCGCAGTACATGCGTACCGTGCAGCAGGCGCGCGAGTCTGTGCTGCGCGACGACCTGTTCCAGATGCGCAAGATGATCGATCAGTACGCGGCCGATAAAGGCAAGCTGCCGCAGTCGGTTGATGATCTCGTCAGCGCCGGCTACCTGCGCGAAATGCCCGTCGATCCGATGACGGGCCGCGCCGAGTGGAATCAAACGATGGGCAGCGATCCCAACTCCGCCGACAACAGTCAGGGCCTGACAGACGTACACAGCTTCTCCACCGACACGGCGCTCGACGGTTCAACCACTTACGATCAGTGGTAGCTCAACAGCAGTGACAAGTAATGAGTGACAAGTGACAAGCAAGAACCGTTTTTAACTTGTCCCTTGTCACTCGCCACTTGTCACTGAATTTTTATGGCGAATCCACTCACAAAATTGTTGCGCCCGCGTCTGCCGTCGGCGGCGGTCGGGTTGACGGGCGAGAGCGCGGCAGTCGTCGCACTTGATCGGCGGCGCGATGCGCTGGTCGTGCGGCGCGCGGGCTTTGTGCCGCTGCCGGAAGGGCTGGTGCGCCCCGGTTTTGAAGAGAGCAACGTGGCGGACGTGGCCGAGTTGGCCGACGTGCTGGGCGAGTTGGTGCGCAGCACAGGGTTGATGAAGCGGCGGCGCTGGTCGGTGGCGCTGCCGGAAGCGGCGACGCGCACCGCGATCATCACGATGGAGAGTGTGCCCGGCTCGCGCGCCGAAGCCGATGAGATGCTGCGCTGGAAGACCGAGCGCACCTTCGGACACGCGCCCGATGAACTGCGCGTCGCGCGCGAGCGCCTGCGCCCCGATGCACAAGGGCGCCCGCGTTATCTGGCGACGGCGGTGCGGCTGCCCGTGCTGGTCGAGTATGAAGCGGCGTTCGCTGCGCTCGGCTGGCAAGCCGGGTTGATTCTGCCGCGCCACATGGGCGAAGCGTGGTGGCTGATGAAAGACCATGCGCCGGCCGACGCCCTGCTCGTCAGCACGCACGCCGACGGTTTTACGGCCGTGTTGTTGCGCGCCGGGCAACCGCTATTTGTCCGCAGTATCGTCTGCGAAGCCGAAGACCGCGCCGACGAACTCTACCGCTTTCTTCTCTTCTACCGTGACCGCATGGCCGCGCACGCCGGCGAGACCGGCGACGCGAGCGCCCAACTCGCGCAACTCCTCGTCGCCGGGCGCGGGCTTGAACCGCAAGTTGCCCACGCCCTCGTCGCGGAAACGCTCGATATGCACCCGCGCCTCGTTAACGCCGAAGACGTGCGCCTTGCGCTCCCCGCTGGCGATCTCGACTTCAACCTGATCGCCGCGCCCGCCGGTCTCGCCGCGCTCGCATGGGGTTAAGCGCAGAGGTCTAAAAGCAGAGGTCAGAGGTTCGAGGTCAGAGGTCAGTAAAAGCTCTTGCTGCTACTGATCTCTGACCTCTAACCTTTGACCTCTGCTCTTTTGAAACTTCCCCCCTTGTGTTAGCGTAACATCTCTGTTCAAGAGCTTATGAGTGCCTTATCCCCCACGTTTGAGAGCCTGGCGGCGCTGGCCGATGGCGATCTGGTTGTGCGCGCGCTCGGTGGTGCGGACGCAGGCTTTGAGGAGTTGGTGCGCCGTTATCAACGCCCCATCGTCTCTTACGTGTACCGCATGATCGGCGACTACGACGGCGCGCTTGATCTGACGCAGGAAGTGTTCATCAAGGTCTACGGCTCGCTCGCCCGCTATCGCTCGGAGTACAAGTTCTCCACATGGATTTATCGCATCGCACACAACGCGGCGATTGATTATCTGCGCCGCACGGGGCCGCGCACGCAGGAACTCGAAACCGAAGACGGCTACGAGCGCCCGTTCGCCAGCGGCATGAAGACGCCCGAACAGGAGAGCGAGCAGAAGGAGCGCCGCGCGGAGATAGAAGACGTGATCCGCGCTCTGCCGGCCGCCTACCGCGAGTTGATCATCCTGCGGCACGGGCACGACATGAGCTACGACGAGATCGCGGAGGTGACGGGGCTGCCGCTCGGCACGGTCAAGAACCGCATCTTCCGCGCCCGCGAAGCGATGCGCTCGCCGCTCGTCGAGCGCGGCATCACCGGGATTTAAGTTACTAAGTTTTTGAAAGGGCCAAAGCACACTGTCCGAAGCGATGCACGCCACACCAGCCGACATGCAAACGACCGCCGCCTGCCGCCCCGAAGAGGTGGCGGCTTATCTGGACGGCGAGTTGAGCGCGGGCGAAGAGGCGCGATTTGAACAGCATACGCGCGTGTGCGGCTCGTGCGCGGCGCTGCTGAACGAGCAGCGGCGGCTGCTCGGTATCTTGACCGTCGCGTTCGGCGAGCAGTTGAAACGCGAACCGGCCTTGCCGCGCGACTTCAGCCGCGTGGTGCGTGTGCATGCACAGACGGACATGCGCCGCGTTCGCACGGAGAAGAAGCGCGCGCTGCTTTTGTGCGCGGCGCTTGCGGTGCTCGCCTTCGCGTTGCTTGGCGGCGCGGCCATCTCTTCCGCGCTCGCGCCCGTGCGCGTCGTGGCGCGCGCGTTCGTCGCGGCGTTCTACGTGCTGGCGCATGCGCTGGTTGAGACGGGGCGCGGCGCGGCGCTCATCCTGCGCGCGCTCGGCGCGTCTGTGGCGCACGAGCCGGGCGCGCTCCGGCTCTTAACGTTCATCGGGTTGACGGGCGCAATTGTTCTCCTCCTCCGGCTCATCAACAGCTATCACCGCACACGCCTCCCCGACTGAAGGGCCTTGAGCGCAGATTGTAAGTAGTAGGCGCACGCTCTAAACGGCCGGATACGCCTCGCGGGTGCGGTTAACGATTAACAGACTTAATAGACGTGAACGCGATCACCTACGACCGCAGCTACGAGACCGGCGCATTCAGGGCGTTGCTGAAATCAATTGCCCTCGTCTGCACGCTGGTCTGCGGTGCGTGCGTGATGGTCTGCGCGCAGAGTGCGGCATCGTCGGCGGCCGGCGCGGAGGAACGCGCCCCGCTCATCGTTGATGGCAATACGTGCAAGGACGTGTTTGGCGTGGGGCAGTCGGTCATCGTGCGGGGCAACATCCAACACGGCGCGCTGGCGTTCGGCGGCGACGTGATCGTGGAGGGGCGCGTCGAGGGCGACGTGGCGACCATCGGCGGCTCGGTCATCCAACGGGAAGGCTCTTACATCGGCGGCGACGTGCTCGTCTTCGGCGGCACGTATCATCATGGGAAGGACGCGCCGGGGCGTAACCCCGCGAGCGCCACCGTGATGTACGCGGGCTACGAGGACGAACTGCGCGAACTGGCGCGCAACCCCGTCTCGCTCCTCGCGCCGCACTGGACGCCGAAGGCGCTGGGCCTGCGCGTGCTCGCCGTGCTGTTCTGGTTCATCGTCTCGCTGGCGCTGACGGCGGCCACACCCGGCGCGATCAGTCGCGCGGCCACGCGGCTGCAACTGACGAGCCTGCGCGTGGCCGTGATCGGTTTAGTCGGTGCGCTCGTGATCGGCTTTGGCGTGCCGGCTTCGCTTGCCGTCTTTCCGCCCATCCTGAGCACGCTCATCGGCGCGCTCGCGTTGCTGCTCGTGTTGGTCGCGTACCTGTTCGGGCGCGTGGCGATTCACGCGGCGACGGGGCGTTGGTTGCAGCGGACGCTCTTGGCCGAGCGGCATCGTTCGGAGTCGGTCGCGCTGCTCTTGGGCACAATCTTCTGGGTCGTCGTGCTGTCGCTGCCTTACGTGTGGGTGATGGGCGTCGGGGGCTTGCTGGTGACGAGTCTGGGGCTGGCGCTGACGGCGCGCTACCGGCTCGGCTGGCGGTTGCCCGCGAAGGATTGAAGGTTGCCGCCGCCCGCGCGCAAGCAGCCCGCAGCGCCGCCGTCGGCCGTCGGCTAATAACTCGTGCATCCGTCTGACGAACCGACCGACGACGCGCTCGTCACGGCCACGTGCGCGGGCGACGAGGCAGCGTTTGAGCAGTTATTCGAGCGCCACCGTCGCCGCGTCGCGCGCATCGCCTCGCGCTTTTTCGCCCGCCCCGAACAGATCGAAGAGATCATTCAAGAGAGTTTCACTAAAGCCTATCTCGCGCTCCACAGCTTTGCCGGCGCGCACGCGGCTTCCTTTAGCGCGTGGCTCGCGCAGATCACGGTCAATGCCTGCTACGACGAACTGCGCCGCATGCAGCGTCGCCCCGAACAACAACTCGGCGAACTGAACGACGCGGAAGCGCATGCGCTCAGCACGCAACTGCAACGCACCACTAACGCCTCAGCCTCCGATGTCGAGTCCGCGCTCGTCGCCCGCGACCTCGCGGGCAAACTACTCGCCCGGCTCGCGCCCGACGACCGACTCGTCTTAACGCTCCTCGACGCCGAAGGTCTCTCGGTCGCCGAGATCGCGCAGCTAACCGGCTGGTCTGGGGCCAAAGTCAAAGTCCGCGCCCATCGCGCACGCGCGCACCTGCGGCGCATCCTGCGGAAATACCTCTAATTTTTCTGTAACCACGTCAGGCAACCCGCCGTCTATCTTCTGTGAAGCGCGAAAAAACTGGCGATTCACGCGAGGTTTTCTATGTTCGGCAGACCAGACAACACGGCAGACGAACAACTCGACCGCACGGGGCAGATGCTCGTGCGCGCCGCCGCAGACAACGACGCGGCGGCCGAGACGGCCGTCAACGCGCCGTTCCTCTACGCACGTGTGCGTGCGCGCATCGCCACCGCGCAAGCCGCCGAGCGCAACGAAGCGGACGAGGGTTGGCTGGCGCTCTTGGGCGTGGCGCGTCGGGCCGTGCCCGCGCTGACGGGCGTGGCGGCATTCGTCTTCGCCCTGATGCTCTGGCTGGCAAGCGGCAGCACCGCGACGGCGAACGGCTTTGGCGATGAAGCCTATTACGGTACGGAAACGGGCGTCGAGCGCACGGTGCTGGCGAGCCGGGACAATCTATCGGGCGACGAAGTGCTCAGCATCATCGTTGACCGCGAAGAACGGGGGCAGCGTTAAAACAGCTATGACGCGCCGCACAAGAATCAAAATCTGGCTCGTCCTGATGGTCGTCTTTATGCTCGGCTGCGCCACCGGCGCGGCGCTCGACGTGCTCTACCACGCGCGTCTACGCGCCGACCGGGCCGAGGGGCGCGGGCACGACATGAAGGCGCGCTTCGACGCCATGCGCCGCGATCTGAGTTTGACCGATGAACAGGCGACCGCCATCCGGGCCATCCTCGACGAGACGCGCAACGAATATCGCGCGCTGCGCACGGAGTTGCGCCCGCGCTTCGAGGAGCCGCGCCAGAAGGCGCGCGCACGCATCCGCGCCCTGTTGACGCCGGCGCAGCAACAGAAGTTCGACGCCGTCGTCGCGCAGCAGGACAGCCAGCGCGACGAGGCCGATCAGCGCCGCGAACATTAGCGCGTGCAGCCCCGATTTTTAGGGCAAGCGATTGGCCCCCGGCGCGCATCAAAATTATCGCTTTTGAGCAGTAATTTTCCCCGTAAACATCGGTTAATTATTTCGTCCGAGGAAGAGGCAGCATGAACAAGTTTCTGGCCATTTTGACGCTCTGCGCCGGCCTGCTGGCGACCGGCGTAAACGCGCAGCAACCCGCCGCGCCGACCACGACGCCCGCGCCGCAGACGACGACCACCAACGGCATCTCGCCCAACCGCGTCTCCGGCGAAGTGTCCGCGCTCGACCCGGCGGCGCAGACTATCACGATCAAGGCGGACGGCACGCACGAACTCGTGGCCGTGCAGACCAGCGCCACCACTAAATACTATCGCGCCAAGCCCGAAGCGTTGGCGCACGCGGACAAATTGACGCCCGCCGATCTGCTCGGCATCAATCTGGCCGACATCAGCATCGGCGACCGTCTGGTTGCGCTCGGCAAAGTGGCGGACGATCACAAGTCCGTGCCGGCGCGCATCGTCATCATGATGACGAAAGCGGATCACGTGGCGAAGCAGGAGAAAGACCGCGAGCAATGGCGGCGGCGCGGCATCTTGGGCGTTGTGGCGAGCGTCAATCCGGCGACGAAAGAGATCACGATCAACTCGCGCGGACGCGAAGGCGTCCACCCCGTTGTCATTGCGGCGAGCGACACGACGCAGTTCCGGCGCTACGCGCCCGACTCGGTCAAGTTTGACGACGCCAAGCCGAGCGCGTTCGCTGAGCTAAAGGTCGGCGACCAACTCCGCGCGCTCGGCGAGCGCAGCCCGGACGGCGCGCGCTTCACGCCCGAAGAGGTCGTCTCCGGTTCGTTCCGCACGCTGCTCGGCACGGTCACGGCGGTCAATGCTGCCGGCAATCAGATCACGATCAAAGACAATCAGACCAAGCAGCCGCTCACGGTCGTCATCAGTCAGGACTCGTCGCTTCGGCGCGTGCCGGAGATGATGGCGCAGATGGCGATGCGCGGCCCCGGCGGCATGGGTGGCGGCCGGCCCGAAGGTCAGGGGCAGGGCAGACCCGCCGGTCAGCAGCCACCCGCAGGCGGCGCAGCACCGCAGGGCGGGGGCGAACCGGGCGGCGGTAGTGGTCAGCGTCGCTTTGGCGGCCCTGGCGGCGGTGGCTTCGACGTGCAGCAGATGCTTGAACGTCTGCCGCCGACGACGCTCGCGGACTTGAAGGCGGGCGACGTGATCATCGTCTCAAGCACGGTGGGCGCAGACCCGACGCGCGTGACTGCCATCAACGTCATCGCGGGCGCGGACACGCTCATCGCCATGTTGCAGCCGCGTCAGCAGCAGCAACAGCAGACCGGCGGCAATCTCGGCACGGGGCTGCCGGCCGGCATAGATTTCGGCATCGGCTTGCCGTAACAAGTCCGAGGGCGCGAGCAAACGGCAGACTGAAATTTGCGATTTCACCTGCCGGCGCTGCTCGCGCCTTTCAGTTTTTGTGAGATCGAAACAGGGTTCGGGCAGTTAGCTCATACAAGTCCAACGCGATAAGGAAAGTCATACCAAAGATCATGTCTAAATTTTCAGCATTCATCAGCCGCGCGCTGGGTCTGGCGCTGGCGCTCTGCCTATGCGCGGGCCTAACGGCTTTCGCGCAAGCGGCGCAGACCGGCAGCCTGCATGGGCAGGTGTCGGACGAGTTCGGCGGCCTGCTCGTCGGCGCGACCGTGACGCTCTTTGACCAGACCGGCGCGCAGAAGACCGCGCAGACCGACGCGGAAGGCAACTACGTCTTCAACGCGCTCGTGCCCGGCAAATACACTTTGAACGTGGCCGCCGCCGGCTTCGCCGTCTATGAGAATCAGAACGTCGAGATCGCGGCCGGCAAACGCGCGACGCTCGACGTAAGCTTGAGCGTCACGCTCGGCAAAGAAGAGGTGACGGTGGCGGCCGAAACGCCCGTCAGCACCGAGTCGGAGAATAACGCGAGCGCGCTCGTCATCAAGGGCACAGACCTTGATTCGCTGCCCGACGATCCAGACGATCTGAGCGCCGCGCTTCAGGCGCTTGCCGGCCCTGCCGCCGGCCCGAACGGCGGCCAGATTTTCATTGACGGCTTCACCGGCGGGCGCATCCCGCCCAAAGAGTCGATCCGCGAGATTCGCATCAATCAGAATCCCTTCTCCGCAGAGTTTGATCGGCTCGGCTTCGGGCGTATCGAGATTCTGACCAAGCCGGGCACGGACAAGATGCGCGGGCAGACCTTCTTCACCTTCTCGGACGAAAGTTTGAACTCGCGCAACCCGTTTGCGCCCAGCCGCGCCTCCTATCAGTCGCGCGCCTATGGCGGCAATCTCTCCGGCCCCATCGTCAAAAAGAAGGCATCATTTTTCCTCGACTTCGAGAAGCGCGATTCGGACGACAACTCGATCATCAACGCGGCGTTCGTCAATCCCGGCACGTTCGACCTGACGCGCATCAATCGCTCCATCGTCGTCCCACGCCGGCACATGTCTTTCAGCCCGCGCATTGACTACCAGTTGAACGCGAAGAACACGCTCGTCGCCCG
>DASVQA010000013.1:0-6502 GCA_036389375.1 Pyrinomonadaceae bacterium | reverse complement strand
CAGTACGAGCGCCATGCGCGGCATCGGCAGCTCGCACGTGGACCCGTATTCGGCGATGGCCGGCGCGGCCGCCGCGCTCTACGGCCCGCTGCACGGCGGCGCGAACGAAGCGGTCTTGCGGATGCTCAACGAGATCGGTTCGGTCGAGCGCGTGCCGGAATATGTGAAGCGCGTGAAGAACGGCGAGTTCCGGCTGATGGGCTTCGGGCATCGCGTCTATAAGAACTACGACCCGCGCGCGCGCATCATCAAGCAGGTGGCCGACGAAGTATTTGCAGTGACGGGGCGCGACCCGTTCTTAAACGTCGCGCTTGAGCTTGAGCGCATCGCGCTTGAAGACGAGTACTTCGTCAAGCGCCGGCTCTACCCGAACGTGGATTTCTATTCGGGCATCATCTATCGCGCGATGCGTTTCCCCGTTGACATGTTCCCCGTCCTGTTCGCCATCCCGCGCACGTCCGGCTGGATCGCGCAATGGGTCGAACTGCTCAACGATCCCGATCAGAAGATCGCGCGCCCGCGCCAGATTTATTTGGGCCAGCGCACGCGCCAGTACGTCCCGCGCGCGCAGCGAAACGGCGCGGCGCAACAGGCCGCCGGTGGTTAAGGCTCACGGGCAAAAGCGAACAAAGGAGGGTTTACGACAAGATGAGTTTTCTGCGCTCATTGGGCAGCGGTTTCGCAGGCGCGTGCGCGTTGACGCTGGTGCATGAAGCGGCCCGCCACACGTTCGCAGACGCACCGCGTATGGACGTGCTTGGCATGCGCGCGATGGCGCGCTCGTATAACGCTGTCGGCGCACCGACGCCTGCGCCCGACGAACTGTTCAACCGCACGCTCGTCGGCGACATCGCGGGCAACGCGCTCTATTACAGTATGGTCGGCATTGGCGCGCGGCGGGGCGTCTGGCTGCGCGGCGCGCTACTCGGCTTGGGCGCGGGGCTGGGCGCGGTGGCACTGCCGGGCCCGCTCGGTCTTGGCACGGACGCCAGTGCGCGCACGCGTGCGACTGAAGTGATGACCGTCGCGTGGTACACGCTCGGCGGGTTGGCCGCCGCCGCAACTTACGACTTGCTCGCAACCAGCAAGCGACGAACAAACTGACTTCGCGCGCCGCAGCAGACCAGAGTTAACCGCGCAAGTCCGACGCCCCGGCCTGAATGAGGACTCGATCCTGCTTCAGGCCCGGGCGTCGGGCTTGCGCGGTTTATGTTTTCGGCTTGAGGGATGCCAGAGACCGCGCGTGCGCCGTTTCCGTCTCGCGCTTGATGTGCGCGAGCACGCGCAGGTGTATGCGGTGGATGATGTAGTCTGACCAGATGTGCCAGTATGCGCCGGGCCAAAAACTGTTCTGATACCAAGTTGTGCCGGTCAGGCGCGTGCGCCCGCCCGTTAGGGTTTCGAGTTGGAACTGACCGCGCCGCGATTGCAGGTAGCCGTCCAAGTGCGGCGGGTGCAGGTGCGGATAAGGCGACATTTCGTCCATCACGGGCGGCTGCGCCGAGACGCCGAAGCGCAGCAGGCGCGGCTCGTCCCAGACCTCAATCGGTTCGACGAATGCGCCGGTCGTGAACACGCAATGGCGCACCGCGCCGACGCCGTGCCCGTCTATCTCGGCGCGCAAAGGATAGGCAATGCCGGTGTGAAAGATGCGCTCGGCGGGCGGCGGTAGTTCGCTGAAGGCGACGAGATGTGCCCAGACTTCGGCGGGCGGCGCGTCAACCTCGACGCTCGTCTCGACCGCCCGCAGCGCCGGCGCGAGTTGCGCGTTGTGCTCAAGCAACATCATGGCGGGGAGCGCAAAGAGCAGGAGCGTGCAGGCATGCACGGCGTAGTCCTGCCGGGCCGGTAGCGACCGATGATGCTGGATCGCGTAGCCGACCAACCCGCCTAAGACGGCCACCGCCGCGCCGAGCGGCGCAGCCATCACCACGCAGATCACACCCTCAATCGCCACGCCGATCAGCACCGCGCTCACCAGCGCAACCGACAGCAATGCCACCAGCACGCATTTACCGAGCGGGCGCGGCGCGTGATAACCGTAGACCAGCACTGAACTCAAACCCAGTGCAAACGGCAGACCGACGAACAAGCCCCAGCCGTAGTTGTTCAACCCTTGGACGCTCAACAAGGTCAGCGCCACGACCGGCGCGGCCGTAATCACGATCCCCAGCACGGCGCTGCCGAACGCGCCGCGCGGGATCAAACGATCAAAGAACGAAGCGGCCCGCCCGCCGCGCGCCGCGCGCTCACGACCCGGCAGCACCGCCAGCAACAGAAAGAAGATGAGATTAAGAAACGGGACGAAGAAGAGGACGACGAGCCAGAGCGGCAACCCGGCGTCGCGCAGACGCCTGAGCGTCAGCACCACGCCCACCCAGATAAACGGCAGCGCCAACAGCAGCAGCGTCGCGTAGAAGCGCATCAGCCTTTGCGGCGTCTCGTCCACCTGCGCGCCGTCCGCAAAGACCCAGTAATTAAAGAGCGACCAACGACGACCGAACACGGCCGCCGCGACGAACCGATCAAGCAGGTGCTTGACGGCAAACAACGTCGCACCCGTGGCCAGATACTTCGTGCGCCCGACGCGCCCCTGCCAGCGCCACAGGTCTGAGGGGGTAAAAGCCATTTGTCAGGGTGCTCCTTTCGCGCGCGGGACTATAGCACGAATATGAGCGGGGTGAGCCGCGCGTAAAATTAAAGCGGGCTGAAGCGCAAATGTGCTTCAGCCCGCTTGTAACAATCGCTCGCCTAACTATCCGTTACCCGGCGAGCGGTGCGCCGTCGTAGACGACTTGCCAGCCGTTGCGACGGCTGGTGGCGAGGCTACGTTTGAACCAGTGGGCGGCGTCGCTTACGTCTTCGTAAGCCTTGGCCACAGGCAGGGCTTGGCGCGGATCGACGCGCACGATGAGCGCGCCGCGTGTAGTGGTCTTCAAGCCTAAGAGCGCCAGCAGATCGTTTTTCGCCAGCACGACCGTGCGCAGGGTCAGCACGTCCGTGTCGTCGTCATCATCGTCGTCTGCTATCTCCGGCGCGCCGATGGACTCGTCGTCCGTGTCCGCGCCGACAAACTCGTCGAATATGTCATCTCGTTCATTCATCACGCAACCAATATAAGGCGCGGGCGGCGCTGGTGTCTAACGCGGCGCGCGGGTCGGGCGCGGCGCGGCGGCGCGTGCTTTGGCCACCATCTCTTTAACTTCGGCGAACATGGTCGGCGCGTGATAAGGGATGCCGTCCTTGATCGTCCATTCGATGCCGCCGGTGTGCATGGTCTGCCCGGCGCGGACGACATCGACGCCGACCGGGTAGAGCACCTTGAGATTGTCGAGCGGGTTGCCGTTGACGACGATCAGATCGGCGAGATAGCCGGGGCGGATGCGCCCGATGCGGTCGGCCATGCCGAGTATCTGCGCATTGTTGCCGGTGCATTGCTGGATGACCTTGAGCGGATGAAAGCCCGCTTCCTGATACAACTCCATCTCGCGCAGCAGCCCGAAGCCGTACATCTGATAGATGAAGCCTGCGTCCTCGCCGCAGCCGATCACGCCGCCGCGCCGGTCGAACTCGCGCAAGGCCGCCATCCAGATGCGATAGTTCTCACGCCAGAAGACTTCGTCGGTCGAAGTCCAGCCGATGAAGTACGAGCCATGATGCGCGGGGTCGGGGCGGAAGTAGGCTTCGAGCGTGGGGTGCAGATAATCCGCGAACCAGGGCTGCGTCTGCGCGCGTTGCAGGTCGCGGCTCGCCTCGTAGATGTCGAGCGTCGGATCCCACGCGACGTGCGCGGCCACGAGCGCGTCCAAGACCTTCATCAACTTATCCCAGTCCGCCTCGCGCCACAGGCGACCGGCGTAGCGAAAGCGATCCGTCTCGTTGTTGTAGTTATAGCTCGGCGGAAAATTCTGCACGCCGCTTGGGAGCGCCGCATCGGGGATGCCGTACCAGTGCTCGATTGAAGTTGTGCCGAAGCGCGCATCGTCCCAGGCGTTCGTTTCGGCGACGGCCGCGTGGTGCGCGGTGGGCAGGCCCAGCGTGTGCGCCTCCGCGAGCATCGTCTCCATGATGTCGCGATCCACGTCGAAGAACTTGATGCCGTCCGCGCCGATGGCCTTGATGGCGCGCACACGCGCTTGCGCTTCGGCGCGTGTGTGCGGCGTCGGGTTCTCGTTGAAGTTCGGATAGATGAGGATGCGCGGCGCGGGCGTCGTGCCGGCGTTGCTGTCGGCGCGCAACTGTAAGGTGATCTTCGTGTCGCTGGCGAGGTCGCGCACGGTCGTGATGCCGCAGGCGAGCCAGAGTTTCAGTTCGTAGTCGAGCGGTTGCGGCACGCCGCCGCGCTCGTTCTGCACGTGCGCGTGCGCGTTGATAAGACCGGGCAGGACGTACTTGCCCGTGGCATCAATCTCCACGTCGCCCGCCGGCCGCTGCGCCGTCCCGGACTGCACGGCGACCGGGTCGAGCGGCACAACGGCTGCGATCCGGTTGCCTTCAATCACTATGTCTTTCGGGCCGGCGGCGGGCGTGCCGTTGCCGTCCACGACCGTCGCATTGCGGATCACTATGCGCGCGTAACGCTGCCCGCTCTTAACGTTCTGGCGCGGCTGTTGCGCCCGGCCCGCAGGCGCGACGAAACCAAGCAGGCCTAGACACAATAGACACAGGCAAACAGCTTGCAGCGGCGCGCACAGACTGAGCAGACGGCGACCGGAGAGGTCAATCAACATCTCGTTCATCCTTAGTTTTTGGCTTGCCCGTTGGCGGTATTGCGCGTGGTCAAACCTGCGTGATCTCTTGTGCGCCGTCGCCCGCCTCGGACACGTACACGGCCGGCTCGTGCCCGATCCGGCGCGCGTACTCGCGCATGACGACCGCTTTAAATTCCGCCAGCGCCGCGCGCCGGACGAGATTGACGGTGCAACCGCCGAAGCCGCCGCCCGTCATGCGCGCGCCGAGCGTCACGCCTGTGAGCGGCGCAGCGATCTCGACGAGCGCGTCCAACTCGCGGCAACTCACCTCGTAATCACGCCGCAACGACTCGTGGCTCTCGTACATCAAGCGCCCCATCTCTTCGAGCCGGTCGGCCTTGAGCGCTTCGGCCGCCGCGAGCGTGCGCGCGTTCTCGGTGACGACGTGGCGACAGCGCCGCCGCACCGGCTCAGGCAGCAGGTGTTCGTGCTCCGCAAACTCCGCGCGCGACACGTCGCGCAGCGCACGTATGCCGGGCAGGCCTGCGCGCCGCAGCAGTTCGACGCCGCGCTCACATTCCGCGCGCCGCTCGTTGTATGCGGACGCGGCCAGTTCATGCTTAACGCGCGTGTCGCAGATGACGATCAGCGTGTGCGCCGTGTCAACGGGGATGAGTGTGGTGGTGAGCGCGCGGCAGTCGATCAGGAGCGCGTGTCCGGCGCGGCCGAGCGCCGCGATAAACTGATCCATGATGCCGACGTTTGCGCCGACGTAGGTATGCTCCGCCTCCTGGCCCGCGAGCGCGAGCGTAACCGGGTCAACTGCGCCGCCCGCAAGCGTAGCGAGCGCGAGTCCCGTCGCCACTTCGAGCGCGGCGGAAGACGATAGGCCTGCGCCCGCCGGCACGTCCGACATGATCGCAAGGTCTGCGCCCCGCAAAGGCAGGCCACGCCGCACGAGCGCCTGCGCCACGCCTTCGACGTAATCGATCCACGTCCCGCGCCGGCGCGGGCCCGGCCGGTCAAGGTCAAACTCCGCTTGCTCCCCGAGATCGAGCGCGCCGACGCGCACGAGGCGGTCTGCGCGCGGCGCGGCGGCCACGACCGTCTCGCGTTCCAGCGCCATCGGCAGCACAAAGCCGTCGTTGTAGTCCGTGTGCTCGCCGATCAGGTTGACGCGGCCGGGGGCGCGAAAGAGGCGCGGCGCGCACCCGTATGCGGCGACGAAGGCTTGGCGCAACTGCGCGCGATCAATCAACGGCTGCGCCCCCCTTCTTCGGTCTGCCACACGACGGGCTGCACGTGCCGGCGCAACTCGGCCGCCTTCTCTTCGGCGAGCGTGTCGTTGATGAACATGCCTGCGCCGGTTTCGCTGCCTGCGAGATACTTCAACTTGGTCTTGGTGCGGAGCGGCGGGTAGAACTCGATGTGGAAATGGTAGTGTTCGTAGTTGCCGCCGTCGGTCGGGCGCTGGTGCAAGACCATCATGTAAGGGAACGAGATGTCGAACAGACGGTCGTAAGCGGCGATGACCTGTTTGATGATCGCGGCGAGCGAGCGCTGCTCCGTGCGCGTGAGATCGGTCAGGGCTTGCAGGTGGCGCGCGGCGCTGATGTGGACTTCGTAAGGGTAGCGCGCGAAGAACGGGATGTAGGCGACGAACCACTCATTGGCGGCGGCAAGGCGACGACCGTCCTGTTGCTCTTCGCTGATGATGTCGCACAGGAGACAGCGGCCCGTCTCTGTGCGGTGCGCGCGTGACTGTTCAAGCTCGCGCGCGACGCGCGGCGGCGTGAACGGGTAGCCGTAAA
>DASVQA010000012.1:0-6049 GCA_036389375.1 Pyrinomonadaceae bacterium | reverse complement strand
GGCGCGCACCGTAATCTTCGGGTTATGTTTGGCTAAGACCTTGGTGATGGCTGCCGTTAAGGTCGTCTTGCCGTGATCGACGTGCCCGATGGTGCCAATGTTGACGTGCGGCTTCGACCGGTCAAACTTCTCCTTCGCCATACTTTTGCCTCTCGCTCCTTAAACTTTGGTTCGTTGTTATCCGAGGGTCGCCGCGCCTTTCGTCGGTGCGAGAGTTGCGACCCGCTTGTTCCATCAAACTATTTTGCGACGCCCTGCACTTTGGCGATCACCTCTTCGGCGATGTTGCGCGGCGCTTGATCATAGCGCTCGAAGTGCATGGTCGAAGTCGCGCGCCCTTGCGTGGCCGAGCGCAGGTCGGTCGTGTAACCGAACATCTCCGAGAGCGGGACGTAAGCGGTGACAACCTGCACGCCGCCCGGTCGCGGCTCCATCTTCTCGATCTGCCCGCGCCGCCGGTTCAGGTCGCCGTTGACCGCGCCCATGTACTCTTCCGGCGTAACCACTTCGACGCGCATGATCGGTTCGAGCAGCACGGGCTTTGCTTTCCTGACCGCGTCTTGAAACGCTAAGGAGCCTGCGATGTGGAACGAACGCTCGTCGGAGTCAACTTCGTGGTACGAGCCGAAGACGAGCCGGACTTTGATGTCCACCATCTCGTAGCCCGCGAGGAAGCCGCGCTCCATCGCTTCGTGTATGCCCTGCTCGGTCGGCTTGATAAACTCGCGCGGGATGACGCCGCCCGTGATCTTGTTCTCGAAGACAAAGCCTTCGCCCGGTGCTGGCTCGATCTCGATCTCGACGTGCCCGTACTGACCGCGCCCACCCGTCTGCCGCTTGTAGACTTCCTTGCCGGGTGCTGGTTGCGTGATCGTCTCGCGGTAAGCGACCTGCGGTTTGCCGACGTTCGCTTCGACGCCGAACTCGCGCTTCATGCGATCCACGATGATCTCAAGGTGCAACTCGCCCATGCCCGCGATGATCGTCTGCCCGGTCTCCTGATCGGTCGAGACGTTAAACGACGGGTCTTCCTGTGCGAGCCGCGACAAGGCAGTGCCGAGTTTGTCCTGATCCTGCCGCGTCTTCGGTTCGACCGCAACGCGAATGACCGGCGCGGGAAACTCCATCGCTTCCAGCACGATAGGCTTGTTCTCGTCGCACACCGTATCGCCGGTCGTGACCTGCTTCATGCCGCCGATGGCGATGATCTCGCCCGCGCTCGCTTCTTCAATATCCTCGCGCTTGTTGGCGTGCATGCGCATCAGGCGACCGACGCGCTCCTTCGTGCCCTTAACCGAGTTGAAGGCGTAAGAGCCGCCCCGGATCGTGCCGGAGTAGATGCGGACGAACGAAAGCTGACCGAGGTGTTTGTCGGCCATGATCTTAAAGACGAGACCGGCAAACGGCGCGGCCGCATCGGCGGGGCGCGGCTCAGGCTCGCCCGTCTTCGGGTTCAAACCTTCAACCGGTGGAATGTCGAGCGGGCTGGGCAGATAATCAACGACCGCGTCGAGCAGCGTCTGCACGCCCTTGTTCTTGAAGGCCGAGCCGGTGACGACCGGCACAAGCTTCAACGCAATCGCGCCCTTACGCAGCGCCGCGCGAATCTCTGCCTCGGTGAAACTCGCGCCCTCGTCTTCGAGGTAGCGATCCATCAGAGCTTCGTCCGCGTCCGCGACGGCTTCGAGCAACTTGTGACGCGCCGCTTCGGCCGCTTCGCGCAACTCGGCCGGCACGTCCGTCGTCTCGTACTCCGCGCCCTTCGTTTCATCGCGCCAGTAGAGCGCCTTCATCGTGATCAGATCGACCACGCCTTTGAACTGGTCTTCCGCGCCAATCGGAATCTGGATGGCGACCGGATTTGCGCCGAGCCGCGTAATGATCGACTCGAACGAACGCTCGAAGCTTGCGCCCGCGCGATCCAGCTTATTGATAAAGCAGATGCGCGGCACGCCGTACTTGTCCGCCTGCCGCCAGACGGTCTCCGACTGCGGCTCAACGCCGGCGACGCCGTCGAACACGGCGACCGCACCGTCCAGCACGCGCAGACTGCGCTCGACCTCCATCGTGAAGTCCACGTGCCCCGGCGTGTCAATGATATTGATGCGGTGTTCGACGCCGTTGCGCGGCCAGAAACAGGTGGTCGCGGCAGACGTAATCGTGATGCCGCGCTCCTGTTCCTGCTCCATCCAGTCCATCGTGGCCGTGCCTTCATGCACCTCGCCGATCTTGTGCGAGACGCCCGTGTAAAAGAGCACGCGCTCAGTCGTGGTGGTTTTGCCGGCATCAATGTGGGCCATGATGCCGATATTGCGGAACTTGCTGAGGTCTTGCTTAGCCATGACTCTTTACCACTTGTAATGCGCGAAGGCCTTGTTGGCTTCCGCCATGCGGTGCGTGTCCTCTTTTTTCTTGACGGCGTTGCCGCGATTGTTGGCGGCGTCGAGCAGTTCGCCCGTCAACCGGTCAATCATCGTCTTCTCGCCGCGCGCCCGCGAGGCGGCGACGATCCAGCGAATCGCCAGACTGCCGCGCCGCTCCTGCGCCACTTCAATGGGCACTTGATAGGTCGAACCGCCGACGCGGCGCGACTTAACTTCGACCGTCGGGCGCACGTTTTCAATTGCGCGTTTGAACGCCTTCAACGGTTCCTCGCCCAGCTTGTCGCCGACCTGAAGCAGCGCCCGGTAGAAGATGCTCTCCGAGGTGGACTTCTTCCCGCCCCACATCAGACCGTTGATGAACTTCGTCACCAGCGGGCTGTTATAGACCGGGTCGGGCAACACATCGCGTCTATCGCTAACTCTTCGTCTTGGCATAATCTTTTAAGAGATGAGCGGTCAGAGGTCGGAGGTTAGTGCTTTGGTCTTAACTGACCTTTAACCTCTCGCCGCTGACCTCTACTGTTTACTTCCGGCCCTTCGTTGCGCCGGCTGCCGCGCCGCCTTTCGGGCGCTTCGCGCCGTACTTGGAGCGCCCCTGCTTGCGGTCGCTGACGCCAACCGAGTCGAGCGTGCCGCGAATGACGTGATAGCGCACACCCGGCAAATCCTTCACGCGCCCGCCGCGTATGAGCACAATCGAGTGCTCCTGCAAGTTGTGCCCGACGCCCGGAATGTAGGTCGTTACCTCAATGCCGTTGGTCAAACGGACGCGGGCGACCTTGCGGAGCGCCGAGTTCGGCTTCTTGGGCGTCTGCGTGTAGACGCGGGTGCAGACGCCGCGTTTCTGGGGCGACGACTGCAAGGCAGGGCTGGCCGTCTTGTACTTGACAGCCTGACGGCCCTTACGAACAAGTTGGTTGATAGTCGGCACTGCTCTTTAATCCTCTATCTCGCGGCCGGCGAGTTCGGAGTTTTCCTTAAAGCGCAAAAGGCTCCCGTTCCTGCCTCTTGCCGGAACAAGTCCGGCAGTCAGCGCAAGAAGCGGCGCGCGCGAGTTATCTGCTTGAGCTTACGGGGATGTTCTGACCACTAACGGGTGCGGATCGTGGCTTCCCTCCGAGCCAAATTTCTCTGTGGCGTCGCATGTTTCCCGAAGAGGCGAGTGAAGACCGAGCAATTTGCTGGCTCATTCGCGGGCCCCGACGCGGGTTTCCGCCCCCGCTTTGGGGGAACGGCGCGCAGGGCTTTACGCCACAATAATTTCAAGCGAATGCCTGTTCCAAACAGACAATCGGGCAACGCCTCCGCACCGGCAGAACCAACTGAGCGTTGCACTATCGGGAATTGGACTAGCTGTCCAAACGGGGGATTGTACGGATCAAGGTCTGCTCTGTCAAGTTGCCGCCGCCGCCACCGCCGAGCGCAACGGAAAAGAGCCGCCCGGAACGCGTCCCGAGCGGCTCTTGTTTAAGGTTTGACCGATGATTTCCGGTCTATTCCTCGTCGGGGCCGCCGCCGTTTCCGTCGCCCGCAATGACGGGGCGCGGCACGGGCGTGACCGTTTCGTGCGGCATGATGTCGGCAAGTTCTTCGATGCCGCGCTCCATGGCCGCCGCCTGTTCGATGGTCTCGTCGCGCTCGACCTTGACGTTGCGGTAGAACTCCATGCCTGTGCCGGCGGGAATGAGCCGGCCCATAATGACGTTCTCCTTCAACCCGCGCAGATAATCGACGCGCCCTGAAATGGCCGCCTCGGTCAGCACGCGCGTCGTCTCCTGGAAGGAGGCGGCCGAGATGAACGAGTCGGTCGAGAGCGACGCCTTCGTGATGCCGAGCAGGAGCGGGTCGGCCTGTGCGGCTTGCCCGCCCGCGTCGCCGACGCGTGCGTTCTCGTCCGCGAAGCGGAAGCGATCCACCTGCTCGTCAATCAGGAACTCGGTATCGCCCACGTCCGTCACCTTAACCCAGCGCAACATCTGCCGGACGATCACCTCGATGTGCTTGTCGTTGATGTTCACGCCCTGCAAGCGATAGACCTCTTGAATTTCGTTCGTGAGGTACTCCTGTAAGCGATTCATGCCGAGTACGCGCAGGATGTCGTGCGGATTGAGCGGCCCGTCCATCAAAGCCTCGCCCGCACGCACGCGGTCGCCCTCCTGCACGTTGATGTGCGTGCCGCGCGGGATGTCGTACTCGCGCTCCTCGCCGTCGTCGCCGGTGACGATCAGCTTGCGTTTGCCCTTGGCGATGGGGCCGAGCGTGATGATGCCGTCGATCTCGGACATGATCGCGGTCTCGCGCGGCTTGCGCGCCTCGAACAATTCCACCACGCGCGGCAGACCACCCGTGATGTCCTTCGTCTTCGTCGTCTCGCGCGGAATCTTGGCGATGATATCGCCCGGCTCGACCACGTCACCGTCCGTCACCATCAGGTTCGCACGCACGGGCATCTGGTAGGTCTTTAAGACCTTGTGCGAGGCGCTGCGAATCTCAAGACGCGGCTGCTTCTTCTCGTCGGGTGAATCCTTGACGACGAGCCGCGATTGCCCCGTCACCTCGTCCACCTCTTCGTCAACCGTCACGCCTTCCTTCAGGTCTTGATACTTCACGTGCCCCGCCACCTCGGTCAGGATCGCGAAGGTGAACGGATCCCACGTGGCGAGCAGTTGATCTTCGACGACGTGTGCGCCGTCTTCGACGAGCAGGTGCGAGCCGTAGACGATCTGGTGGCGCGCCACCTCGCGGCCACGCGGATCGATGATGGTCAAAGCGCCGTTGCGATTCATGGCGATGATCTCGCCCCGGCGGTTCTTGATCGTTTGCAGTTCGACGTATTTGATCGTGCCGTCCATGCGCGCTTCGTGCTTGGACGACTCTTCCAGCCGGGCCGTGCCGCCGATGTGGAACGTGCGCATCGTCAACTGCGTGCCCGGCTCGCCGATGGATTGCGCGGCGATAACGCCGACCGCCTCGCCGATGTCCACGGGCCGCCCTGTCGCCAGATTGCGCCCGTAACACTTGATGCAGCAGCCGCGCCGCGACTCGCACGTCAGCACCGAACGGATGCGGACGCGCTGCACGCCGGAGCGTTGAATCTCGGCTGCCAGATCTTCGTTGATCTCCTCGTTAGACGCGACGATAACGCGCCCTTCAACCGGGTCGATCACGTCTTCGAGCGCGGTGCGCCCGACGATGCGGTCGCGCAGCGACTCGATCTCTTCGCCGCCTTCGACAATCGCCGTCGAAGAGATACCTTTCAGCGTGCCGCAATCAGGTTCGGAGATGATCACGTCCTGCGCCACGTCAACCAAGCGCCGTGTTAAGTAACCGGAGTCCGCCGTCTTGAGCGCGGTGTCGGCGAGACCCTTGCGCGCGCCGTGCGTCGAGATGAAGTATTGCAGGACGTTCAAGCCCTCGCGGAAGTTCGAGCGAATGGGCGTCTCGATGATTTCGCCCGACGGCTTGGCCATCAGCCCGCGCATGCCGGCGAGTTGGCGAATCTGCTGCGCCGTGCCGCGCGCGCCCGAATCCGACATGATCAGGATCGGGTTCAACTCCTGCGTGTTGCGCTCGCGCTCGTCCATCGAGCGGAACATCTCTTTCGCCACCATGTCGGTCACTTCCGACCAGATGGCGATAACCTTGTTGTAACGCTCGCCGTTCGT